>MFXU01000011.1:6608-19939 GCA_001788965.1 Candidatus Peribacteria bacterium RIFCSPHIGHO2_02_FULL_51_15 | reverse complement strand
TTTAGCAATTTAACAATTTTTCAGAGGTTCCCTAACATTGAAGCCGATATTTATGTTAAAAACTTTTCATATCCCCAGAACCAAGACCGCTGTCGGCGCAGTCCTTCTTTTTGTCGCTGTCAGCATTCTTGTTTACGGCAACTCTCTTTCAAACGAATTCGTTTCCTGGGACGATCAGTCATTGATAGTCGAGAACCCGATAGTCGCGCAGATGAACGCGAGAACAGTTTCTGCGGCCTTCTCCTCTTTCGATCCCGAGCTCTATATCCCTCTGACATTCGTTTCTTATCAGCTTGATCATCTCGTCGGGGGGACAAATCCGTTTGTTTACCACCTTCACAACCTGGTCCTCCACGTCTTTAATTCATTGCTCGTCGCCTGGCTTATCTGGATCCTGATCGGAAACGGCTGGATAGCCCTTTTAGCCGGCCTGCTTTTCGCCGTGCATCCGATAAACACCGAGGCGGTAGCCTGGGCTTCCGCCAGGAAAGACGTGCTTTCGGCATTTTTCTTTTTTGCGGCGTTACTGTCCTGGCTCGGATGGAAAACAAACCGGGACAAAAAATTGTACACCTTGTCTGTATTGCTTTTTCTGCTCGGCTTGTTGTCAAAAGTTTCCATTTTGATGCTGCCGGTTGCGCTTCTGCTTCTCGATCTCTGTTTTTATGAAGAAAAACCAACGATCAGGTTATTGAAAAATAAAATCCCTTTCATCTTCTTGTCCGCGATATTCGGTTTCATCGCGCTCTACGGAAAACAGGCCAACCTGGTGCAGTCAACCTTGTTTGAAAAATTTCTAATGGCCGCGCGCAGCACGGTTTTTTATCCGGGAAAGATATTCGTTCCCGCCGGTTTGTCGCCCCTTTACCCGTACAACGGCATGATAAGCTTCGCGGTTCCGGCTTTTTATCTTTCTTTTCTCGCCGTCGTTCTCGGCTTGATATTTGCGATTTTCATCCGGAAAAGAAACAGGCATCTGTCTTTCGGGCTGCTCTTCTTTTTTCTCACGCTAATACCCAGTTTCTTCAATTATTACAAAGGCGGAAACGTATACGTCGCTTCGGACAGGTATGTTTATATTCCGCTGATCGGATTTATTGTTATTTTCGCCGCTGTCATCCGCGATTGGCTTCATTCGGCCGACAGCTTCAAAATTTTAAAAAGCCGGAAAATAATTCTGACTTCTGTTTCGATTCTTGTTTTGTCGGCGTCATCTGTCGCTTCGGCGCGCCAAGCCGCAATCTGGTCGGATAATGAGACTCTTTATGGTCATGTTTTGGATTTTTACCCGGAGGCCGGAGGCGCGCACAACAATCTGGGGATGGAATATCTGGCGCAGCGCCGGCTGGATGAAGCCGTCGAAAAATTCCAAGAGGCGCTGAGTATCCAACCCGACCCCCGCGTCAATTCAAATCTGGCCGCGGCGTATTTTCAAAAAGGCGAATTTGACAAATCATACGCGGAGTATCTGAAAGTTTTGAAATTTGGACCGGATCTGCCCGACGGTTATTACGGCATCGGAAATATTTACGAGAAGCAGGGGAAACTCGAGGAGGCAGCCGATTATTACCGGAAAGCATTGGGCATCGATCCAAAATACGTAAACGCGCTCAATAATCTCGGCGGAGTGCTCATACGTCTCAAGCGCTGGCCGGACGCGATAGCCACATTGGAAAAATCACTGGAATTGAAGCCGGATTTCACCGAGTCCTACTACAATCTGGGAGGCGCCTATTTGCGCGACGGAAATTTTGAAAAGGCGATTGAAAACCTGGACATGGCACTGGAGCTGAAGCCCGATGATCCGGATGCTTTGGCCAATCTGGCCGAAGCCTGGTACGGAAAGAAAGACATAGACAAAACCGCGAAGTACCTGAAAAAATCTTTGTATCTTCAGCCCGGAAATCCGATGGCAATGGATCTGCTTTTTAGGATGAAAAGAGATGGGTACGTAAAATGATCGGTAACCTGCCTTTCAGAATCCTAAAAATATTTCATACTTATGTAGTAGTCTTGTCAATTCCCTATGTTAAACAGTTTTGGTTGCTCTTATGACCGATCCAAACAATAATTGAGCATTATTATTTCTTTCCAATCCCATTATGACCGTTGTTGCAGCCCGTATAAAAGAGATGCTCTCCAAGATGGACATGCGCACCGGTGGCGATTTCCTGGAGGCTCTCGACAAGTGCGTCGAAGATCTCGTAAAGAAAGCCGCTGCCCGCGCCAAGGAGAACAAGCGCCAGACCGTTTACGCTTGTGACTGCTGATAACTTAGAAACAATATCTATGAAAACGGGAACCGACGAGGTTCCTTTTTTCATGAATAAAAATAGAGGTCTTCACCTGCCAAAAATATGTTGATACACTAAGTTTTGGGCTCAAGAGCTAAACTGCGGGAGAAAATTATATTATCCAAACCCTCTTATTTTCACCTCATACCACTTCGCGTTTAAAACGTTCTTAATCAGACGCGCTGGCGGTATGGAGTTCTTGGCTTGAGTAAACGCTACGCGGTACGAGATGATGCCGTTACGAATGACCGATTAGTTATGTTTTAAATGCAAAATGGTATCAGCAGCGGCCCTCCGTGGCCGCGGAGTGGATAGAAGGGTAGTAGTACTTTTGGTCTTTCGGCGTCCGCTTGCGAACATGACACTCCGTTCTGTACCGGATGCCTTTGCACCAAAACGAAACGAATACCGGAATCGCCGCGGCCACGGAGGGCCGCTGCTGATCATAATTATTATTTCCCGTAGTTTTGCTGTTGATCCTTAATTTCCCTTAATACTTGCCCTTGTGTGAAACAGGGTATTTCTATATAATTTTTTGGCTTTTGAAGCTCCAAACAGGCACCCAAGCACATTCTATGGAAGTATTGCTACTGCAGGATATTCCCGGCGTCGGAAAAAAAAACGATCTTCTCGTGGTTAAGAGCGGCTTTGCCCTGAACCATTTGCTGCCGCTCAGGAAAGCGCTGGTGGTTACGCCGAATGTCCGTCGCCGTTATGCCGAGCAAATCAAGCAGCGTGCTCTGGAAAAAGAGCATGAAAAACAGCTGCTTTCGTCTGTTTCCTCGGCTCTTGCCGGTAAAACCGTCCACATCACCGCTAAAACAACAAAGACCGGGAAGCTTTATGCAGCCGTTGCCGTCGAGCAAATCGTCGACGCAATGAAAAATGAGCACGCAATCAGTCTCGCACCGGAATCCATCGTAATATCCGCTCCGATAAAAACCCTTGGCACACATGCTGTTTCAATAACAGTCGGCAGCCAGACTCAGACGGTGAATGTGGAAGTGACAGGCGAAAAATAGCAATTGCAAATAGCCAATAGCTGGTACAACAATAAAAAAATTGATAGCATTTGACCAATGCAAGAATTTGGCGGACCAGAGTCATATACTCCCGGTGAGGGCGCGGGCCAGACAAAAGAAGGCGTTTCCGAACAAGCCAGGGAAAAATTTCAACAGGCTGCGCAGCAGATCAAACAGATTTTGCGCGAGGAAAAGAAAGCCCGCCGGAGGGACGACCGGGTTGCTCAAACTATCCTGCAGTTCTTGGGGGAAGATCAATACGCCCATTTGTTTCAGCTGATCGCCAGGCTGGCCGCCCGCGACTGCCCTTCGATATTCATTCTGGCCGTTCTGTCCCTGATCCATCGCGGTTCACATGAAGCCGTAGAAGAATACATCGCGGAAAATAAAATCAGCATCAAAGATCCGGCTGATTCAGCGGCCTTGTTCAAGGGAGGAAAACTGCCGCCCGAAATTAAAAAAACCCTGCTTCTGTGGATCCAAAGGCTGCAACTGATCATGAGTATCTATGCGGAAAAAATCCTTTTGAAGCTTATGGTCGACGAAAGCAACATCGACGGCGCTGTCCTCCAGCTCACCACTTTTGTCCTGGTAGATTTCTTTGAATCCGAAAAATTGCCGATCCCCTACCAGGAGCTTCAACCTCTCACCATAAAGATTCTTCAGGACGTGATCGAACCCCATCTCCCGCGCATCGAGCAATATTTCAAGAAACCCGTTGAAGAAGATAAAGATGATGAATAGTGCCGAATCAGATTATTGAAAATTTACAATTCCTCCGGCTACCCTTTCCCTGGATCCAACTTCGATCATCTCTTAAGAACCGCCAAGAACGCCTCCTGGCTCAGCGTCACCCTTCCCATCTGTTTCATCCTTTTTTTACCTTTTTTCTGCTTGTCCAGAAGTTTGTCTTTTCGGCTGCGATCCCCGCCGTAGAGATAGCCGGTTACGTCTTTCCGGTAGGCTGCGACGTTTTCCCTTGCAATAATTTTTCCCCCAATCGCCGCCTGTATCGGGATCTGGAACTGCTGCTTCGGCAGAACCTCCTTAAGTTGCTTAACAATTTTTTCCCCCACTGTCCGTGCTTCCGTTTTATGCAATACGACCGACAAAGCATCGGCCTTTTCGCCCAGAAGCAGAATGTCCATCTTGACCAGTTCCCCTGCTCTGTAGCCCAGATGTTCATAACTCAAAGAAGCGTATCCCGAGCTGGCTGATTTCAGCTTGTCAAAAAAATCCAGAACTATTGAAGCCAGCGGCACCTCGAGATGCATCAGCGCGCGGTCGGCGTCGATATATTCCAGAGATAAATAAATCGCGCGCCGTTCCTGGGCCAGTTGCATCGCCGGCCCTATGTCCTGCTTACGGCAGACGATCTCCAGCTTCACCCACGGCTCTCTGATTTCCGAAATGAACGTCGGATCCGGCATATCGGACGGATTGGAAATCAAAGCGACATTCGGCTCGCCGATTTTAAGTATGCTGGAGCGCACGACCGAGGCCGGCCTGGAGGCCTTCAGCTCAACTTCATAAAGCACGCTGGGCGCCGTGATCACCAGATCGCAGTCATACTCGCGCTCCAGCCTTTCCTGGACGATATCCATGTGTAGCAGGCCCAGAAACCCGCACCGGAAGCCGTTTCCAAGCGCCGTATTGTGTTCATAAGAAATATCAATCGCCGAATCATTGAGCGACAATTTTTCCAGTGAATCCCGCAACCTCGGATAATCATCGGCCTGATTGGGATAAAGACCGGCGAAAACCATCGGCTGGACTTTCTTGTATCCGGGAAGTGCCTCGGCAATTTCCTCCGATGAAACAGTATCCCCCACCCGCGTCTCCGCTACTTTTTTTAGACCGGTAACTATGTAGCCGATCTGCCCGTCGCTCACGGCATCAGCAGAAATATACTTCGGGCTGAAATAACCTGCATCCTGCACTTCAAACCGTACCTTTGATCCGAGCAGATAGGCCTGCATGCCTTTTTTAAACCGGCCGCCGACGACCCGCACATAAATGACCACACCGCGATACTCGTCCATCACCGCATCGAAAATAAGCGCCCGACTTTTTTCTCTCACTCCCGCCCCCTCTCCCATTGGGAGAGGGGTGTCCGAGTGAAGCGAGGACGGGGTGAGGGAAGGTGCGGGAATCTTTTGTATAACCGCATCCAAAACCTTTTCCACCCCTGTCCCCTCTTTCGCTGAAATTCGAAAAATATCCTCTTTTTTGCAACCAAGCATTTTTATTACCTCACCGGTTACCCGCTCCGGGTCCGCCACCGGCAGATCTATTTTGTTCAGAACCGGAATAATTTTCAAATCGTGCTCCATGGCCATATATAGAACAGCCAGAGTCTGGGCCTGGATACCTTGTGAGGCATCAACCAGCAGAATCGCGCCCTCGCAAGCCGCGAGCGACCGGCTGACTTCGTAGCGGAAATCAGTATGCCCAGGGGTGTCGATCAGATTGAGCTCGACTCCTTTGTAATTCATCCGGACCGGAGTCAGCTTTATCGTGATCCCCCGCTCCCGCTCCAGATCCATGGTGTCCAGGTGCTGTTCCTTCAGTACGCGTTTCTCAAGCGTCCCGGTCAGCTCCATCATCCGGTCGGACAAGGTGGACTTGCCATGATCGATATGAGCAATGATGCAAAAGTTGCGAATGTTCATAAGAAAAAAGCTTACCCACCATACCAAATCTCCGGTGATTTTGACATCCTACCTTTCCGTCTTTTCCTCAATGTTTTCAATAAATTCAGCCGCCTCATCCAGCAGGCTCTCATATCTCTTTTTCAATTCGTCATGACTTACCGGATCCTTGCGAAATTCATCAACCGCTCTTGTTCTCTGCCGTTCCTTGTATCCGCGCTCTCTCGCATCTTCTAAGCCTGAAATGTTGAAACCGACGTTTCCTCTAAACCCATCCGGATCGGTAACCAAATAGTCGGTAATCGGAAACTGGCGCTCATATCTCAGTTTGTTCTTCATGGAAATTCTTCTTATTTCTTCAGCCTTATCCTGAAGTTCTTTTAATCGCGCAATTTGATTTTCATTTAATCGACTTCTACGTTTTTCCAATTCCTGTACCGTCCGTACGGCTCCGTCTTCGAAAACAAAACAATCCAGTCTTTTTTTCAAAACATCCATTTCTTCTTTTACTTTGTTGAATCTATCAGCTCCTTTTTCGTCCTTGCTGTTTAGCAGCTCAATTGCGGCTTCTATTCCATCCAATTCTTTGAGCGGCTCTAAACGCGCATCTCGCAACATGACGCGACGCAAATCAGCCGCGACGATCCCTATCCCCACCGGTCCCAACACTCTTCCAATACGTCCTGATTTCACTGCGCCTTCAGCCGCTTTTTCGGCAAGCGTAATTCCTTTCCCGGCACCGCGAAATATTCCGCGTGTGATCCTGTACAAAGAACCGCCTATGGCTCCTGCCACTACGATGCCGGTTGCAGCATAAAACAGGCATTTCATCATCCATTCGTAACGCTTTTGCATTTCTTTCTCCGCGGCTTCGACGTCGATATGGATGCCGATTGTTACATTTACTCCCCGCATGAATTTTACGTATTCGCCCATGAATCCGCCGCCGGGCTTGCCGTTCTCGGCTGGGGCACCCCAGTCTTTTTCCAATTGTTGCATTAGCGCCAGCGTGACCGCCGGGCGACCGTATTTATCCATCATCTCGGTCAAATTCCCGGCAACGATTCGTTCCCCTTTATCCAACTGATCTGCGAATTCTGCCGGTATTTCCGCTTTCCGGACGCTTGGCGTATCAGCAGAGGAACCCTGCGTGCTGACCAAGCGCACGGCCTCCGCTGTTTCCCGAAAACGAATCAAGGCCGTTCGGTCAAAACCGTTTATCACGTCACTTATAGAACGGGATCTTTCGATCACAGTTTTTTGCTCATCCGGCGTCAGTTCTTCCCATTTTTCCTTCCCCTTCGGCCAACCGAGTGCTTTTTCGACGGGTTCCAAAAGATAAGCGTGCGCATATTCTTTTATGCCAAATATTTCCGGAAAATAGAATGTAAGTCTGTTGGCCAGATTCTGCGAAATTTCTAAAACTCCGGTGCGCCCGTTTTTGTTCCAGAACGACTCCAGCCAATTCATGACTTTTTCCTTCGGATTCGGCGTCAGCGGGCTTTTTTCCATCAGTTTCACCGTGTCTTCCATCCACTTCAGATGAGCCAGCCCGATATCCCGGAGATTCGACGTCATTTGTTCCTTGATCCTGGGATCGGTTTGATCGAGGCGTTTGCGCGGGGTGGCGTATTCCAGATTCGTATCCCGGTCAAACCGATTCTGGAGGACCATGAGCCTTTCCTGCTCGAACTGGTAACGCGAAACCAGCCCGGCGAATTTCGTAAACTGTCCCATGACCGCCAATCGGTCCGTATTGAGCTTCATTTGGTCCAGACGGGGATTTGTTTTCACCGCTTCAACCTGCGATTCGATAAGCCAGGGATATTTCTTCTGCCAAAGATCCTTGAAAACCTTTCCCGGTTCAAAATTTTTGGGCAGTCCCTCTATCATTTCACCCACCGGCATTTCTCTCTTTTGAGGCAGATTGATCCTGCCGGAAAGAAGATTCATTATTTTTTGATTTAAAACCTGCGCCCGTCTTTGTTGAGCCGGTAGTTTATCCGCCGGATTTGAATACAACTTGAGAAATATCTCCTGGCTGATCTTCGAAAGCCTGCCCATGTTTCTGAGCCTGGATTCGTTTATGGATATCGTTTCTCCGGCTCCGGTGGTATTCGGGAGAAAATACCCGTCAATCGCCTGGATGTTGTCGAAAGCTATCCTTTCGTTTATCGCTTTATTGAGTTCGCTCAAATAGATTTTTATTTGTTCGTCTTTACTCAAAAACTCATCGGCCAAAGGACCCGACACACCCACGCGTAATTCTTCATACGAACGCAATATCCGGATCAGGATCTGGAGCGCCCGGGGCAGATATTCGTGATATGCCGCCCTTTGGTTCGCCGCTGAAAATTCTTGTCTGGATATGGCTTCTTTCAAGGCGGGATCCAGTTTTGCGTATTGCATCGCCGTTGCCCGGTTGTTTATTTCCCGATGGCGATTGTGTTCCAGGTAAGTTTCACAGGAATATGGATCGTCTTTCCGTTCATCTGGATTGTCGAAACATCGGAAATCAGCCTCTTTCAGGTTTTCTTCGGTCATGTCCTCGGTCAGATCGGGCAAGGGTTTCCCTACAAGCTTTTCAAGCTCATCCAGCAAAGGTCCGAAGGCCGGCTTTTCGGGCAGGCGTTTTACTTCAATTTTTCTGTTTGGTGATTCCGGGGATGGTTGCATTTTTGTTTTAAAACATTATTCAGGGTATAAACCCTTCGGCTTGCGGTGCGCCCTCCAAAAACGGAGCCAAATCTATCTGCGGCGCAATTTTTGTCGCCGGTCCTATGGCTTCGGCACCTTTGACGGCAGTCTGAGCTCCAAGTTTGGCGAGAAATCCTTCCCAATTAGCAGCCAGATAATAAGTGCCGGCGACTCCGGCGGCCGCTAGGGCGGCCAAAACCAAAGCCGCTGCCACCGGATGTTTCTTTACCGTCTCCCATGTCTTACTGACCATCCTTCCCGGGAACTTCAGCACCTTCTTGTACCAGGACTCTTTCCTGGTGATTTCCTGCCGGTTAATTTTCAAATGATTGATCAACGCATCCACCTGGCCGTTTAATTTCGGATCGCTTTTGCGCAATGCTTCAACCAGCTTTTCACGCTGCTGCACGGAGTCCAAAGCCGACTCGAATTCTTCGATTTTCCTGAATCCCAGTTTCTGTCCAAAATCACCCATTTCTTTGCGGTTTTTGAAAACTGGAAAAACCTTTTCTTTCGATGCCGCTGCTTCCTTCGGGCTTGAAATCATACGAGAGAAACGGAAGAATTTGTTTCCAAAATTTCATGCCGGCAGGTCGCCAGTCCGGCCAGCCCCTCCAGATCTCCGTCCGTCTTCGCATCGGCCAGTAACCGCATGATCAATACCTCAAGCCCCCGCGCGCCGATCGTGAAAAAAAGTTCGGGCAAAATACCTTCGGGTATATCCACTAAGGAAAGACCTTGCGTTTCTCCCTTCTCCACCGCAACAAGAACTTTAATGACCTGCGGAAAATCCACGAATGAAGCCATTTTTCTGCGCATTTTCAAAACCTCGTCGGACTCGTAAGCAGTCCCTTTCTCTTCTTCAGTCTGCCAACCCTCCTTTAGCGATTCCGGGAGCTTGTCGAACAAACTCTTTTCCGCCTCGTTCAGATAAATGGCATCCATTGCAAATATTATAGCTTATTAAGAGCCTGCCAGGTAGAGATTCTTATCATACTGTATGAGTCATACCACTTCGCGTTTAAAACGTTCTTAATCAGACGCGCTGGCGGTATGGAGTTCTTGGCTTGAGTAAACGCTACGCGGTACGAGATGATGCCGTTACGAATGACCGATTAGTTATGTTTTAAATGCAAAATGGTATCACATACATCGAGGGAAGCTCTGATTAACTGCTTTTTATTGTTACCCTGACATAATTGTTAAATTGTTAAATAGCTAAATTGTTCGCCCGTTCGATTAACTCAGGGCGACCTTATCTGGCACAATCATGTGTGTCATTCCGGGCGACCTGAGCTGGCCGAAGGTCGCAAGCGTAACGCACGTTTTATACATTCTTAGCAATTTAACAATTTAGCAATTTAACAATTTTTCAGAGATTCCCTAAGCCTTTGATCCCTAATTCTTTATCGACTCCAACGCCGCTTTCAACGCCAGATATCCTTCCCCAATCAACCTGATGAATTCTTCCCGGTCTTTTTTGCCGTCTTTCTCCGCCAATTCCTGCAACACGTCCAGCTTGTCGCCGATGTCCTGGGGACATACCACCAATGGCACGCCCAGAGCCAGCGCTGCCAGAGCGCCGTGATACCTCTCGGCGACGACTAAAAGCGCGTCTTCTATCGCCTGAACCAGATCTTCTTCGGTCACAGCCTCGACGACCTCGAAATGCCCGTGAACCATGGATCTGATCCGGTCGACGACGAAGTGTTCATGATCTCGCTGCATGATGATTATCCGCACCGGATCTCCCTGATGTTCCTGTATGATTTTCGACGCCTCAATCAGAAAATTTTCTCCGGAATTTTTTCGCGGGATAAGCACTATCGTATTACTTTCGGTCAGATTGACTTTGATACCTGAAAAAACCACATACACAGGATCAAATGTCTGTACTATTTTTTTATTCATATTCCAGCTCTGAACACGCTCGAACGAAGCCTTGTCCCGTACGCTTATAAAAGCGGACTTATCTACGACTCGTTTGGCAAGTCTTAAGCCCCAGCTCGTCCTGAACGGACCGATCCCCTGAAACGCCAGATAAACCGGCTTACTCAAAAAACCGGCAACCGCCGCATGCCACCACCAGAGAAAACAGGCAAAAACCGATTCGATATCGGTAAATAGCGTCCCACCGCCAAATACGACCGCATCGGCATGCCGAAAAGCAGAGATCGTGCGCCACCAGGGTTTGAAAAAAGAACGTATCCCGGCCGGCAGACGGCATACTTCATTTTCACCTTTCGGATCGGCGCTCAGAACCGTCCATTCTACCCCGGGAAAATTATCCAGAAAAAATCTGCGCAGGGCTTCATCACCCAGATTGCCGACACCGTAGTTTCCGATCAGCAAGGCGTGCATTGCCCATTATGATAGGAGCCTCCTATGGCGGCTGTCATCATGAAATAACTTACAAACACAAAGCGAAGATCCTCAATCCTTATTACGCGCCTCGGAGAGGCGCTCCTGAGACTTTATTATAAATAAATAGGGGCGGGTCTCCGACCCGCGTAAACATGAGTTAACAAATAACAATTATGCCTTCTGCAGTATCTCCTTTTCTGTTTCTTCTTTTTTCTTCGCCTCCTCTCCTTCCGCAATTTCCGTTTCTTTTACGGGCTTCGAAGCCGCCGCAATAGAAAACTCCTCCGAGCTCGTGAACCTTTCGCTTATTCTCGCGCTCTTGCCGCTGCGGCCGCGGAGGAAATTGAGCTTCGCGCGACGGACCTCCGCCACTTTTTTGACCTCGATCTTTTCTATCAGGGGAGAATGCAAAGGAAAGACCCGTTCCACGCCGACGCCGGAGGCAATCCGGCGGACGGTAAAATTGGTATCAGTCGGACTGTGTCCGCGGTGGACTCCTATCACCAGACCCTCGAAGATCTGTATGCGCTCTTTGTCGCCTTCCTGGACTTTCTGATGAACGCGAACCGTAAAACCCGGCCGGATCTCGGGGCGGTTCTTCGTCATCTTCTCGGCCTGTTCTTTGAGCGCTATGCCAGTCATAAAGCTGACAAAGGTTATTAGAGAAATCGTTATCTGTAAAGGTAATTTCTGATTCAGAATAATTGCTAAATTTCTAAATTGTTTACATGTAAAAACGCACGTTACGCTTGCTTGCCGGACAGAGCTCTTCATCAACAATGGCTTTAACCGCGATTGAGCGAAGGCTGGCGAGCAATTTAACAATTTAGCCATTTGGCAATTTTATTTCCGCGCTTCTTCGACCTCTTTCACTATGTGATTTACCACCACCAGGTGCCTTGGGTCGTTCACTATTTCCAGAATAAACCTGTCGCGGAGGCTCAGCCTATAAAGGAAATCAGCCTTCGGGAAAAGCGAGTATTTCACATTTCTCATCGTGGGATCCTGGGCCAGAAGCAGTTCGATAACGTCCTTTTTCACATCACCCACCACGAGCAGGTCTATTTTGCTGTGAGTGCCGACGAAGCTGCCGGCTAGCTCCATAAACTGCAGCCCGGGAAGGTTTTTTAGCGCCGATACCGTAGCGCTCTCCCCTCCTTTCACTTCTTTTGCGAACATGTTTCTGAGCTCCGTAAAAAACAAAAACTCTGTATCGGTCTTGTAAAACTTCTTCCTGTTCTTGTTCCTGGCCCTGACGAGTCCTATACGCCGAAGATTCTCGAGCTCACGCCGGATGGAGTTTATCTGTTCATTCAATAGCCGCGTCAGTTGGCGAATGAAATACTCTTCCTCCGGATGAAGCAGGAAGACAGAAAGCAACTTCACCCTTGTCTGGGAAGAGAACAATGCTTTTAAAGCGACATGAACCATGTAGGAGTTCAGGGATTAAGCGGTTAGCTCTGATCACAAATGTTACTCATAAGCATGTTTATAGAGCAAGTTTATTGATCAATGATGTGTTCCATTTATTTGTTCTTATGTTTTAAGCATAGATTAGCCAATTTCTAAGCTTTTTATACATTATTAATATATATTTATGTACTAATTATTTATACAGCTAAATATTTAGATCATGTCCTGATAATAATACGAATAAGTAACTTAAGGCTTGATCATTCAGAATACTTCTACATTTTCTTCTGTACGGACAATTGAAGTATTTATAAAAAAATGTTACAATAAACAGATTAAATGAAAAACAAAAACATTCTCACCAGAAACGGCGTTTTAGTCGGCGCTTTGATACTTCTCGCTTTCGGACTTTGGTCCGGGTTCGGGTTACTGGTACCGGCAGCTTACGCACAGGCCGGAGGAGCCGGTTCCACTGTTTACGGAAGCCTGGGGGGAGATCTGACAAGCTGGCTCGGAAAGCTTGCAACAATAAACACTTTTTTGCATATCCTGCTTCTGATCTCGCTTGATCTGGCGGGATACTTCCTCTCCGCGGACTTCTTCACGAGTTCTCCGATGATGGAAGCGCTAAACAGCATTTGGCAGCTCTCGAGAGACATAATGAATCTGATATTCGCGCTGATGCTTGTCGGTGTCGCCGTATACACGATAATCACCGCGAAAAGCGATCTGATAAAAAATAAGATTTCCCATTTTATCTTGGGAGTCATACTCGTGAATTTCTCATGGTTTTTCCCGCGGGTGATAATCGACGTTTCCAGCGTCCTGACTGCAACCATTTACTCGGTGCCGCATCTGCTTCCAAACTGGAGCTGCAAGACACTCGGCCC
>MFXU01000011.1:0-6586 GCA_001788965.1 Candidatus Peribacteria bacterium RIFCSPHIGHO2_02_FULL_51_15 | reverse complement strand
TGCAAAGTCATAACAAAAAAGAAGATTTTTGGATCGCAAAGTGAACAAAATGCCTGGAAAGGGGTAAATGGCTGCATTCAACCGGCGGCAGACCCAAATTGTCCATGTTATGAGAATGTCGGCTGTTACAAATTGGAAAATTTCAATACCGTTGGAAATCAAACAATGGTTGCGAGCAATGCCATGCTAAACGGACTTGCGGTCAGCTTCGTAAAAATCACCACGCTCGCAAAAATCCCCCAAACCGTGAGCTTTGCTTCGATCGGATCCGTCACTCCCGCGCAGGCCGCCTGGACGTCTTTTCAAACTCTGATGAGCGTGTTGATTACGTTCATCATCCAACTCGCGATAGTCTTGCCGATCTTCGCCATGGCGGTCGGTTTCATGATACGGATAATGATACTTTGGATGACTACAGCACTGATGCCGTTTACGTTTTTGGGGCTCGTGTTACAGGGCAAACTGGGAACGAATATCGGCGGCTTCGAAATAAATATCTGGAAGGAATTTCTGGAAGCCGCTTTCATGCCGGCCACAGTCGCGGCTCCGCTGGTCATCGGCATGATTTTTCTTTCTTCCTCAGTTCAGTACACGCCTCCTGACATGGTAGTGGCCGGTACGGACTGGACCGTGCCGATAATAAGCGACATCAAAACAGCCTGGCCTCTGCTATGGATGCTGGCGGCAATAATGATCATCTGGATCGGTACTTTCTCGGCATTGCGGAGAAGCAAGATGGTAGGAGGAATTACCGACAAAATAAAAGGTATCGGCGATTACATCGGCAAAGGCGCCGCGCAGCTGCCGCTGCTTGCTCCGATTCCGCTTCCGGGAGGAAAATCCGTAAGCCTTGGCCAGGGGCTGGCTCTGGCCAGAGCCGCACCGGGCGTGATGCAAAGATTGGTTGCCATGCCTCCTGACGAGAGGCCAAGTTTGAAACAGGCATTCCGTGAGCAAATAGGGTTAAGCCAAACCGGTGAAATAGCCAAGCGCTTAAAAGACACGACTAATCTCAATAAAGTCAAACAAGCGCTCGAACAACTCAGAGGAGGAGCGAACCGGGCAGATCAAATCCGAGCGATCAAGGAAGCGATGGGAGAGGGGGTCATAGGAAAAACTAATGTGGAAACGCTTAGTTTGCTCGATGAAGTGTCACGCAATCCCAACGCGCATGAAGATTTGAGAAACAAAGGCGATCTGATCCGATCGGAACTGGAAAAAGAACGAAAGATAGCCAATCCGTCGAAATAAATTAAAAAATGCCCAATCAAAAATCAGAACTGGCGCTCGGCTCCCATGAAGCTCTGAAAACAAATGAGCTGCGGTGGGAAACGATGGACAAATTCATACCGCCTGAGAATCGGGAATATGAGGAAATTTCGGCCAAAGCCAGAGCGGCGCTGGGGCGGTGGAGGATGGCCCTCGATATGCCAAACGGCTGGCCGATAGTGCAAAGGTCGATGGAAGAGCTGAGTGAATTGTATGGGCGGGCGATGCAGATCAGAGGGGAAACCGCGCATGGAAATGTCGGGAAAGCTATGCGCGCCAGTCTCGGATTACAACCGAACCAACCGGTTTTGTCGTCACTGGAGGCCAGGATCGACCAGCTGCATGACCGGCCGATGCTCGCTCCGATCGCGGATGACCTGAAAAAGATCGTGACCGGCCTGGATCAAAACCCTAAGGAATTCATCGGCCAGCGAGGCGGTCTCAAAAACACTTTTTATGACCAGCGCGGCGCTTCCCTGATCCCGAACTTTGATAAAGTGGCCAAAGCCCGAGATATAATAAAAAAAATTCGTGAAAGTCCGACAATGGCTCTTCATCCCGAAATCAAGCCGATACTCGACGCCGTGGAAGCCGGTATCGTGCAGATCGAGAGCGTCAATCCGCAGCTCACCCAATTGCATCGGTGGCAAACAGACGTCATCCAGGGTGTTCTTCAGCCGAACTATTTCGGAGTTCGCGTTTTCTTTGGCATCACTGGCGCGCTCATCTCCGGCATCGGCGCGGGCTATTGCCTCCTCGCAGGGAAACCATTCACCTGGCCTATCGCCGCATGGGCGGGCTTGTCCGCTTACTGCGCCAATCCGAACCTGCTTGCCGGCAGATTCGATAAAAGCATCGAGCGGTTATCGACGGTATTTAACAAAGACTCCTTCGCCCTGATGAACAAATCATTCAGAGGAAACACGGGAGTGAAGGCTTTCGAAGCGTTGCAGGACATCGCGCAAAACCGGTGGCCGGATATGAAAGCTCTGCTCTCGCAGCAAAATCCATCCATGGCCCAGATCGGCGCAGTGGCGGGCGATCCCGGCGCACCTTTGATGAAGATTCTCTCCGGTTTGTCTCCGGAAAAACGCACCCTGGCCTTGAATACCTTCGGACAGCGCAGGACCAGCGAAGAGCGGGAGGCGCTGAGGGATTTTATGATTGCGCGGGACAAATTAACATGAAAGTAAGGAAGGTAAGGCAGGTCAGGAATGTAAGGAAGGTAAAAAGTTTTTGTCACCTACCTTACCTACCTTACCTACCTTACCTTCCTTACCTTCCTTACCTTCTTTTCAAGCCGTCTTGAATTCCTTCGTATATCCCTCGATCACGTCTCCCGCCATTATCGGAGCCGAGGTCGTTACCCGCATCCCGCATTCCATCCCCTCTTTCGCTTCTTTGATGTCTTTTTCAACATGCTTGAGCGACGTAATGCGGCCGGTGCCGGCCAGCGCTCCGCCGCGCATCAGACGGAACGGAGTCCGCTTCATGGAGCCGTCGGTCACTTTGCCTCCCACGATCTGCTCGCCGCCCTTGGTGAAGAAAACGCCCCGGATCTCCAGGTGTCCCGTCACCTTCTCTTCTTCAACCGGCTCAACGAGCCCTTTGAGCAGCATTTCCAGATCCTCAAGCAGTTTGTAAATAATGTCATAATGTTTGATCTTCACCCCCTCGCGGTCAGCCGTCTTCATCACTGGTCCCGGTGAATCGACGTTGAAACCAACGACTATCGCACCCCCCGCGGAAGCCATCATCACGTCGCTTTCGGTAATGTCGCCGATGGCCGCATGGATGACTTTTGGCTGGACCTGGTCGGTAATAAGTTTTTTGAGCGCCTCCTGGATGGATTCCAGTGACCCCTGTGCATCGGTTTTCAGTATTATTTTGAGCTGCGAAAGCTTGCCTTCGGTGAGCCGGCTCACGAGATCGGCAAAAGTCTGCTTGCCGCGCATTCCCCTGGCCGTCTTGAAAGCTTCCAGATAATTACGGAGAGCTTTTTCGGAAGCGAAAACCTGGAGAATGTCGCCGACTCCTGGCAGCGCATCGAATCCGGAGATGACGCCGGGGCCGGAAGGCCCGATATCCGGTATCCGTTTCCCGTCGGAGTCCATGATGGCCTTTACTTTTCCGGAAGATCCGCCGCATCCGATGAGATCGCCGTGATGCAACGTGCCGGTATTCACGATGATCGTGGCCAGAGGGCCTTTCGTCCTGTCCAGATGGCTTTCGATAACCGTGGCTATGGCCGGCCGGCCGGGATTGGCTTTCAGCTCCTCCATCTCCGCCATCAGGAGAATATGTTCAACCAATTCCGGAATGCCGGCTTTGGTATGCGCGGAACAGGGAATCATCGGCACCTTGCCGCCCCAGTCCTCGGGTTGCAGTCCCTGGCCGGCGAGTTCGCCCTTCACCCGTTCGAGGTCGGCATTCGGCCGGTCGATCTTATTGAGCGCCACCAGTATGGGAACATCGGCATCTTTGGCGTGGTTTATCGCCTCGATAGTCGTCGGCTTCACCCCTTCCTCGGCCGATACGACCAGTATCGCGATATCCGTAAGCTGCGCTCCACGCGCCCGCATGGCCGTAAACGCCTCATGCCCCGGAGTATCGATGAATGTCACCGGCTTGCCCTCGTGGACCACCTGATACGCACCGATGTGCTGCGTGATCCCGCCCGCTTCGCCCGCCACCACGTTGGTCTGGCGGATGGCGTCCAGTATCGCGGTTTTTCCGTGGTCGACATGTCCCATCACCGTAACGATCGGCGCGCGGGGCAATAGATGTGACGGGTCGTCTTCAATGGTCAGTTCCTTAAGGTCGTTTCTAAGCAGCGCCTCGACCGATACGGCTCCCGCTTCGCGCTGGACGGCCACACCCAGCTCCATCGCCACGATCGTCGCGGTTTCAAAATCGATCTGCTGGTTTATCGTCGCAAGTACGCCGTTTTTCATCAATGCCGATATGACCTTCGGCACCTGGATGCCCGATTTCTCCGCAAATTCTTTTACGGAAATCTGCGGAGGCAACGCGATTACGCCGGTTTTTGTTTTTATCTGTTCCTGATTTCCGGACAGCGATTTTTTTTCTATCTTCTGGAGAATCTTGCTTTCCACTCTTTGCTGTTCCATCTCTTCTCTTGTCTTCGGTTTTTGCTTCTTGAGCGCTTCCTTCTGCCGGTCAATCGCCTCCTTCGGGACATTCTCAAGCGTCAGTTTTCGCAGGACGTTCAGGTTTTCCGGTTTGGATTTTTTTTCCGTCTCCGATGTTGCGTCAGCCGGCTCCGCCTCCGCTTCTTTGTCCTCCTCGACCGCACCGGTATCCGGTTTTTCGCCCTTCAAACCTTCGATGTTTTCCAGGTCTATCTTTATATTTCTCTTGCGGGCTACAAACCGGATGATACCCATCGCCAGGTTATCGGCCACTTCGCGATCGGTAGGCCGGACGCCAAAGTCGACCTCCAGAAGCTCTTTTCGAAGCTCCTGACCGCCGATGCCCAAGATTTTTGCAACCTGAACCAGACGCATGCGATTAAACTACCACATAACGCCCCTGAGAAAAATGACCAATGATCAAATCTTAAAGTGACCAATTAATTTTCAAATGGAGAATCAATACCAAATTTATGTTGAGATAGTTATTTAAACAAAATTTCGGACGACGAGTAGAGACGCCCCGCCGGGGCGTCTCTACAACACCCTGAGTCTAGTCATGAGCCGGGGAGAGCCTGAACTTTTTTTCTCAGTCAAAACAAAAACCCACACAATTTGGTATTGATCCCAAATGGATTAAATGACTAAAACGTTTTTGTCATTTGAAAATTGGTCATTACTTGGTCATTGGGTATTGGGGTTTGGTCATTGATTTCCGTTGGCCGATCCGAGAGTCTGCACGATATCCACCCCCTTCGTCTTTTCTGGCTTTTTGGCTTCCTCTTTTTTAGCGGGCTTCATCTGCGGGACAGGTTTCTGGACCGGAGTCACAGGCGGAAGCAATGCCGCATCGGCGATATTCCGCTGGCGGGTAAGCTCGTCTTTCAATTGCTTGATGCATTCGATGACCTGCAATTGGAAATTGCCGTAATTTTTCACCCTGAAACCGGATGCCCGGCTGTGTCCCCCGCCGCCGAACAGCTTGCCGGCGGCGACGTTTGCATCGATTGCCACGGAACTCCTTAGACTGGCTTTCATGCCGCCTTCCTCGACCTCGGTGAACATGATATGCAGATCGGCATCCGGAACGGTGGAAATAAGCTCGTCTAAAAGGCCGTGTGTTTCCTGTGATTTCGCTCCCATTTCCCCCAAGTCTTCGCGGCCGATCCATGACCATACGATGCGGCTTTCGGGGTCGATCTGGATGCGGTTTAATGCCCGGCCCCAGATGCGGAGAGTCGAAAGCGGTTTGGTCTTGTAAATATGCTGGATGATCTCCTGCTGCCTCGCACCCAGGTCCAGCAGGTTCGCGGCGACCTCGAGCGACTTCGGTGTGGTGTTCGGATTCTGAAAACTGCGGGTATCCGTGATCAGGCCCGTGAGGAGCAGCGTCGCGACATCCGGATTGATGCAATCCTTCCATTTCGGCTCGGCCGTAAACCAGCTGTATAACACTTCCGTCGCGCTGGCGGCGGTCGGATCGATCAGCTGCAGCTGCCCGTAACGCGTGTTGCTTACGTGATGATCGACATTCAAAACCGGAATAGACGAGAACAGATCGATATTTTCGGTGTACATCTGGCCGAGAAGCGTCAGTTCCGCGCTGTCCAGGACTACGATCAAATCGTAATTCAGCCCGCTTTCGAGCAGCGTCACGTTTTTCGCGGTCAGGCGTCCTTTTTTCGGGACTACCACGATATTGACCTTGTGGTCTTCGACCGTGTACCGGAGCTTGTCGACTTCGACTCCATTCGCCAGATCCAGAGTAATGATGAATTCCTGTTCCGAGCTCAGGTTTGTAGAAAGCTTCTCAAAAGACGGCAAAAAATCGAGATTTTCCGGCGGCGTCTCGGGGCATATTACGGTGCAGTCTTTACCCAGTTCCCGGAAAACCGAATAACATGCCAGAGCGCTGGAGAGCCCATCCGGGTCGACATTGGCATGCGGGACGATCAGCAGTCTTTCTGCCTTGTTTATCGCATCCGTCGCGGCCTTCAGATCGGTTGGACTAAGCGGCACTTAAGGATTGAGGATTGATAATTGATAATTGAAAATTAATTCAAGCCATTCAGTTTTCTTACTATTATCTCATATTATGATTAGAAAATCAATACGTATTATGTCAATTATAGAAATAAAAGGATGGATTATAGGAATATTTAAGT
>MFXU01000010.1 GCA_001788965.1 Candidatus Peribacteria bacterium RIFCSPHIGHO2_02_FULL_51_15 | reverse complement strand
CGCACTTTGAGCCTGTGATTTATCCAATACTCCGTTGTAATACAGATTCGCATTCGTGCCGTCATAGGCAACTGTTAGTAAATTGAATCCTAAAGTAGAAGGGCCAGCATTAAAAACAATATCACTACCATTTGTTTCCCAGATCCACACACCATTGTACATTGCCAATTCAAATCCTTTGTATGGCGCCGCCGTTTCTCGGTCGAAAATGTTTTGATAGCCAGTAGTGGACGATGGTTTGGTCCACGCAGAAATGGTAAGCAAAGCCGGCTTTAATGAAGTAGTATCAGCTAGACCAATATAATTGCTACTTCCATCAAAACTCCCCGCTCCATCCACCTTCCCCGTCGCATTCGTCGCCCCGCTCACGCCTCCATTATTCGCATTGCTCGTGGAATCCGCAGCGCTCAAAGCTCCCGTGGACGTTTGATTCAAGTGCCACACGCCTTTGAAATTGCTGTCCCACACGCTGCTCGCAGAGCTCCCGTCCCCGGCATCTTTGCGGCCGTAGTAAATGTAGAACTCGGTATCGGTCGTGCCCGAGATTTTCGGAATCTTCACCCAGAAGACGCCGGAGCCGGAGCCGCTTGAAACGTGATATTCCTCCCGCTCATACTTGAGGAGCGCTCCCGTCGTTGAGGCAAACCGGATGTCGTAGCCGTCGCTCCTCGCCAATGTCCCAATGTCAGCGTCCGCCGTGATCTTCACCGAGAGCGGGAAGTCTGTCAGATTCTCATCCACGTTCGCATTACTGATCGTGATCTTGCGCTTCTTGGCCCAGAGGGTGAGCGAGAGGTCGGCGGCGTCGTTGGCGAGTTGCCAGACGCGGGCCTCGGTGAAGCTGCGGCCGGCAAGGCGCGCTTCGCGCCAGACTGTCTCATGCTTGGGGATCTCGAACGCGATTGCATGGGGGAGGAGGGAGGTGGTAAGGTGCTGTCCAATGAATTGGACGCTTCCTGCCATGCTCCGGCTCAATGACGCCCAATGGCGAAGAGTAGCGGATATTTGCTCAGATTTCGTCTCTGTATCGCTCGCAACCATGGTGCTGCCTTCTTTTCTGGATACATCCCATCCATTTATCGCGGCGTTTGGTTTGCTTTCCGCGGTATCGTGTCTTATATTGGTCCTGATCATTTCCAAATCGGTCCCATGACTACCAATGATATTGTCCTGATGCTCATCTATCTGACTCTCGCCCTTTTCTCCTTCTCGTTCGCCCTTCTCTACTTCGCGAACAGGCGTGGCAGGAACGGCAGCCATCACTGAGGGAACTTTGGAGACGGAGAATGTTGATTGTAGCCTCAATGGTCCGACGGTAAAGAAATCCGGGCTGACATCCGGCGCGTCGTACAGATATGAGAAAGTCGCTGTTTCGCCGGCTTTCCAGGAACCTTTCCAGCTGATGGTTTTCTCGCCCGAGGGCGTCTCAGTTGATGTGGAAACGTTGGATGAGACGCCCGCACCGGGCGTCTCTACAGCCACATCGCTGATTTCAAAAGATCCGGGGACCGTGTCGGTGATTGTCCCCTTGAAGTCCTCGTTGAACCTCACCGTAATCTCCATCGGCGACCAGCCGACCGGGTAGAGCCGGGTAGCGGCTTTGCGGCTGATAATAACCGGAGATCTTGACAGCGTATTTTGCAGGGTGGTAGGTTGTACACCTGTGACATCATTCGACGTTTTCCGGCTGTCATCCTGCCTCAAAGTGGCTTCGTCGCTTTGCACCGAGTTCGCGGCGGTGCTCCTCATGGGTGCGTTCTTGTCATGGAAGGAACCTGTTTTATTGATGTTCCGGTCATTTTCCGGTATCTTCCTGTCTGTCGCTGCTGTTGCTATTGAGTCGGCACTTGATCCCACTTTTCCATCATGAACTTCACTGAGGCGCTCACGCTCATCAACATCGCCGGCACGCTCGTCGGCATTCTCGCCGTTCTTCTTCTGATTGTTTTCTACCTGCAGCGCCGTGACCGGCGGGATCATCGTGACGTTGACGGCCATTGTCGCTGAATCGACACTTACCCGCTGCGTCATTTCCTTCGTCCCATTCTCAGTCTCCGCGGTTAATTTCAAAACGTACGTTCCCGCTTCGCTGACTTTGAAAAACGCTTCGTAGTCAGGCGTTACATTCATCGAATCCTTCGTCCCGCAGGTTCCGGTGGTTTTGATGGAATTGTCGCTTGTTGAAAGTGTCAAGATTTCTGTCTCACCTTCCTGACCTCCCTTACTTTCCTTACCTTCCTTACCTATTTCCAATTTCAGCTCCGCATCACACACTATCCCTCCCATATCATCCAGCACCCCTATCGCCACCTCCGCCGTATCCCCCGCCTCATACCGGTCCTGATTGGTATTCATGGCCAGAACTCCCCAGGTGAAGTCCTGGGTTAGGGTTTGGGTTTGGGCTGTAAGCGGATTCGTGATAGTTACCTCGACCTCGTACATCCCCGGCGTGAACTCGCGCTCGGGTTCGACGACCAGCACGACCGAGCCTTGTTCGAAATGGAAATTGGGGGCAATTGTTTTTCCGTCCTTGGTTCTAAGCTTTACTTGAATCAGAGGGCTTTGAGCTTTGAGCTTTGAGCTTTGAGAAGAATTATCGCTCATAGCTCTCCGCTCATCGCTCATAGCTTTCCCGGTCGCCTCCAAAACCGCATCCGCTATTTCATTCTCATTACCCACGACTCCCTGCTCCACGGCCTTGCCGGCCACATCCAGCACCGTCGCATCGGTGGCTCCGACGATGGCAGGTATCAAATCTGTCTTTCCCTTCACCGCGGAGTCTATGATTTCATCCGCCATTTTTTCGGTTACGATTTCGTCCACCACCGGCCGGAGATTTTCCTCCGCCGCCAGAGCGATCTTCGTTTGAACGATAGCGTCGCCGCCAACGGCCTCGGAAACTTTATCGGCTACCTGCTCGGTCTGCCTCCTGGTTGAAATATCCTCGATGACGGCTTTCACCGTGTTCATAGCGGCGGAATCCTCCGAGATCATCCGGCCTATCGCTTCATTCTGCCGGGCGACCAGTTCTCTCATTACGATCCCTTTGATGTCTTCGGTCGATGTCGTCGCCGTTATGATAGCCTTGGCGGCCTCGTTTTCTTTCAGATGGCCGGCGTCGTCGATCAGATCGGATCTGCTCAGCTGTCCCTCGAACAAAGTGAACTTCGCCCCCTCGGTGAGCGGGATGACGCCTGTTTGCCTCCGATCGAGTGTCAAAGCACCGCGCTCGAATCCGACCGTATCGTTCTCCGTGGCCGGAGATGCCCGGACGATCTCGAAACCGTGTCTTTCGCTCCAGCTGATTACGGGAACCTGAGCAGTGGCGCGGGGGGAGAGCCAGGAGAGGAGGCGGGAGAGGAAGCCTGTATCCGCCTCACCCCCGACCCCTCTCCCTCGCTCCGCTCGGTAGAGGGGAGCTCTGCTTCGAGAATTAAACAAAACATAAACATCCCCCTTCTCCTGACGAAGGAGGGAGAAGGGGTTAGGGGTTGAGGCGGTGGGCAGGAAACTTACCGACCCGGTTTGGGTTTGGGTTGGGGTTGGGGTTGGGGACACAGCCGGGACACTCGCCTCGGCGGAGCTTTGCGAAGCCGGGTCGGCCTCCCCTGTTTCACTTTCACTTCCCGCAGCCGGGACGCCGCGTCCCGGTGATTCCGTGGAATCAATATCCAAAATTGCACCGGAGATTGTGCCAACGGATGAACTTATCGAAAGCGAATCCACTCCGCTTGCTGTTTCTATCTCATTCTCGTCCACCGGGACACTATGTCCCGGCTGCGGATTCAAGGGATCCTGCGCGGCTTCGTCTGAGGAATTCGTCATCCCTGTTTCAGAGAACAAAGAAGGCAAAGAAGAACCGCTCCCGTTTAAAATTGAACCGGACATCATTCCAACCGAAGAATTGATTGAAAGAGAAGAACCCGATGAAACCGAGGTTACCGAGGTTGCCGATGTGTTCAGGTTATCCTTGCTTACGTCGGTCCCCTCGGTCCCCCCGGTGTCTTCGGTCCCTTCAATTTCCGCCGGCCCAAACGTCTTGATCATCGTTTCCCTCACCTCGGCGAAGTCCGCAGACGAAGCCGGGTCCGAATCGACTTTGAACGAATAACTGACCGTGGTTGATGTTCCCGCCTGAAGCATCTTTTCCCAGGTGATTTTCTGGTCGTCTCCCGACCGCTCGATTGACCCTCCCACTGAGACCTCGCTAATGGTCACATCTCCCGGAACAATCTCGGATATTTTTCCGACAACGGTTTCATTGGCGTAAACATCCAGCTCCATCGTTTCATCTTTCCCCAGCGTACGGGTTATGGACTTCCGTGTTATCGAAAAAGGTTCAGCGTTCGATACAACCTGGATCTTTAGTGCGGTTTTCGCAATATCGGAATCACCTACCTTACCTTCCTTACTTTCCTTACCTTCCTTACCTACCTTACCTTCCTTACCTTCCTTACCTACCTTACCTTCCTTACCTTCCGTCACGACCAGCTCATACATCCCCTCCTGCGCCAGCTTCACCTTAAACTCGTAATCCGGCTCGATGCCGACCGTGCGGTTCAGGCAGTTTCGCGTTTCAAGCGTTCCGTCCGAAGTTGAATATCGCTCGGTCAGCGTGCCATCCGGGCTGTAAAGCAAGGCTTCGATATCGCTGCCGCACAAAGCGCTTCCGGCTTCATCCAGCAGCGTCAGCGATACTTCGGCTGTGTCACCGCGCCGGTAAGTCGCCTTGTCGGTATTCATTATCAATCGACCGATCTCGACAGTCCCCTGCCACACCACGGTTTCATCCGGTCCGGTGATCATATCGGCCACGCGTCCAAGTCCATGAACCTGCTCCGAGAGTCGTAGGGTCAGTTCGACATTCATCGGCTTGACGCTTTTGCCGAAGTCCAGAGTCACCAGGTAGCCGGTCCCGCTTTCCGAAACGGTTTTAGTCACACTTAATTCTTCACCTGCCTGCCCCTCCGTAGCCCCGGTCGCACCGGGGCGAAGGGGGGAATTTTTTGCTTCGATATTTAACCGGTCAAAAAGTTCTTCGGATGAAGCGGCGGCATTACTGGAAATCCAGAAAGTCGGATGGGTGGCGGAGGGCAACACGCCTGATTGAAGCTGAGTCACGAGTGGAACGGAGGAAACCGAAGAAACCGAGGAGTCCGAAGAAACCGGAGAATCACTGCTTAAAATCGCACCGGAATAAGCCTTGGCCGAAGAACTTATTGACAGAGATGAAATCAAATCACCGCTTGCGGCTTGCGATTCAGCGATTGAACCCGATCCGCTCTCGTTTAAAAACGAACCGGATATTGTTCCTACTGAAGAATTGATTGAAAGCGAGGCTACCGGAATATTTTCGTTTTCTACCCCGGCCCGTCCTGAACCGGAACGAAGTGACTGGTTCGAGGTCACCCCGGCCACGCTCGCCTCGGCGAAGCCTTCGGGCGGAGCCGGGTCGGTCCCTTCGGTCCCCTCGGCACCTTCAGTTTGTCCCGTCTGCGGATTTAAGATTGAACCCGATATGTTTCGAGCTTCAATATCCGACCCCGAGTTATTTGAGATAACTGACCCGCTGGCGCTGTCGCCGGAAATTTCCTGCGCGCTCAGGAGCGTCACCCCGACGGCGATGAACAAGACCAGAACCGCCGCGAGAGAAACCGGCGGGATTATTTTTATTCTTGAAGCCTGCGCGTTCTTGCGGGCATATTTATATATACGCGTTCGTATGCGCGCGCGTGTTCGCGTATATAAATCCTTCCGGCCGTTTGAATTGGTGGATATTTTTTTTCTCAAAATCCTATTATTGTAGCATAAATATGGCCTAAAAAGAAGAGCTATTGTTGATCCGCCTTTTCTTTCTTTTCTCACTTTTCTGCCTGCTTGTTTCTGTTACAATCTCCCCATGGTACTTGATGGCGTCTTTAGTGTTCGCTTTTCTCCAAAAGGAGCGGGGCCGGTTTGCGGTTTTTTTAATTCTACATTCTACATTCTACATTCTACATTCTTCCTATGTGCGGAGTGATCGCCGTTTCCGGCTTCAGGGACGTCATACAGGACTTGTATGACGGACTGATCGTGCTCCAGCACCGCGGGCAGGACGCCGCCGGCATCGTGACTTACGACAACCAGTTCCATCTGAAGAAATCGGTCGGCATGGTCAGCGAGGTCTTTCACTCCAATTCACTGGCCAGGCTCAAGGGCCCCATGGGCATCGGCCATGTGCGATACCCGACCGCCGGCTGCTCGAGCGAATTCGAAGCCCAGCCTTTCTTCGTAAATTCCCCTTTCGGCATGGCGCTGGCGCATAACGGCAACCTGACGAATTCCACCCAGCTGGCGAAAGAAATCCGGTCCCAGGATTTCCGTCATCTGAACACGACCTCCGACTCGGAGGTTCTGCTCAATGTTTTCTCGCTCGCTCTGCGCAAGCAAAAACCGAGCCGTCTGACGCCCGAGCATATCTTCCGCGCGGTGAAAATGGTCTTTCGCAGATGCAAAGGCGCGTATTCGGCCGTCGCGCTTATCGGCGCGCACGGGATAGTCGGTTTTCGCGATCCTTACGGCATCCGTCCGCTGCAGCTCGGCCGGCGCAGATTTGGGATGAAATACGAATATATGATCGCATCGGAGAACACCGCTTTTCACGCGCTGGAATACGAATTCGTCCGCGACATCCATCCCGGCGAAGTCGTATTCATTGACCGCCAGAACCGCCTGCATTCCCGCCAGATCCGGCACGGTCATTTGAGTCCGTGTATTTTTGAATGGGTATATCTGTCCGCTCCGGACTCGACCATCGACGGCGTGAACGTCTACAAAGCCCGAGTCCGTATGGGTGAGGCTTTGGCCAAACAGATCAAAGCCTCGGGCCTCAAGATCGATTCGATAATTCCGATCCCCGACACCGGCCGCCCGGCCGCCGCGGGGCTCGCCGATAAGTTGAAGATCCGCTACCGCGAAGCCTTCGTCAAAAACCGCTACATCGGCCGGACATTCATCATGCCGGGCCAGGAGCTCCGGAAGCGCAGCCTGAACTTCAAGCTTCACCCCATCGAGCTGGAATTCAAGGGCAAAAACGTGCTGCTGGTGGACGACTCCATCGTCCGCGGCAATACCAGCCGCAAGATCGTGGAAATGGCGCGAAAAGCGGGTGCCCGGAAAGTTTATTTCGCTTCCTCGTCTCCGCCGATTATCGGGCCGGATCCTTACGGTATAGATCTGCCGACGACCGCCGAGCTGATCGCTTCGAACCACTCGATCGAAGAGATTCGGAAACTCATCGGCGCCGACGCGCTTTTTTACAACACCATCGAAAATCTCAGGAACTCCGTCCGGTACGGGAATCCGAAAATCAGACAATTCAGCGAAGGCTGTTTCACCGGTAAATATCCGACTCCGGAGATCACGCCTAGATTACTGAAGGATCTGGGCTGCGGTCGAAACGCCACCAGGGAAGCATTCGATCAGGAAACCGCGAAGGAGGAAAACCCGGATCAGTTTAAGATGATGTCATTGGTTTAGGTAAGGGAGGTAAGGAACGTAAGGAACGTAAGGAAGGTAAGGAAGGTAAGGAAGGTGACAAAAAAAACAACATTTGAGCACCTTTCTTACCTCCCGTACTTTCTTTACTTTCTTTACTTTCTTTACTTTCCTTACCTCCCTTACCTCCCTTACCTCCCTTACGTTCCTTACCTTTCAAGGTACAATGAAGACCTAACTCACCCTCCCATGAAAGTCCTCCTTGTTTCTAATTCCGCCCGCGGTCATGCGATTGCCGAAGCCCTGAAACGCAGTCCGAAAAATCCCGAAATCATCGCCGTCTGTACCGGTAAAGATCCCGGCATGGCGAAGCTGGCCGCCGAGGTGCACCAGGCCGACCTGGCCGGTCTCTACAAAATCGTCGAGATCGGCCGCAACGCGAAAGTGGATTTCGCCATTGTCGCGCCGGATGATCCTATCGGCGCGGGGCTCAGTGACCGGCTGGAAGGTAGCGGCATCCCGACCGTTGCGCCGAAAAGGAATCTGGCGAGGATAGAGTCGTCGAAAAGCTATGCCCGGGAATTGATGAAAAAATACGGCATCAATGCCGGGCCGGCATTCCGCGTATTCAGCTTCACTTCCATAAGCGAGAAACGGAAACTGGAGATCGAAATACACAAGTACATCGAAGAACATTTGCACGGTCATTACGTGGTCAAATACGACGCGCTCAAGGGCGGCAAAGGCGTGAAAGTCAGCGGCGAACACCTGACAACCATAGATGTCGGCGCCAAATACGCGATGGAATGCATCGAACAATGCGGCGTAGTCGTGATCGAAGAAAAGCTGATGGGGGTCGAATTCAGCCTGATGTCATTTGTCCAAGGCGACCAGACCGTCGACATGCCGGCGGTGCAGGACCACAAGCGCGCCTTCAAAGATGATTCGGGTCCAAACACTGGAGGAATGGGCACCTACAGCGACTCGAATCACGGTCTGCCGTTCATCATGCCGGAAGATCTGAAAACCGCCAGCGAATGCAACAAAAAGGTCGCCGAGGCGCTGAAAAAAGAGGAGAACGAGATATACAAAGGCATACTTTACGGAGGTTTCATGGCGACGGCTGACGGAGTGAAGATAATCGAATACAATGCCAGATTCGGCGATCCGGAAGCGCTCAATGTGCTGCCGATACTGGAGTCTGATTTCACCGAGATTTGTCTGGCGATCCTGGAAGGGAGGCTGACCGCCGACATGGTGAAGTTCGCGAACAAAGCCACGGTTTGCAAATACATTACGCCTAAGAGTTACCCTGAGGGTAAAAAAGAAAAAGGCCAGAAAGTTTATCTGCCCGAGAAATATCCGGAAAA
The DNA here is from genome assembly GCA_001788965.1 of Candidatus Peribacteria bacterium RIFCSPHIGHO2_02_FULL_51_15. GTDB lineage: Bacteria > Patescibacteriota > Gracilibacteria > Peribacterales > Peribacteraceae > 2-02-FULL-51-10. The sequence goes on along the minus strand of MFXU01000010.1, from coordinate 6,235 downwards.
CGTCAGGATTTACTTCGGCGACATCACTATGGATGAAAACGGGAATACGCTGCTCGGCGGCTCACGCTCCATCGGAGTCGTCGGCATCGGCGATACCATCGAAGAAGCCGAGCAGGCGGCGCAGAGTGTGTGCGAGCAGATCAACGGACCCGTCAGATTCAGGGCGGATATAGGGACGATGGAGTCGATACAGAAACGGGTGGATCTGATGAATAAGCTGAGGAAACAATAAATAAAAGTAAGGGAGGTAAGGAAGGTAAGGTAGGTTACGAAACAAAGGGAACGGGGCACCTCCCTTACTTTCCTTACTTTCCTTACTTTCCTTACCTTCCTTACTTACCTTACCTAATCCCGAAGCCGCCTCTCCTCCTCCCAATTCCTCAACTCCCCGATAATCTCCCCCAAATTTCCCTGCATAATCCCCGGCAGATTTGAGAAATTTTTGTTTATCCGGTGATCGGTTATCCGGTCCTGGGGAAAATTGTATGTCCTGATCTTTTCGCTTCTGTCAGCTGATCCGACCTGTCCCGAGCGCAAATCCGTACGTTCCCTTTCCTGTCGCTCCTTTTCCGCGGCATAAAGCCGGCTCCTTAGGACGCTCATGGCCAGAGCGCGGTTTTTTATCTGGCTCCGCTCCGACTGGCAAGCGACCACCACGCCGGTCGGCAGATGGGTGATCCGGACAGCGCTTTCAGTTTTATTTACGTGTTGACCCCCAGCACCTCCCGAACGATATGTGTCGATTTTTAAATCTTCAGGCTTCACTTCAATATCCACTTCTTCCGCTTCAGGAAGTATGGCGACGGTTGTCGTGGATGTGTGGATCCGTCCCTTGGCTTCCGTTTCCGGTATCCGCTGGACACGATGTACGCCCGATTCCCATTTCAATTCCCCGAAAGCGCCGGCCCCTTCGATCCTGGCCGAAGCCTCTTTCACTCCTCCCGCGTCGGCTTCCGAAGTACTCAGGAGTTCGGTTTTAAAACCGCGTCTTTCCGCATACTTCATATACATTTTCAGCTGCTCGGCGGCAAACAGCGCGGCTTCCTCGCCGCCAGTGCCGGCCCGTACCTCCAGTATCACGGAACGCCGGTCATCGGGGTTCGGCGGAATAAGCAGTCTTTTTATTTCGTTCAAGAGTTGCGGCATCCTGGCCCGGGCTTTTTGCGCTTCCTCTATTGCCACGGTTTTCAGCTCCGAATCGCCGGATAATTTTTTTTCGTCTTCGATCGAAACCAACAGTTTCAGGTATTCGGCTTCTTTTGCTTCCAGCGGCTCTATTTGCTTCAGCCGCCGCGCCAGCCTGGAATATTCCCTCGTGTCTTTGTAAATCTCCGGATCTTCCATTTTTTTTCTGATTGACCGGAGCTCATCCAAAACCTCGAGAACTTTGTTCAATATATTTTCCATCGTACAAATTTTAGCGCGTTTTCGAAAAATAATCCCGCAGCCGGGGCATCGTGCCCCGGTTAAATGCTAAATGGCTAAATTGCTCGCAAGCGAAACGTGCGTTTTCCCTGCTAACAATTTAGGTAACTGCTCACTGACGCTGCGGATTATCGGGCGAATAAATTCGCTATTTTCCCCTTAGTTAACCGCCGATTTAAATCGGCGGTTAACTAAACACGAGAAAGCGGAATTTATTCCGCAAAGAGCTGCTGGTTGTTTCTCACAAGTTTATTTCAGACTCAGTGAGCGGTTACAAATTTAGCAATTTAACAATTTAGCAATTGTGTTAGTGTAATATTAAACAGCCTTTTCTCTGACCATTATTCGTGTCCTGGTCGCCATGTCCGGCGGAGTCGACTCATCTGCTGTGGCGCATCTGCTTGCCGCTCAGGGGCATGAAGTCATCGGCGTCCGGTTCGCGCTCTGGAGCGATCCTGAAGCTGCGCCGCTGGCCAGATTGCTGCCTACCAAATGCTGCACGACGCAGAATATAAACAGGGCAAATGCCGTCGCCAAACAGCTCCATATCCCGCTCCATGTCATCGATCTGACTGACGACTTTAAAAGGACTGTAGTCGACGAATATCTCGAGGCTCATAAAAAAGGACTGACGCCAAATCCCTGCGTCGGCTGCAACCGCCGGATAAAGTTCGATCGGCTCATCAAGCTGGCCGACAAACTCGGTTGTCAAAAAATAGCCACCGGTCACTATGCCCGGGTTCTGGAAAAAGTTCTGCCGGACGGCAAAAGAGTATTTCTCCTGCTTCAAGCGACCGATTCAACCAAAGATCAAAGTTACTACCTTCACGGCCTCGGGCAGAAACACCTGTCCAGAACGTTTTTTCCGCTCGGCACTATGAAAAAGAGTGCGGTAATGGATATAGCAAAAGTATTCGGCATTCCCCTGCCCGACCATTATTTACAGAGCCAGGACTTGTGTTTTTTCCCCGAGAAAACTCCTGATGCGTTTCTGAGGCGCCATCTGAAAAAAAGTCTGAAACCCGGGAAGATAGCCGACCGCTCCGGAAAAGTTTTGGGTACGCATGAAGGCTTGGCGCTCTACACCATCGGCCAAAGGCGCGGACTCAAGATCGGCGGGCAAAAAATCCCGCTCGAGATCGTGGCCAAGGACGTGAAAGCCAACCGCTTGATCGTGGCCCCCAAAGGAACGGAAACCGCCGCATCGGCATCCATAACCGGCATGCGTTTCGTTTCCTGGCAGCCGGAGGAAAATATCGCCGTTCCATTCGAATGCCGGCTTAGGTCGCTTTCGGACAGGGTTTCGGGCAAGCTCAAATTGTCCGGCAAAAAAGCCGTCTTCGTTTTCGATGAACCTCAACCCCTCCCGACTCCCGGCCAGTCGCTGGTTCTTTATCGGGGGGAGGAAGTTGTGGGCGGCGGGATAATTATTAGGTGACCGAATATTTATCTTCCAGGTGCGCACCGTCTGCTTCCAGGAGCGCAGCCTTCCACGGCTGCGGTCCCATGAGCGCGGCCTTCCACGGCTGCGGTCCCATGAGCGCAGCCTTCCACGGCTGCGGTCCCATGAGCGCAGCCTTCCACGGCTGCGGTCCCATGAGTTACCATTAAATTATGAGCCAGAGACATCCGGTTCAAAATGAAGCCCCAATGTTTGTAACTACAAACACCTTTCAACGAAATAAGTTCTTCGCTGATCCTTCTTTTGCACGCGAAGCTGTTGAATGTATTTATAGGGTTCAGTCATTATACCCTTTTTTCCTGTTCGCTTTTGTAATAATGCCTGACCATTGCCACTTTCTCTTGAACGTTCCGGCTCCGGGTTCAATTTCGAAAATAATGAATTCATACAAGACGGCTCTGGTTAAAAGCATCGGTATAAAAAAACTCTGGCAACCAAGATTTTTTCTGGATTTACCTAACAATTCGGGCAAGACGCTTGAATACATCCATCTCAACCCTGTTCGAGCCAAATTGGCTGAAGGCGCCGAAGAATATCCCTGGTCTTCTGCAAGCGGCAAATGGGATGTGATGGAGTTGGAGACCCGGTAAATCAAGCATCTTTTGACACCGCGCCCATGGAAGGGCGCTCTCCTGAATATTATTTTCTCAAGAATACTTTCTGTTAATCGCGAAGTTAGGTTTAATAAAACACCGTTTTTATGATATAATAACCAACTATTTCCCTCCCCTTTCCTTTGCGCGGAGCCCGCTATGACGCTTTCGGCAATATAATAATCCTCGCGGTAGAAGCTTCGGGGGGGAAAAAGCCTTTCCCGGCCCGGGAAGATCCGACTGTTCCTCATACTCAAGCGACACCGAAAAAAGAAAAACCTGGGGCTCACGGGGAATTGATCAATTGGAACACGACTGATGTCGCGAAAAGAATCAACAGCTCGGTTAAAGAAGTTTTGTCGGATTCGCTGGAAGAAGGGCGAAGGCAGTTTTCTTCAACAGTCGAAGAGGCAAAGCAGGAAGTAAAAATTACGAAAGAAAACATCAGGTCGCTGCCGAAAAGATTTCACGGCTCGGTCCGGAGTTTTTGGAAGCGGATGAATAAACCGGTATTTGCCTGCGACTCAGGCAAAAAGAAAAAAACGCCGACAAAGACAAAGTTGTTCCTGGTCGACACCGTCCGTTTTGGCGGAACGTTCGCCGGGATTTTTATCGTTCTGTTCGTCGGCATCAATTACCAGAGTTTCTGGCAGATCGCCAAGGCCCAGCTGGCGCTCGGCGGGGAAATAAAAACGGAACAGGCGCTGAAAGACATGATCGGGGGTTTTGAAGGCGCCGCTCCACGGATTTCCGGAACCATCTCAAACCGGTCAGATGCCCGGAGCCAAGTCCAGTATCTGCCCGCGGCCGGGCCTTTTGAAAACCGCCTCATCATCCCGAAAATCGGTAAAAACATCCCCATAGTCCGGCCGGGCATGGAAGCCCTGATGAAGGAAGACTGGAAAAAATTCGAGGCTGACATCCAAACCGCCCTGCGCGGCGGCGCCGTCCATTATCCCGGTTCGGCGCGCCCCGGCCAGGCCGGAAATTTCTTCGTCACGGCCCACAGCTCTTACTATCCCTGGGATGACGGCAAATACAAGGATTCATTCGCCAGGCTCGGAGATCTGGAACCCGGCGATACCTACATGGTCTACTTTAATGGCGACAAACACACATACCGCGTAACCGGCAAAAAAGAAGTGTCACCAAACAACGTAACGGTCCTCGACCAGCCGACGAATAAACGCCTGGCCACTCTGATGACCTGCACGCCCGTCGGGACCACCCTGCGCCGGCTGATAGTCACTGCGGAAGAGATCGATCCGGTATCAGGGGAAATCCTGAAAATCGGCCAGCACCCCGAGGAATTGCCTGAAAAGAATTTGTTCTCGGGAATTGAAGTATTGCCGATCTAATTCCTTCAAATCAGCAGCGGCCGTCCCCGGCCGCGGAGACCCAGAAAGATTTTTATTCAATTAAGCCGCGGCTTGAAAAGCCGCTGCTGTATTGGCTTTACGCTCCAACCCCCGCCTTCGAAAGTATCCGTACAGTCTGTATCGCCGGATGCCTTCTTTTTCCGAAGGGCAGATGCATAAACGACCATCTGTGGTGAAGGGCTTCCATGGAATGTACTGAAAATTGTTCAAGCAGCAAACCGAAAACGATGATCGCCGCGCCGATCATCTGATAAGAGCGGACGCTTTCTCCCAGGATCAGTACGGCCGAAAGCAGGCCGGACAGCGGGGCGGCGATCATTATCAATGAAAAAGTTGTTATCGGCAGCCTTTCTATCGCTTCGTAGAAGAATGTCAGATTCAGATACCGCGAGAAAAACGCGAACGAAAGCAGGAGAAAAATCTTGGAAGAGGGAAACACGATGATTTCCTCAATGAATGAATAACCCATGAAGAAACTGACGGACACGACCGAGATGACGCCGACGACCGAGCGGATCAGTATCTCCAGCTCCGGCATCACGTGGGACAGGTATTTCTTGAACAGCACGGCGCCGAAGCCGAAGACGGCCGCGCCGGAGACGATGAACAGATCGCCGAGGTGCGCGGCGACAGGTTCGTTTAGCGCGCCGAATTTTATGACCAATATTCCCGACACCACCACACCCGCGCCGATAAGCCGCATCCGGCTGATCTTTTCTTTGAGCAGGAAACAACCGAATATCAGTATGCATATCATATCCACGGACGAGAGCATGGACGCATTTACGGCGGAAGTCTTTTGGAGTCCGGTAAACCAGAGCAGCGGCGCCAATGCCGAATTCAAGAGTCCGATGATCACGCACATGCGGATCGATTTCCAGTCCAGTGCCAGGAAAGCCTTCATAAGCGTCACAATTCCGAAAGTCAAAATAACGAATAACCCGGTAAGCGCCTCGCTCAGCACCAAAAGCGACATCGGCGAAAGAAAAGGCGTAAGCCCCTTGGCCAGCGAATTATATGTTCCGGTAACAAGCAGCGTCCCGAAGGCCAAGGCCAGACCCAGGCGGTATTGATGTTTATTCCGGTTAGTTAAATCCATTACATAACATTATAACATATTTTGGTACATGTATCTACTGGTGCCGGGGGCGGGAATCGAACCCGCACATCCATTTTGCGGATAAGGGATTTTAAGTCCCTCGCGTCTACCATTTCGCCACCCCGGCCTGTGACAAGTATAGCCAAGTCTTTAGTAAAAATCCGAAATTACCGTGCCTCCTTCCCTTGGCTCAAAAGCAAAACTGCGGGAGAAAATTATATTATCCAAACCCTCTTATTTCCACCTCATACCACTTCGCGTTTAAAACGTTCTTAAT
>MFXU01000009.1 GCA_001788965.1 Candidatus Peribacteria bacterium RIFCSPHIGHO2_02_FULL_51_15 | reverse complement strand
AAACCAGATACTTTCCCTTCAAAAACGCATACGTAAACCGCATCCAATAAATCGAATACTTGATCAGCAAATATCCAATCAGCAGAATCCCCGTATTTTCCAGAGGACTCGAGAGGAACCATCTCCAAACCGTATTCCAGATATTCAGATTGAAAACAAAAGACGTAAGCTCGATGGCGATGAGCAGTAGTGGCCAGAAGAGGATGCGGAGGAGAGCGATCACTGGTAGCGAATACTATACGGATATAATCTGATTATTATATCAGAAAAAGGGCTAGGAATACAGACGTAAGGGAAATGTAAAATGTACAATGTAAAATTTAAAATGAACAGGTTTTGAACCGTCGGCACTTCAATCAGTTTCAAAAAATCATTGTACATTTTTCATTTTACATTTTACATTTCGCCCGGTTTCTTGAGGAGTTCTTCTTTTCTGACCTTCTTGATCAATCTGCATCTACATACCTTTCTTATTAAACATGCAATAAATTCTTTCTATGAAGGTGGGATACACTTTTAATCAATTATAAGTACCGATTGGTTTTTTTTGACCAGTCGTACTCTCTACCTGTTTCCCCTTTCCATGTTATGGAACGTACGATTGCGAGTAATTTTGTAAAATATTTGCTGCCTCTTCTTGTAGGCGCGTTTGTTTGGAGTCTCTCGACAAAAACTTTTGCGGCGACCCTGTACTTCATCGGCACCGGTAGCGTGACCAACGGCACTGCAGCCGGCACAGGGACCATCTGGACACGGGCTGCAAACTGGTCCACGGTTCCGAAAGCCACGCACGCCACCAGCCCGGCAGTTCCGGGCGCAAGTGATACCGCCGTGATCATGGGCTCGGGAGGGATAACGCTTTATATCCGCAGCGCTGTTTCCGTTGGCGGCCTGCTGCTTTCCGAAAGTTTTACCGGGTCTCTGGTTCAAGGTTCCGGAACGCTATCGGTCGGCGCCGGCGGTATACGGATCGGAAGCGGCTATCTGATCGGAGGATCCAGAACGCTTTCCAGTAGCGGCGGAATTACCATGACTGGCGGAACGATAAAAAACATCAACGGACAACTTACGATTTCCGGAAGCTTGAGCTTAAGAAAAGTTTCGAGTTCCAGGCCGAGCAACTTCACTGCTACCGGCACCATCGTCTTTACCGGAAACAACGCTTCTGAAGCATTCTTCACCAACTCTTCAAACGTCACGACTTCCTTCAGAAACTTGATAGTAAATCTCTCAAATATTCAGACCGGAGCGGATACGACTAGAAAACTATATCTCTCCGGCGCCGGACTGACTCTGGTGAATAACCTTACTGTAAGCGGCGGGACATTCGATCTGACCAGGACCGCCGTGGCGCAGCCGCTTACCGTCCCCGGTAATATTTACGTCGCGGACAATTCAACGGCAAAAATTCTCGGAGCTAACAATATCTCGCTCGCCGGCAACCTCACGGTCAAACCCGCCGGCAGTTTGACGCTCAGCGGCGGCACGCTGACTCTTACCGGCACAAACAAAACTCTTTCCGGATCCATGATTTTCTCTGGCCTGACCAAAAACGTAACCGCCGGGGACATACTGTACTTCTATCCGGGTTACACTTATACGGTTAACGGCGTGCAGGACCTGTCCGGCAACAGCCCCAGCACCAGGTATCTCTCGCTGCTGTCGTCGGTAGCGGGGCAGCAATGGAAATTCCATGCTCCCGGCAGGCGCACTCTGAACCTCGTCGTCCTCAAAGATTCAAACAACACCGCCGGGGCCGACAAGGTCTGTCTGGACTGCACCGACAGCGGCAACAACTCGGACTGGTCTTTTGAAGCCGAAGCAACTGTAGCCACGACAACCGCGGCGAGTACGGGAACAGGCGGAGGCGGAGGCGGAGGACGGCGCACCAGTTCTGCTTCGACTGCCACTCCTACAGTAGTGACACCTGCGGTAACTCCCGTTACGCCGGCGGTTTCCACCAAGGTCTCGCCGATAGTGAAAGCCCTTAAGAGGCGCGCCGATGCTTTGCAGGCAAAGATCACAAGAACCAAAAACGCTCTGAAGAAGAAGAGCATGCAGAGAGCTCTGGACCGCTTGAACAAGAGAATAAACGCGAAGACAAAGTAGAGGCCGTCCTTGTTAAGCCAATAAAACCATCCTGCTAAATGCAGGGTGGTTTTTTTCAATTGCTAAATTGTTATACCATTTTGCATTTAAAACATAACTAATCGGTCATTCGTAACGGCATCATCTCGTACCGCGTAGCGTTTACTCAAGCCAAGAACTCCATACCGCCAGCGCGTCTGATTAAGAACGTTTTAAACGCGAAGTGGTATTAAATTGCTAAATTGTTCGCAAGCGACACGTGGATTTGCTGTCAGCAATTTAACAATTGCGTCAGGGTTACAATAAAAAAGCAGTTAATCATCGTTTCCCTAATTGCCACACTCAACCACTTCCATCCTCATCTCCCGTACCCGCCCGGTTTTTGTTCCTAGCAAAAAAGTGTATTCACCATCGACCGAAGGCGTAAATTCAAAGACCGCACCCTTTACAAACCATTTCTGGCTTCCCAGCCTGGAACCGTCCGGATAAAGAATGTCCCGGACGACAAACGGCGTCATGGAAGATATTTTGAGCGTCTTGTTTTTTGGGAACATGTGTGGAATGCCGGGATTCAAAATCACTCCTTTTATAATCCGCCGCTGAAACCGGTCGTCATTGCACCTGAGTACGAGGTTCGCGTCGCCGAGACGTTCGAATCTCGCATTAATTTTCCCGAGAGACCTCTCGGCGATCCGGGTAAAAGAAAATAGGCTCATATCCATATCGCGTCCCTGGACGAACGGTCCGCGGTCATTTATGCGCACCACGACGCTCTTATCGTTCTCGATATTTGTCACTCGCACAAGCGTGTTGTGCGGAAAAGTCCGGTGAGCGGCGGTCAGCGCGTTCATGTCGAAAGTTTCGCCGAAAGCAGTGCCCTTGCCGTGGAATTTTTCGGAATAAAGACTTACTTCGTGAATTTCGTCCTCCAATCTGGCATCCAATCCGCGCATTAATGTAAGCAATTCTTCGCGGCTCAGCGATGTCCCCTCCCGATCAAAACTGATGCCGTAGAAATCAGCCAGCGCGCTGATATTTTTTGTTTCCGGCAATTTTGAAAGATCGCGCTTGCCCCGGTCCAGCAAAGGTTCCACGCCCCGCGTCCTGAAAAACCAGAGCAACGCATCCAGTGGCTTAAGCGGCGCGGCCGGATAGAATCGCGGGTCCTCGTCATCTATTATCCCGCGAGCCTTCGCGTATGTGACCTCCAAGAACCCGGGGGCATTGATTTGAATGTCAATGAAAGGCTTTTCTGAAGTTTTTTCCGCAGGACGATCGATGCTTTTCCAGATAAGGAGGAAACCTTCCAAGCGTGTTATCCCAGGAGAAGCCGCGTAAACTGTATTTGCGGTCGCAAACAAAACCAATGCCTGCAAAATGACGACGCTGTATATGAGTCGACGCACCAGACAACTCTAACATAATTTTTAGGTAAGGGAGGTAAGGAAGGTAAGGGAGGTAAGGGAGGTAAGGGAGGTAAGGGAGGTAAGGGAGGTAAGGAAGGTAACGAAACAAAGGAAAGCGAGGCACCTTCCTTACTTTCCTTACTTTCCTTACTTTCCTGACCTTGCGCCTTCAGTTCTGATTTGTTTCACCTCCGCCTCCACAGCGTCCTTTAACAATGCTTTTCGCGTCGCCGGACCGAACACGCCGGCGCCATGCTGGTTTTTTGAGGTGATGATCTTGCGGTCCAGCTGATAAGCGAGAACCGCCCGATAAGTTTTTTCGCCAAAGTTCGATGTGGGTTCGGATTCAGTCAAATACCCGATCCCCTTCAATTTGAGCTGGAGAAGCTTTACCGCGGGGCCTTTGTCGCCTTTGGATAGAACCTTTGCCGGAACCAGGGCTTTTTCTTCAGATATTATCTTGTTACGCATCAGTGCCTGCCTGGATTTGACGGCTGCCTGGCGGACCTTCCAGTGTTTGAGTATCGCCGCTTTCGTAGCCGGGCCGACACGGCCGGCGCCGGTTGAAAGCGATTTGTCGATCACTCCGGCCTGGAGCTGAAAAGCCAAAACCGCGGACTTCAGATCCTCATCGTAGATGCCGTCCGTGCGGCCGCGATAAAAACCCAGATACCTGAGCAGCTTCTGGACCTGCCGCACCTGATCGCCCCGCGCACCGGGGCCTATGCCGGTCACCAGATCGGGCAGATTTTTCGGCTTGATGCCCGAGGCGGAAATCAGTGTTGCCGCCGCCTCTTCGCTGACCGCATTCCCGTCTCCACCCAGGCTGTAATCGGACAGAAATTTCTTCAGAGCCGCCTTCGTCACCGGACCGAATTGCCCGGTAGTCGGACCTTCAAAATACCCGTTTTCCTTCAGCGTCTCCTGCAATAAACGACTGGAATAATTTATTTCCCCGTTTTTTGCCATCGTAAGCAGCTGCATTGAATCGGTTTTTGGCAAGCCTGAAAGATATGCCGTGCCTGAAGGTAAAATGTCCAGGATTATCCCTTCCGAGGGAGCTTTTTCCGAATCTGCCGGATAGACCGTCCCCGTAACCTGGCGGGTGCCAAAGGCCAAAGCCCGGGCCAGCCCTTCTTCGCCGTAACCCATCCAGACATCGATGCGATGGATGTCGTCGCCCCACTCGATAATGCGCGACCCGCGATCGTGTACCGTGCCGACACCGATGCCGGGCAGGTCTATGACCGTACCGAAGGAATACGCCGGAGGCGCGGCTACCATGCCGGGATACACCGGCGTACCGTCGGCTCCTTTGACCCCCTTGCCGTTGAACATGATCTCCTCCTCATAACTGCCCCGGTAGTAGCAACATTGTTCCGGCAGCGGGGAATAATAAGCGGTGACGACGAATTTCTTTTGATACGGTTTCTCGGCCGCATATACCGGCGACATCACCGACCCGATCATCGAAGTAAAGATAATCGCCGCCGGATAAATCCTGAGCTTTATGAATTGGATGTACATTTTTGTTTTTTAAATCTTTACAGTATATCACAGAAGAAACGTGTGATCTGTATACATTTCTTTACATTTGATCTTCATCAAAACAGCCGCTACCATCGTCCGGACATGACCGATCAAAAAAGCTTTGGCGCCCCTGCGCCCGAAATGGGTGGGGGGGATAATTTTTCGAAAGATTCGATCAAAACGATCCTCCTCCTCGGCTCCGGCGCGTTGAAAATCGGCGAGGCCGGCGAATTTGACTATTCCGGAAGCCAGGCTATCAAGGCGTTCAAAGAAGAAGGTAAGCGGGTGGTGCTGATAAATCCGAATATCGCCACGAACCAGACCAGCTGGGGACTGGCTGATCGCGTTTATTTCCTGCCGGTAACGCCGGAATTCGTGGAGCAGGTGATAGAAGCCGAAAAACCGGATGCCATAGTCCTCGGTTTCGGCGGCCAGACGGCGCTGAATTGCGGTGTGAAGCTGGATGAAACAGGAGTATTCAAAAAATACGGAATCCGGGTTCTGGGCACATCGGTCGACGCCATCCGAAAAACCGAGGACCGCGCGCTCTTCAACCAGGAGCTTGCGGCGATCGGCGTGCCCGTGCCCCGTTCTCTCGCGTGTTCGAGCATGGCCGAAGCACTGGAAGCGGTGGACAAGATCGGCTTACCGGTGATGATCCGCGCGGCATTCGCGCTCGGCGGCAAAGGCAGCGGCCGGGCGGTCACCAAAGAACGGGCGGAAGAAATACTAAAAGTCGCGTTCGTCGAATCCCCACAGGTTTTGATCGAGGAGGACCTCACCGGCTGGAAAGAGGTCGAATATGAGGTGGTCCGGGACTCAAGTGACAATTGCATAACGGTCTGCAATATGGAAAACATGGATCCGCTGGGCATCCACACCGGCGAATCCATCGTGGTGGCTCCCAGCCAGACGCTCGATAACGAAGACTACCAGTCACTCAGAACCACGGCGCTAAAAGTCATCCGGCATCTGAAAATCGTGGGTGAATGCAACATCCAGTATGCATTGCATCCCAGAAGCCGCACCTGTCGTGTCATAGAGGTAAACGCGCGACTGAGCCGCAGCTCGGCGCTGGCATCCAAAGCGACCGGCTATCCGCTGGCTTTCGTCGCGGCGAAACTGGCGCTGGGCTTCAACCTGCCGGAAATAAAAAACTCGATCACCCGCATAACCTGCGCCGATTTCGAACCGGCGCTCGATTACGTAGCTGTGAAAATACCGCGGTGGGACCTGCAAAAGTTTTCATTCGTCAATCAGGAAATCTCAACCGAGATGAAATCCGTCGGGGAAGTGATGGCGCTCGGCCGTTCGTTTGAAGAAGCCCTGCAAAAGGCTGTCAGGATGCTGAATATCGGAGCCGAGGGACTGTATCCCCCGCCGGTAAAGTTTCCGAAAAAAGAATTGAAAAAGGAACTGTCGAACGCGAGTCCCCGCCGGATTTTCGCCATCGCCGACGCATTGATGACGGAATGGACCACCGAAGAAATATCGATTCTGACCGGCATTGACAGATGGTTTCTGGAACGGATCAGATCCTGCGCCACATTGAGGCATGAAATTTTCCGGACAAAGGCCAAACCGCTGGACTTGGGTCTGCTTATGCGGCTCAAGAGAGCCGGTTTCTCGGATCGCGGCATCGCGGCGATCCGCGACTCAAAAACGGACGACATCCTAAGACAGCGCCTGGAGCTCGGTATAATTCCCCATGTCAAACAAATCGATACTCTGGCCGGTGAATTTCCGGCCCTGACGAATTATCTTTATTTGACCTACCTCGGGAGCGAGGACGATGTTAATTTCTTCGAGGGTGAGGTAACTGGCGATTCGCAATCAGCCCGGAGCCAAAAGCCAATTGCAAAAAAACCACGCATGATAGTCCTCGGCGGAGGACCTTATTCCATCGGATCCTCGGTGGAATTCGACTGGTGCTGCGTACAGTCGGTAAGGGAACTGATGGAACAGGGTTTCGAAGTGACGATGATAAACAGCAATCCGGAAACGGTCTCGACCGATTACGACGAATGTGACCAGCTGTTTTTCGAGGAACTGACTTTTGAACGGGTATCGGACATTATACGGCTTCTCCGCCCGGAAGGCGTGGTGGTTTCCATGGGCGGCCAGATACCCAACTCGCTCGCGCTGAAACTGGCCAAATCCGGCATCCCGATCCTCGGCACCGATCCGAAGGATATAGACCGGGCCGAAGACCGGCATAAATTCGGCCAGCTCCTGGATGAGCTGGGCGTCGACCAGCCGAAATGGAAGGAGTTTGCCGACCTGGTATCAGCCAAACAATTTGCCCGGGCGGCCGGGTATCCGGTTATTGTCCGGCCAAGCTACGTCCTCTCCGGCGCCGCTATGACGGTAGTCTGGACCGAGGAAGATCTGCGGGAATATATCGAAGCGGCCACGAGCGTTTCTTCGGACGCTCCCGTCGTCATCTCCAAGTTCGAGACCGACGCCAAGGAAATAGATTTTGACGGAGTGGCCCAGAACGGAAATCTGCTGCTCTATGCCATCGGCGAACACATAGAAAACGCCGGAGTCCATTCGGGGGACGCGACCATGGTGATGCCGCCCCAACGGGTCAATATTGAGACGTTCCGGCGAATGAAAACCATAGCCAAAAAAATCTCGAAGGCTTTGAACATCTCGGGGCCGTTCAATATCCAGTTCATCGCCAAAAACAACCGGCTGAAGGTAATCGAATGCAACCTCCGGGCCAGCCGCTCTTTCCCGTTCGCGAGCAAAGTAACCGGCGTAAATTTTGCCAAGCTCGCCACCCAGGCGCTCCTGAAAAGGGCCCCCGAAGGTGTAAAGTACCAGACACTGGACCTGGATCATGTCGGCGTGAAAGCCGCCCAATTCAGCTTTACCCGGCTCAAGGGCGCGGACCCCAGACTGGGAGTGGAGATGGCCAGCACCGGGGAAGTAGCCTGCTTCGGCTCGAATCTCGAACAGGCCCTGCTGCTTGCACTGAAGGCCATCGGTTTCCATGAACCGAGAAAGAACATCCTCATAACGATAGGCATGCTGGAGGATAAAATCGATCTGCTGCCCGCAATAGAAATCCTTCGCGAGCTGGGTTTCGCGTTCTTCGCAACGCACCGGACGCACGAGTTCCTCATGGGCCGGAATATCCCGAGCGCGCTGCTACATAAAATCTCCGAACCGCGCAATCCGAATATAAAGGAATATCTGGAAAACCGGAGAGTCGACTTTGTCATCAATATTCCAAAACACAGCTCCTGCGCCGAAAAAACCGACGGTTATTTTATCCGCCGCATCGCAACCGACCGCGGGATACCGCTTGTTACAAACGTGCAACTCGCGAAACGCATCGTCGAGGCGCTGGCCGCCAAAAAAGAAAACCCGGAGGAATCACCATTGCTGCCATGGCCGGATATTTTAAGAAAGTAAGGAAGGTAAGGGACGTAAGGGAAGTAAAGCAGGTGACGAAAGGAAATCAAGGCACCTACCTACCTTCCTTACCTTCCTTACCTTCCTTACCTTCCTTACCTTCCTTACCTAAACCCTGAATTTCTCCTTGCTCAAAGCACTCCCTCTGCCTTAACCTACAGCTCACGTATGGCTGTCTACGCGATCAAAAAGGGCGACGAATCGAATGACCGGCTACAGAGCCGGTTCAAAAGACAGGTTCAGGAAGCCCGGTTTATCAAGCTCCTCCGTGAACGCCGGACGCACAAAAAAACACTGACCCGCCGGTTGCAGCGCATTCGCGCGCTGAAACGCGAGCAGTACCGCTCAGAGAACAAAAAGACGCAGTTTTATTCGAATATGTAGGACAAACGCAAATTGATAATTGATAATTAATTCTCATATCATTTTGCATTTAAAACATAACTAATCGGTCATTCGTAACGGCATCATCTCGTACCGCGTAGCGTTTACTCAAGCCAAGAACTCCATACCGCCAGCGCGTCTGATTAAGAACGTTTTAAACGCGAAGTGGTATCAATTGTCAATTTTCCCAAGCGGATATCCCGCCTCTGTTAACAATTTACCGAGTAAATAAACCGGCAACCCCACTATCCCCGTATAATCCCCTTCGATTCTTTCGATCATCAGCTGGCCCAGGCCGTCGATCTGGAACGAACCGGAGCGGTCACGCCACTGCCCGGTACCGATCCACCAGTCGATCTCTTGATCCGATAATTTTTTGAAAAAGACTTTTGAACTTGAAATGCCTTCGTGAAGTTTTCCTTTTAAATCAATTACGCAAAGCGCCGAATGAACGAGGGAAGTCCTGCCGCTTTGTTTTTCGATCATCCGCCGCGCCGCATCAACCGTTTTCGCTTTCTCAAGCAGCGTCCCGTCATCGGCCACGACCAGAGTGTCGCAACCGATTACGATCGAACCGGGATTCTTTTTTGAAATATCCGATGCCTTTAGCCAGGCTAAGTCCCGGGCTCTGTTTGCCGGATCCGGTTCCGGATGATCATCCTCTTCGATCCCGCTCGGAATGACTTCAAATTTCAAACCGAGCGCTTCAAGAAGCACTTTTCGCTGGGGACTGGCGGAGGCGAGGATTAACTTCATAAGAGGTAAGGAAGGTAATGGACGTAAGGGAGGTAAGGGAGGTGACGAAAGGGAATCTAGGCACCTACCTTCCTTACCTTCCTTACCTTCCTTACCTTCCTTACCTTCCTTACCTTCATTACCTCAGAATGTTCAGCGCCCTTTGGAGCTGCTCATCCCTGTCCGTGGTGTCGATGATGACGTCCGGTTTTACTCCGATGCCCTCCAGTTTCCGGCCGTTCGGCGTAAGCCATTCAGCGATCGTGATCTTCAGCGCCTCGCCGGTCCTAAATCCGATCACTTCCTGCACCGTGCCTTTGCCGAAAGTCTGCGTGCCG
Source organism: Candidatus Peribacteria bacterium RIFCSPHIGHO2_02_FULL_51_15 (assembly GCA_001788965.1). Lineage (GTDB taxonomy): Bacteria > Patescibacteriota > Gracilibacteria > Peribacterales > Peribacteraceae > 2-02-FULL-51-10. The sequence goes on along the minus strand of MFXU01000009.1, from coordinate 16,887 downwards.
ACGATGGTCGCGCGGTCCAGATCCTGCAGCGCGCCGGCGACGATTTCCGAAGCGCTGGCCGAAGCTTTGTTCACCAGTACGACCACTTTGGTGGCAGGATCGACCGTCGGATCGCCGTCGGTCCGCTCTTCCGTCGTTTCCGACCGGCTCTCGACCTTCGCCACTACCGTCCCTCTCGGCACGAAATTGCTTACCACCAGATCGGCGGCGCTCAGTAGCCCTCCGCCGTTGTTCCTCAGATCCAGTATGATGCCCCTGGGATGTTTCTGATTGATGTCCGAAAATATCGTCCGGATCTGTTTTTCGGTCGTTTCGCCGAACTGCACCAGCTGGACGACGGCTGTGTCCCCGTGCCATTTCACCTGGATCTCGGGAATGGAGATGACGTCGCGCACGCAGGTCACGCTGATCTCGCTGCCGTTCCGCCGGATCTTCAGGGTCACCTGGGAACCCCGCTCGCCGCGGATATAAGTCACCGCTTTTTCGGCTCCCATGCCCGTAAGCGAAATGCCGTTGGCCTCCAGGATGACATCCCCGGCGCCGAGTCCGGCGCGTTCCGCCGGCGAACCGGGGAGCGGAGACACGATCACGATTTCGCCTTTCCGTTCTTCGATCTGGGCGCCGATGCCGCTGATCTCGCCTTTTATCTGGTTACTGAAATCACTGGCTGAAACCGGGCGGAAAAAATTGGTATAAGGGTCATCGAGCGAATCGACCAGTCCTTCTATCGCTTTGTAAGCCGCTTCCTCCTGGCTGATTTTGTCGCTTTTCAAAAAATCCCGGGTGATGAGCTGCCAGACCGCATTTATCAAATCCTGTTTCGGAAGTACCGAGGAATTGACCGGCACAGTGACGGAAATGGTTTCCCTGTACCGGGCGGCGGTCTGCCCCGAAACCGCTTTCAAAAGCGCCATGGCCTCGCTGCCGGTAAGCGGCCGGTCGACGCCGAAAAAGTTGGCCCGCACCGGAACCATCCATTTCAGCGCGACGGCGTTCATCACCGCTGCTTTTTCTCCGTCGCTTTTCACGTCCTTGAAAGCGTCGACGGGCGTCTTTTCATGTTTATCAAGCAGCGTCGTGATCACCATCAGCGCTTCGCCGTGGGTTATGGTCTTGTTGAATTCGGAGTAATTTCTGCTTTTGCCGAAAATAGCCAGAACATCGTAAGCCTGGGCAGTGCAGAGAGTCTGGCGCATGCCCCGGGGAATGCGGTTGAATTGCAGAGTGCAGTCCGCCGGTTCCCGCGGAAAATCCAAAGCCTGCAGCGTCCAGGTCAGAAAATTGGCCATTGATACAGCCGGCAACGATGCATTGACTATCCCGGTCAGTGGCCGCGCAAAAGCATGGAGCGGGCCGGCCAGGAATATGCCGAAAACCGCAATGAAAAGGTACTTTCTAAAAGACATACGACTTTTGGGAAGGTTGCAGTATATTACCCGCCGGAGTCGGACGTTACAAATGTTTGGGTCTCGATTATCGCGCCGAATTCCTTCATGTCTTCCTTCTTTTCAAACAATACCATCAGAAGCCAGAGTCCGCCGACCGTGTACAGCACGGCCGGCACTATGATCAGCGAGATGCCGCCTAGAAAACCCGAGTTTGAACCAAGCAACGCCCCGACCGACGCGGGATTGCCGGGCAACACATCCGGCAAAGACACGATGAAGTCGAAGAGCCCGTGAAGGACGAAAGCGGCCAGAAGCCCTGTCAGCAGCTGGGTCCTGGAATATACCGACTCGGTGCGAAGCGACAGCATCTGGTGAACCAGCATAAAAAGCGGACGGCTACGGCCCCGGGCAAACTGGTCCTTTAGAAGCGGCGAAGCGAAAAAAGCCAACCCGACGAAGTACCCCAGTACGCCGGTTGAAAGAATATGGACCATATTGGTAAGAACAGATCTCCCGACCACGCTGGAGGTGAAATGTCCCCACTCGGGCCTCGCGGGGGTTAGCAGATAATCCTTTACGAAACCGGTGAAGTAAGTCGGATTCACCAGGTTTTCGGCGAAGGCGAAGCCGATGGCGACAATGATCGCGAGCTGCATCGCATCATCTATCGAACGAAAGAAATCGCGGCTGGAGTACCTGAGCACCCAGTATTTGCAATATTCTTCGATAACGCCGACCAGCAGATAAGTCACCAGAGTAGTCACGACGATCGAGTTGAGCGGGCTCAAGCCCTGGAGACTTTGGGTGACGAACTGTTTCGAAGTCGAACCGTAACTAAGAGGCACAATCTTGAAGAAAAAGAAATTCAGCTCCATGCCCCGGCGCGTTATCTCGCTGTAAAAAAGGATCGGAACCGTGGACATCATCCCGGCAAAGAAAGCCAGCGTCACGACGCCCAGTCTTTGGCGGTGCTGGGCCAAAAAGAGCCAACACCAGATTATTACGGGGATCAGCGCGGCCAGCGCGGCGATAGCCGTGGCGGTGAGCTCGGCCCGGGTTTCGAACCTCAGGATGGCGTACGCCACCCAAAAAATAAAAGTGCCGAGAACCGTCGCTTTAATGGGCGCGCTCCAGGGGCCGAAAAGAAACCGCCACCCGACCACCAGACAGGTAATGCCGAGCGCGGTCAAAAAAGGATCGTCGTCTATCCCCGCTTCAAAAAGTCCGCGCTTGAACGCGATCAGGACCCACGTGACCAGCGTGCCGAGTATGAAGGCGTAAAAATATTTATACCGGTCTTTCTCGCCGCGCCACCTGACCTGGTCGAATATTCCAAAAAGAGCGATAAGCCCGAAAACAAGCGCTGATCTGAGAAGCGCCGTCGATCCCCTGAAGGAACTGAGTGATGTAGTCTTTCCGTACTTCAGCGAAAGGAATAAAAGCACTCCGGCGATAAGCACCGAGACCAGTATCGCCGAGAGTTTGGGCAAATACGGATGCCGGTGTTCGATCGATGACAGCGGCTCCTGTTCAATTGCCGCAATGTTCATCGCCCCGGTCCAGACGCGGATAAGCCAGATGGCGGCGGCCAGCGAGCCGATGATCAGCAGAACTTGCATTTATTTTGGTTTTATCCGTTTATTCTAGCATAAATCTGAGAAAAGAACCAAGAGCCAAGAATCAAATTTCCAAACAAAATCCAATTCCCAAGTTCCAAATCTCATGTGTATCATCACCTTACATGAAAAGGTTAATCGTGATCATAGTGGCTCTCGTCGCCGCAGGCGCATCCGGATATTTCGTTTACACTTCCCTGAATGACCGGATCCCGGCATGGCTGATCCCGACCCCTGAATCAGCATCCGATTTAGATGCGACCGAATATGATCAAAATTCTTCCGTGAGTTCTGCCGCCCCGGATCCGGTTTATTATTTTTCTTCATCCTCCTCCGGAAGTTTCGTGAGCGATGATTCCTCTTCCATTTCATCTTCAATGAAATCCCGAAAAACCATACTTGATGAATAAAAAAAAGCTGTTTCGCCCTCTCCCCGATGCCTGCGGCATCCGCCCCTCCCCCGGCACGGGGGAGGGGCGGCGAGCTAGAGCGAGCGGGGAGGGGGCTCTTGATTCTTGCTTCTTGTTTCTTGATACTTGCCCCAAATGCCCGCTCCCTCACTCGACGCACTTGTTTCGCTTTGTAAGCGCCGCGGTTTTGTGTTCCCCGGCTCGGAAATCTACGGCGGACTGGCCAATACCTGGGACTACGGTCCATTGGGATCCGAGATGAAGCGGCGGATCAAGCAGCAGTGGTGGAAAACATTCGTTCATAAACGGCCGGATATGGTGGGGATGGACGCATCAATCCTGATGAACTCAAAGGTGTGGGAAGCGAGCGGACATGTGACGAATTTCGCCGACCCGCTGGTCGAATGCCGCGGTTGCCACGACAGATTCCGCGGTGACAAGCTGCTGGAATCCAAAATCGGCGCGGAGGCAGCCGCAATCCTCAAATTGGATCAAATGCAGAAAACGCTCGCGGTTGAAAAAATCGCCTGTCCGACATGCGGACAGAAGAATTGGACCGAAGCGAAGAAGTTCAACATGATGTTCAAAACCAGCCAGGGCGTGGTCGAGGACGAAGCTGCGCTGGTTTACCTCCGCCCGGAAACAGCCCAAGGCATCTTCGTCAACTTCAAAAACATCGTCGACACGATGCGCATGCGTTTGCCTTTTGGCGTCGCCCAGATCGGGAAAGCATTCCGGAACGAGATCACTCCGGGAAACTTCACCTTCCGGACGCGCGAATTCGAGCAGATGGAGATCGAATATTTCTTCGATCCGGAGCAGACGGAATGGAAAAAACTTTTTGAAGAGTGGAAGAAACTCGGGTGGTCATTCCTGACCGAAACACTTGGAATAGAATCCGATAATTTGCGCTTCAGGGACCATGAGACAGACGAGCTTTCGCATTATTCCAAGGGCACGACGGATATCGAATATAAATTTCCCTTCGGCTGGGGCGAGCTTGCGGCAGCCGCCGCTTATCGTACGGACTTCGATTTAAAACAGCATGAAAAATTCAGCGGGCAGGAAATGTCTTATACGGACCCTGACGATCCCAAACACAAATTGATCCCCCACGTGATGGAACCGTCCTACGGCACTGACCGGATAATGCTCGCGGCTTTGCTCGGCGCCTACACCGAAGAGAAACTGGAGAACGGCGAGACGCGCGTGGTGATGAAACTCAAACCGGAAATTGCACCAATCGACGTCGCGATTCTTCCGCTAAGCAAGAAAGAAAACCTCATAAACAAGGCGCAAGAACTGTATAAAATAGTTGTACAAGAAACAGACCTTGTGGTGGATTTCGATGTCACGGGCAGTATCGGGAAACGCTACCGCAGGCAGGACGAAATCGGCACGCCGAAGTGCATCACCGTCGACTTCGGTACGATCGGCGAGGACGGGAAACAGGGAGCGAAGGATACGGTGACGATCAGGGACAGGGACAGCTTGAAGCAGGAGAGGGTGAAGATCGGCGAATTGGTTCAACGGATCGAAAATAAATGAAGCTCCGCCAGCTTACGCTGGCGGTATCTTGCGAAGCGCCTGCGGCGTCGCTCGCGGAATCCGCCATAGCATACAACGAAGAATCTCTGTGCATTCCTCCACTGCCTGACGGCAGTGGTTTCCTGCGAAGGCGGATGAAATGTACACAAGCACCAGCTTGATTCACGCTCTGCCAACGCATCCGTAAACTGCGGATACTATGTTTCATTGACTGCAGAACCTGAAGTAATAAGATGCTTCCCAATTCTTATTATTTATCATATGGGAAAGCCTAAATTCATCTATCCAATATCCACCCACGAAAAAGGTTTCAATACAACGCATAAGTCCGGGCGTCCCTGGGGCGAAACGGAGAGAATCCGCCGACCGAGAAATCAAAATGAAAGCAACTTAAGCGGGCTCGGAGAAGTATTGCGTCAGTATGGCTGCAATTTCGTTGAGAGGGTTAAGAGGTTGTTTCATCGAGACAAATAACGAACGAGAGGTTTGAAAATTAATTAGCAGAAGCCGACGGGTGTTACCCCGTCGGCTCATTTGCCCGTTGATATTGAGCAGTCAATTTGTTGTCTTCTTTTACCGGTTCGAAGACCGGACTAGAAGATGTACCGGTTCAAGACGCCCTCGAACAGCTCCTGGCGCCCGCTCTGGTTGGGCTCTGCGTCTCCCTGCTCGAGCATGTAACGCTCCAAGGACTCAAAATCTTGCGCACCGGTCTCAATCGCAGCGCCGATGCCGGTGTCCCAGGAACGGTAACGTTCGGCGACCATGCGGGCCAGTTCGCCATCGGAACGGATCGCAGTCGCGATCAGCAACCCTTTAGCGAAGGTGTCCATGCCACCGATGTGGGCATAGAAGAGGTCGACCGGTTCGAAGCTCTCACGACGAACCTTGGCGTCGAAATTCACTCCGCCCGACGTGAAGCCTCCGTACTTCAGAAACACCAGCATGATCAGCGTCGTCAGGTACACGTTGGTCGGGAACTGGTCAGTATCCCAACCAAGCAGCTCATCACCGGTATTGGCGTCCACCGAGCCCAAAAACCCCTGGAAGCCGGCATAGTCGAGCTCGTGCTCGACGGCATGACCGGCAAGGGTAGCATGATTGGTCTCGATGTTAAGCTTCACGTCCTTCTCGAGACCGTAGGCGCGGAGGAAGTTGATGCACGCCGCTGCGTCGAAGTCGTACTGGTGCTTGGTCGGCTCACAGGGCTTCGGTTCAAAATAAAACTGCCCGGTAAAGTCGATCTTCTTGGCATAGTCCACCGCCATGTGCATGAACTGGGCCAGGTGGGCCAGTTCACGAGACATGTTGGTATTCAGCCAGGTCTGGTAGCCCTCGCGGCCACCCCAGAACACGTACCCTTCGGCGCCCAGTTCCTTCGCGATCTCCAGCGCCTTCTTCACCTGCGCCGCGGCGTAGGCGAAGGCATCGGCGTTGCAGCTCGTGGCCGCACCGTGCATGTAACGCGGGTTGCTGAAGAGGTTGGCCGTAAACCACAGGCACTTGATGCCAGTGCGTGCCATCTCTTCCTTGACGACCGCAATGACAGCATCGAGGTTTGCGTTGGTTTCGGCGAGTGTCTTGCCCTCCGGGGCCAGATCACGATCATGGGCGGTAAAGTACGGAACACCCAAGATCTCGAGAATGGCAAAGAACACACGAACGCGGTTCTTGGCGTTCTCGAGCGGGTCGGCATCGGCATTCTCCCACGGCCGGATCATCGTTCCCGGGCCGAAGGGGTCCTGCCCCGTCCCTCTCATGGTATGCCAGTAGCACACCGCGAACTTCAGGTGCTGCGCCATCGTTTTCTCGCCGACTTGCATCATCGGATTGTAGATGCGGAAGGCGAGAAGGTTTTTGCTGTCCGGACCTTCGTACGGAATGCGGTCCGGGACCTCGGGGAAGCAGAGCTTCCTGCGCGGGATCAGCAGAGCGGGGGGCCGGGCGATTGCCTTGTCCTGTACAGCGTCACTCATGGCTCGTTCCTCACTTCTTGCTTGAGTATGGTTCTAAACAAAACGCCAAAATTTACCGGAGGCTTCCTTTCATTTGCCTCGTAAAAAATTTCTGACTGCCCGTGTTGTCAAAGGGCATCCAGATTTGTCTTTCGGAACATCCGAAAGAAACCCAAATCTGGGGAGTTATTGTCCTATTGCAGTATTCTTTGTCAACGGCTGTTTACAACATAAATCCACGGGGAGCCGGCTCGTATGAGCCCGCTCCCCGTTTGGTTCCCTCTCCTGGTTTTTCTAGTCTCGAACACTGACTTACTTGATGGGGACCAAAAACTCGAGCTTATCGGTGGTCATGCCGGGCATGAATCCCCAGCAGTCGATCGAACGTGTTTTCCCGTCAGATGCCTTCCAGTGGTTCACGCTCCAATAGATGCAACCGTCGGGGAACCGCAACAAAACCCGGCCCTGAACGTACAGATGTGCTGACTGAACAGCAGTGAGCACCTCAGTAAACTGACCGGTCCAGGCTTCCGCCACATTCTCGACTGGCTTTGGCAGATCGATTGGCGGCAGAACCTGAGTTCCACCGTCCTTCACGATTTGGAATTGAAGGCGTACGCCCCCCTCCCACTCCCGAACCGTCAACACATGCGGGATGGTTACATCCAGCCATTTCAAGGTTGTCACGCCACGTGTCATCGCTTTTAGCCTCCAAAAGGGTTTGATAGGGAGAGGGATCTGATTCCTCTCCCTAAACAGGAACATGAAGAATCAGGTGGCTCCCTACCAGAATGCTTCCAAAGATCAGTAGGTTATTAAATTGAATCATTTATGTCATGTCAATTAAAAGAGCGAATCGACCATCCCCGCCGCCCGGCTTGATAATTTGCTTTGGCTGGCAATAAAGTGTATAAGAACCGGGCCCCGTAAGGGGCACTCCGCTTTCGACCGATCGCCGCGGTCCTGACCGCGCTTCGCGCGGTCACCCTGAGTGAGGAGCCCGAGAGGGCGACGAATCGAAGGGTGGCCACACCAAGCCGGAAACCTCCGCAACCAGCGAAAAGACGTCGAAAGTATGAACTAAGGATTACCACCACAGATTTTTTCCTTCACTTTTATTTCTTCAGTCGTTAAATGGCTAAATTGCTAAATTGTTGCTGGCAACTGCAAACTCTTACGTCATTTAAACAATTTAACAATTTAACAATTTAACAATTTATTCCTATGCCCATCCCCTCCACCAAAGATCTCCTTTCCTGCGCCTGCCATTTCGGCCACCGGAAAGAGAAGTGGAATCCGAAGATGAAACCTGTGCTTTTTGGCGTAAGAAAAGGCATCCACATTTTCGACCTGGAAAAAACCCATGAAGCATTGATAAAGACCTGCTCGGAGCTGAAATCGATGCAGAAGTCGGGTAAAACCATACTTTTTGTTTCCACCAAACTCCAAAGCATTCAGTACGTAGAGCGCGTCAGTTCGGCGCTGAGGCAGCCGGTTGTTACGAAAAAATGGGTTCCGGGACTGCTTACCAACTGGGCCACGATTAAAAATCGCATCCGCTATTATCTCGATCTGAAGAGATCTTTCCAGACCGGAGAAGTCGAGAAATACACCAAAAAAGAACAAGTCGGACTCCGGAAAGAATTAACCAAGCTGGATGCCGGTTTTTCCGGCGTTTCCGGAATGAAAGGCCTGCCGGACGCGCTTTTTGTGGTCGATGCGGTACGGGACCGAGTCGCCGTGATGGAAGCGAAAAAGATCGGCCTGCCGGTTTACGGAATATGCGACTCGAACGCGGATCCCGATGATTTCAAGATATTTATCCCAGCCAACGACGACGCAGTGAAATCGATCGAACTCATTTTGCAAACTGTTGAGAACGAGCTGACTGAAGCCAAAACAGAAGAAAAGAATCAAGAAACCCATTCGACGAGCGCAGGGCAAGCCAAGAATCAAGTAACTGAAATCGCGAAATCCTGAGATTCATGTCGTTCTTCATTCTTAATTCCTGATTCCTGATTCTTCCTCAAAACTTCTCAAATTTTATCCCTCGTTCCCATGCCTATTTCCACCGCCGACATCGCCAAGCTCCGCGCCAGAACCGGCGTCGGCATTCTGGATGCAAAAAACGCTCTCGATGAAGCCAAGGGCGACGAAGAGCTGGCGATCGAAATCTTGCGGAAAAAAGGCATCGCCCAGGCGGTAAAGAAAGCCGCCAGAGCCCAGACGCAGGGAGCGATATTCATCGCGGCAACCGACAACAAAGCCGCTCTCGTTTTTATACGCTGCGAGACGGATTTCGTGGCCCGCTCGGATGTTTTTCTGAAATTCGGCGAAGAGCTGGCTCGTACGCTTCTAGGCAAAGGCAAGTCCGGTTTTGATGCTTCTGTAAGCGAGGCAGTCCCTGCCAAAGTCCTGGAACTCGGGGAAAATATTTCCATCGGCGAAACAAAGGAGCTCAGTGCCCCGGTCATGGGAACGTATGTCCACTCCAACCGGAAAATCGGCGTGCTCACGGCTCTGGACGGCGGCACGAAAGAGCAGGCGCAGGATGTCGCCATGCATGCCGCAGCCATGAACCCGGCTTATCTCCGTCCAAGCGATGTCCCGCAGGAAATCGTCACAAAAGAAAAGGAGATCTGGAAGGAACAGATGAAAAACGACAAGAAGCCTCCGGAGATTCTGGAAAAAATAATGCTCGGCAAAGAAAGGAAATTTAAGGAAGAGAATGCGCTGCTCACACAACCGTTCGTCAAGGATCCTTCAAAAACGGTGGAGAAGATGCTGGGAGAGGCGAAACTGGTGGACTGTGTGAGGGTGTCGTTCTCTTGAAAGGTAAGGGAAGTAAGGAAGGTCAGGTACGTAAGGAAGGTGTCTCGTTTCCCCCTTTGTTTCGTCACCTGCCTTACCTTCCTTACTTCCCTTACTTTCATTACCTCTTAAAATCACCTGTAAAAACCTCCCGCAAAAGGGTATAATGTGTTTTATGGCAAACAGACATAAGATTCTTATTGCCGAGGACGACTCTGTTCTGCAGGATCTTTATTTGCGGAAATTCAACAAAGACGCTTTCGAAGTAAGAACCGCAAGTAACGGGCAGGAAGCCTTGGACAGCATCGCGAAGGACGTACCCGATATGCTGCTCCTGGACATTAATATGCCGGTTATGGACGGGTTTGAAGTGCTGGAAAAACTGCCGAAGGACAAGCGGGCTTTCCCGGTCATCGTACTTACCAACTTCGACGACCAGGCCAACCGGGAGCGGGGCAAGGCGCTCCAGGTGGATGACTATTTTGTTAAAAAAGACATGACGATAAAAACTCTCGTGGAAATGGTGGAGAGGCTGTTGAAGAAATAATTTATATATCCAATATTGATGATTTCGAAATCTCCCAACATTTTCGGAATTTCTTCGAGTACATCCGTTCCCTTGATCGGGTCATTAATTCTTTTCTTTTCCGCATTTTTCCGCTAAAATGAGAGGATTGTAACCAAACAAACCTGAGTAATCGCAAATATCATTTTTTACGGCTTGTTGCAGGGATTATTTTGACTGCGGTAGGCGCATAGAAAATGAAAATTACCTTTAACCCGAAAAAGATTACAATAAAACCATAAATGCAAAACTTCCTTGCCATAATCGCGACAATTGCGGCCATAACGCTGGCCGGATTTTCGGGTCTTTGGATCCTGAGGATGCTCAGTGACTGGAAACGCGAAAGAGAACTGGTTTTCCTGCAAGTCCTGATGCCCAAAAAGGAAAGCAAGGAAGACAAGGAACAGGAATCCGAACAATTTTCCACCGGCAAGGACTTCCGTGAGGTGCTGGGCGTGGGGGACCATCTTTTCCAGTCGCTCCACGGGATATTCAACCACAGGATCTCCCGGTTCTGGCGCGGCCAGCCGTTCTTTTCGATGGAATTCGCGGCACTGGCCGGCGAAATACTTTCGTTCATTGTCTGCCCGCGTAAAATCTCGTACCTGATCGAAAAACAGGTGACATCCTTCTATCCCGACGCGGTCATAGACCAGGTGGAGGATTACAACATATTTACCAAAGAATCGGTCGTCGACGCGGATGTGTTACTGCCGCAGAAATCCTGGGTCGTGACTTTCAAAACATACCAACAGCTAAAAAGCGACCCGCTCAATAACGTGATGAATGCCTGTTCGAAGCTGAAGAACGACGAGGGGGCGGCCATGCAATTCGTCCTCAAGCCGGCCACTCAGGGCTGGCAGAAAAAAGTCCATGCCAAGGCGGCGCAGCTTTTAAACCCCAAAAAGAAATCCCGTTTCAGCTGGTACAATCCCCTGTCCTGGATATCAACCACGCTCGATCTGCTTACCTCCGACCAGAGCCAGGAACTGAAAGGCGAGCAACCCAGCTCCGAGCGGATATCCCAGGTCATCGAAGAGTACTCGAAGACTTTGGACGAAAAATCATCCAACCCGGGTTTCCATGCTGTCATCCGGGTCGTGGGTTCGGCGCCCACCGCCGCCAGGGCAAGCTCCATCGTCGACCAAGTCTCGTCGGCCTTCACCCAGTTCAACGACATCCACGGTAACAGCTTTTTCCGTCCACAAATAAAAAACCGCAAAGATATCATTTACCGTTTCATCCGCCGCTCACCGCACAAGGGATTTCTGGAATTCCTGCGCCGGCGTCCGCTGCTTTTCGGCACCGCCGAGCTGGCCAGTTTTTTCCATTTCCCCAATATCAAGTACAACAAAGTGCAGAATATCAAGTGGCAAAATTTCAAAATCGCGCCCGCGCCAAAAAACCTGCCCGAAGACGGACTGCATCTGGGATACAACACATTCCGGGGCGATCGCCGGAAAATTTTCATCAAAAATGACGACCGGTTCCGGCATTTGTACGTGATCGGCCAAACCGGCACCGGCAAATCATCGATCATCCAGGTAATGGCCCGGCAGGATTTCCACAATAACAAGGGAGTTTGCATCGTTGATCCGCACGGCTCGCTGGTCGAGGATCTGTTCAGCTACATACCGCGCGAACGGGCGGACGACATCATTTATTTCAACCCGTCCGATACCGAACGGCCGATGGGGCTCAACATGCTGGAAGGCAAAACCGAAGAAGAGAAAGACCTGATCGCGCTCGATGCCATGAACATGATGGTGAAGATGTTCGGCGAGGAAATCTTCGGCCCCAGGATCCAGGACTATTTCCGTAACGGCTGCCTGACCCTGATGGCCGACGAGGAGGAAGGCGGCGCGATAACCGACCTGGTCCGCCTCTTTACCGACGACGAATGGAGCCGCTACAAGGTCACCCGGGTCAAAAACCCCATCGTCCGGTCCTTCTGGGAAAAACAGATGGCCCAGACCGGACAGCGCGAAAAACAGGAGATGATCCCCTACTTCGCCGCCAAATTCGGCCAGTTCACGACGAACACTTTGGTCCGCAACATAGTGGGGCAGACCAAGAGCTCGTTCGATTTCAGTGATGTGATGAACACGGGGAAAATATTGCTGATGAACCTGAGCAAAGGTCTGGTCGGGGACATCAATTCAAAGCTTCTCGGAATGATAATCGTGAACAAAATCCAGGTGGCCGCCATGCGCCGCCAGCGCGAAGCCGGCGAACGCAAAGACTTTTTCCTGTATATCGACGAATTTCAGAACTATGTGACGGAGTCCATCGAGTCGATACTGTCGGAGGCACGGAAATACCGGCTGGGACTGGTGATGGCCCACCAGTATCTGGACCAGCTGGAAAAAGAAAACAAGCTTTCCGGCCACGTGAACCTGAAGGGAGCTGTATTCGGCAACGTCGGGACAATGATGTTTTATAAGATCGGCCCCCAGGACGCCGAGCTGTGCGCCAAGGAAATGGGACCGGTTTTCTCCGAAGCGGATCTGGTCAATCTGGACGCTTTCAAGGGCTGCATGAAGCTGTCCGTCGACGGCCAGCCGAGCCGGCCTTTCTCGATCGAGGTTCCGCGGCCATGGCTCGATACGACTTATGTGAAAGACGCGCAGGCGGTCGAAGCTTTCAAGCAACTGAGCCGGCTCAAGTACGGCCGCGACAAGGACTTCGTCAGCCGGGAAATAGTGCGCCGGATCGGCTCATAGCTTTATAAAGAAAATTTCATACCAATAAATGTCGAAGTCATACAAAATTATCATCGGCGGAGCAGTGGCTCTGGCAGGCATTAGCGCCATCGGCGTACTGGCGGTGATGGCCGGAATCGGATGGGATGAAGTGGCCGGCATGGCCGCAGTGTTGATGCATGTCCGCGGTTTCATGACGCTTTCGCTCGGCGTCGCGCTGGTGTGCATAGTGCTCGCCATCGAGTGGAATTCGATTTTGAATTACTGGAGGATAAAAAGTTTTTCATTGCGGCAGGTGGAATATGTTCATCCCCGTTTGCCTTCCGGATTCGAGATCGTTTCGACCAACCTTCTGAGCCTGGCATTTTTGCTGCTTTCCGTACAGTTTATTTCGCTGGTTTACGCCATGAGCTTCTCGTTGTTCGCATCGACCGTCGAAACAAATGGCATGATTTCGGGAGCCGCTGCGGATTTTGATAACGACGGCGATCTGGATTATGTCACGGGAAATTACAACGGACCTACATCCGTTGTTTTTGATCAGTATATGAATGACGGAAACTTCTCATTCACTCATTCCGCTTTCATGATAACGACCTATCTCAAAAACGTGGCTGGCGGAGATTTGAACGGAGACGGTCGGCCGGACATTATTTATGCAACCAACTTTTGGCCGGCAGTGGGACAACTTTTCAAAGGAACGATGGGGGCATCGACATTCACGCTCGAACAGATCGCAGGGACATATTTCTTTGGAAATGTTGATCTGAAAGATATCGACAATGACGGTGATTTGGACATCGTTGGCGCAGAACTCGGCGGCCATTCCGTGTTCCTCAATGACGGCCATGGAAATTTCACCGCTGCCAATTCCACGCTCGGCGCCAACGGCAGGATCGCGCTGGCGGACTTAAACAGCGACGGCTACCCCGATGTCGCCTGGGTCAACGTAATCACCGTAAAAACATACATCAACAGCGGAACCGGCGCATTTGTCCCGCTCTCAAGCGTACCGACGGTCGCAACGCTTCAGGACGTCAAAACGGCGGATTTCGACGGTGACGGAGACATTGATGTGGTTACGGCTGATGACCAAAATATCATCGTCTGGGGAAATGACGGAAATGGAAATTTGGCCGCGCTGAGCAGTATTCCGTATGGGGGAGGAACCTCGCCGGGACATATGGCTCCGGGAGATATGGACAACGACGGTGATATTGATGTTATTGTCGGAGGCAAAGATAACCTTACCGGAAACAAGATTTTTGTTAATGACGGAGCCGGGACATTGACCTTGAGCAGTACGCAGAGTGAAGCCGGCGATCAAACCCAGGACATCACGGCCGGAGACTTCGACGGCGACGGAGATCTGGATTACATCGCCGGCAATACTTTCGGCGAGGTCAATCGCTACTATAAAAACGACCAGGCCGCCACACTGCCGAATACGGCGCCGACTGCTCCAAACGGGTTCACTGCCTTGCGCATCAGCGGCGGCAACGGCAGCGGAACAGTCAGGCTCAGCTGGGGCTCGGGCTCGGACACGCAGACGGCAACCAGAATGTTGCAGTATCAGCTGAAGGTTGGGACCGGAAGCAACTCGAATAATATCGTCTCGGGGGCGCAGGCCAGCCCGAATTATGTCTCGAGACAGATGCCGAACGGGCAGAGTAAGACGATGCTTTTGAAGAATCTTTTGTGCGGGGACACTTATTACTGGAACGTGGCGACGGTGGACACGGGATACAAGACGGCGTGGGGCACCGAGGCGCAATTTACGATTTCAGCCGATTGCGCGACGGTCTCCAATAGTACGGCGGCGGAGGCGGACACCGGGGGAGGCTTGAGCTGGACCACGATCAAGCAGGGAACGGTGAAGAAAGAAGAGGAAGCCGGGGCAATCGAAGGGACGATAACCTTAATGGCCTTTTTGGATTCAAACCGCAACGGGAAGAAGGAAAAAAACGAGATTTATGGATTCGAGGGTTTGCCTGTCCGGGTAAGAGGAACGGACATCGGGGGCGGGGCAGCGGATGTGAGCGGAACGATATCGGGAGACGGCAGCGTGAAACTCAAGGTGAAAGCGTCGGACGGGGCCGGTTATTTCATCGGATTCGATACTGGCAGCACGGTGATCGAAGGTTACCGGGCGACAGTGAAGTCCATGTCGGGGGTGATGCTCGGCGCAGGGCAGAATCTGAGTCGGGAGTTCGGATTCAGGCGGAAGATAATGCTGCAGTACCGGCCGTGCCTGAGTATCGGAGGCAGGCCGGAGACAAACCTCGCCGTAAGCAATGACAATGTCGCGCTGCTTGGGAGGCTGGTCGATGCTTACGGCAACCGGATAACGGAGGGGATGGATTTTGGAGGACAGCTGGTAAACAGGAAGACTTTCCAGGCTCTGCTCAAGAAAACCCAGTGCTCTGCGGAGATTATGACAAGCCCCAATCCCCTGGCTCCGATTTCGAGATCGGAAGCAGTGGATCTGGTCGCGGCGGCGACCTGGGCGGAGACGGAGACGGGGTCGGGCGATGACGCGCTGCCGGAAGATCTGAAAGCGGAGGACGCTTTGAGCGCGCCATACCTGAAACTGAAGCGGCTGAAGATACTGCCGGCGAGTTTTGTCCGGAAGCTTAACGGACCGGCGGGAGTGACCCCGGCCGAGACGGCGGAGCTTCTGACTCGGGCGGCGATGATAAACGGGAAGATATGGCTTATCGAACCGGATTACGATTTGGAGGAAGAGACACCGTCTGGAAACCCCACTTTCCTGAGCCTGATCGGGGGATTTACGCGGCCGCAATGCCTGAGTAAGGATTTGAGGCGGGCCGAGAATCTGGCGTTTACCGATATGACGCCGGATGATCCTTGGTATGCGGATCTCAGGACACTTTCGATGTACGGGGTGAAAAACGGGGACGGGCGGGTGCTCTGGCTGATCCCGGGAACCGCCAAAGCCACGGAGTTCGGAGTGGAAAAAGGAGAATCGAAGCTGAGAGGCAGGGAAGCGGCTTCGTTACTGGAGACTCTGAGAGCGATGCTGCTCATCACCTGCCGGACGCCGGATACGGCCAAAGAAGTGACGGCCAGGCTTCTCGGCGGTGAGACTATCCGGGAAGCGGGCAGCGGCGAGAGGCGGATACCAAGGGACAGGATCTCCAATCTGCAGCGGACGGCTGAGTTTGATTCAAGGGTGCTCTATCGGAGCCAGGACCGGGAAAGGGAATTCGAGCTGTCGCTGTTCAGTTACGCGCCAGGTCTCCTCAGGAAAGATTTCCGTGACGCCAGGGGAAACCTGACAATCGATGAAGCGGCGGAGCTTATGGCTTCGGCTTTGGGAGGTTACGGGCTCAAACAGGGGCTGATCAAACCGGATAAGATCTATGAGAAAGTACTGGAGCTGCGCGCGGCGCTTAATGAAGAATTCAACAAAATCGGGGGAGAAGAGGGAAACAGAATATTCACGCGGGAAATGCTGGTTAAATTTCTGGGAACCGTGGTGAGTGAGAGGATGCTGGACGGCGAGACAACCGGAGCCATGCCAGTCGGGGAAATGTGGTGGGAGAGGGTACGGGGGAATAAATGAGATTAATTGAAATTGTCATTTGTTACACGACCTCTTAAAAAATTGCTAAATTGCTAAATTGTTAAACTGTTAAAATTGCATGAAACGTGCGTTGCGCTTGCCTGCCCACCGAAGCCTTGCTTGCCGGCCGAAGCAGATGCGAAGGCCGGGCGAAGGTGGGCGAACAATTTAGCAATTTAGCAATGGTGACCAGGTTAATAATCACTGCATTAATACCACTTCGCGTTTAAAACGTTCTTAATCAGACGCGCTGGCGGTATGGAGTTCTTGGCTTGAGTAAACGCTACGCGGTACGAGATGATGCCG
>MFXU01000008.1 GCA_001788965.1 Candidatus Peribacteria bacterium RIFCSPHIGHO2_02_FULL_51_15 | reverse complement strand
TTACATTCAATTTGCTATCTAAAAAGGTCGCCCTGAGTTAATCGAATGGGCGAGCAATTTAACAGTTTAGCAATTTAACACTTTTTAAAGTGGTTGGTTCAGCCAGTTCCCGACTGGAATCGGAGCAGTCCTGCTCTTTATTTTCGACGCCGTCTTTGCCACCGCGCGGTCGAGCTCGGGCAGCATTTCTTTCGGGATCGAATTTTTCGCTTTTTCCATTCCTTCGGCGGCGCCATCGTAATACCGGTCCGCCGCGAGACGGAACCAGACATAAGCCTGAACCGGGTTACGTGTGACGCCTTCCCCGTTGAAGTACATCACTCCGAGATTGTACTGCGAGCCGGCATCGGCCTGGAGGGCTGATTTTTCGAACCACTCCGCGGCTTTGGCGTAATTTTTTTCCGTCCCCTGCGCCCGGATGTAAGACAAGCCGACGTTGTACTGGGCATCGCTTAAGCCCTGTTCGGCCGCTGCCAAAAAATTCTCAAACGCGCGCTTTAAATCTTTTTCAACCCCCCGGCCCTTCATGTAGCTGAATCCGAGCGCGAGCTTTGCATCGGCACTGCCTTCCTTCGCCGCGCGCATCAGGTACTCCGTACCTTTGGCCTGGTCCAGCGCGACGCCTTCGCCGCGAAGATATTTCACGGCCGTCTCATAATCCGCCCACGCTTTGGCAGGATCGTTGGAACAGGCCGAAAGGATGGCCAGAGCAGCTAAAATGGCGGAAATTTTTTTCATGGCAGGTGATCACGGTAAAGGCAAGAAGGCAATAGGGCAATAGGTTTTTCACCTAAGGAAGCTCTGAATAATTGTTAAATTGTTAAATTGTTAAGAATGTATAAAACGTGCGTTACGCTTGCGCCCTTCGACCAGCTCAGATCGCCCGGAATGACACAGATGATTGTGCCAGATAAGGTCGCCCTGAGTTAATCGAACGGGTGAACAATTTAGCCATTTAACAATTATGTCAGGGTAACAATAAAAAGCAGTTAATCAGAGGTTCCATAACATTTTGCCCTTTTTCCTTTTTGCCCTTTTGCCCTATTTATGTACCCTTCACTCGTTTATCCTGATTATCTTCACCTTCTCTTCTTTGGGAACAAGTATTTTCAAAATGCATTCCTTATTGAACGTGGCTTTCACTCTCCGCGGATCGACATTGAACGGCAGCGTTACCGACCGCTCAAATTCGCCCCAAAAACATTCTTTCACGTAATACTGGTTTTCGGGAATCTGATCGGCCTGGACACGGCGTCCGCGGATAGTCACCACATTGTCGGTGATTTCTATGTCCAGATCGCTCAATTTCACTCCCGCTATCGGGGCCTTCAAAATGAAATAATTGTCGAATTCGAATACGTCCAGAGCGACCTGCCCTTTGGTTCTCGCGGGATTCGGTGTATCCGAAAAATCGGATTTTTGAACCGGTTCGGTTTTATGCGCCGACTGACTCTGGGACTTCGTCTTTTTGGCATCACTTAGGGCATCTCCTCCGGCCTTCAGTGAGGAAGAAAAAATACCATGAAAAGGAGAAGGAATCATTTCAGATTAGCGTACACAATGTTTTCGTATTCTGGCAAAAAGACGGGATGGCGAAAGACGAGGTTTATGAGGTGATAACTTAAATAAGGTGACCGAAGGGACCGACGTTTCCGACGCGACCGAAGTAAGCAAGATAAACCACGACACCTCGGTCACTTTTTTTCCGAATCCCTTGCCCGATACAATCCAATGTGTAAAATCGCCAAGCTGGTTGGTTAAAGAGTTTTTATATTGCCAACCGTTCCACACTTCCTATGCCAGCCACATTGCACAACAATATCCGCCGCCTGCGTTTCGAGCGCGGGATGACGCAGGAAGAGCTGGCTCTGAGAGTCGGCGTCAGCCGGCAAACGATAATGTCCATCGAACGGGGGGCGACGAATCCGTCGATCCTGCTCGCCTTCAAAGTCAGCATGGCTCTGCAGACTCAAGTGACGGAAGTCTTTACCGTGGAGGGGAGCTTGGTTCCGGTATGAGAAAAACAGACGAAATGTAGAATGTAGAGTTATATTGGCATACATGAGCCACGATCCCGTTCTTTTTTTTAATTTTACATTCTACATTCTCAATTCTACATTTTTCGTAGGTCTTGAATTATATACTCCAACTCCTCCTTCCCGTTCCAGTTACTGATATTCACCTTACACGCAGCATCGACCGGGGTCCCGGAAGAGATCTGATCTGAATATTTTCCGAGACTGAAACCGATCGCCTTGGTGCCGTTTAACCGGCACTGCAGATGCCTGTTATCACGGCCGCATGTCCGGATATCGCCAGCCTGCAGGTTGCGTATCAGGAAAACCGGCTCTTCGTTGTGTTTGCCGAAGGGCTCCAGATTTTTCAGCCGCCGGACCATCCCGGTTTCCAGCGCTCCCGGAAAAAGTTCGCCGTCGATCAGGAGCGCCGGAATCAAAGTATCCGCGTTTATTCCCATATCTCTCACGGACTGACTGAGGCCGGTCGCCAGCGCGGAAAATGCGCTCTCCGTGATGGTGCAGCCGGCGGCCTGGGCATGGCCGCCGAAGCTCCAGAGATGCGGACGGACCTGCGGATGCTCCAGGCATTCCATGACGTCTATTTGCGGTGTGCTTCTGATCGACGCGACGCATTTCCCGTTTTCGATGGAAGCGACCAAAGCCGGCTTGCCGTAGAGATCGGCCAGACGACCGGCGATGAGGCCGACGACGCCCGGAGTGAAACTCTTGTGCCGGAGCGTCAAAAAAAGCTGAGTCGGATCGATGAGCTGCAAGGCGACTTCGGTAAGCTCGTCGACCAGCGCCCGGCGTTCGTTATTCAATTCATGCAGCCGTTCCATCGCCGCCCCGCCGGTCATCAGCGCGTTCAATGCGAGCGAAGGGTGTTCCATCCGGCCGGCGGCGTTTATCCGCGGAACGATCCGGAAAGCGATATCGCCGCTGGTCAGCGGAGCCGCTGAACTCCTGACCGACTCGATCATTTCTTTCAGCGGACCCGCCTGCAGTGAGTTCAAAAATTTAAGACCGTGAAAAACCAGTGTCCGGTTCTCGCCGGTCAGGGGCACCAGATCGCCGACCGTTCCGATGGCCGCCAGCGCCGCGTCTTCGGCTATACCTTCCCATATATTCAGATGTTCCAGCGCGCGCACGAACATGAAAGCGACTCCGGAACCGGAGAGATGCGCATTTGGAAATTTATCCGGAACCAGCGGATGCAACACGGCGAAGGCATCCGGCCTGCCTGTCCGCGGCTTGTGGTGATCGGTGACGATGACATCGATGCCCGCGGCGCGCGCTGCGGAGATTTCGGCGAGAGCGGAGATCCCCGTGTCCACGGTGATGATCAGGCCGACGCCGCGCTCTTTGAAATTGGCAATGTTGCCGAGTTTCAACCCGTAGCCCTCGGTCAGACGGTCGGGCAGATAGACATAAGGTTCCACCCCCCGGCGGCGGAAATAATGAATCAGCTGCAAAGTCCCGGTAATGCCGTCGGCATCGTAATCCCCGAAGATCCCGATATTCTCGCCTTTTTTCAGCGCTTCTTCGACTCTTTCCACGGCCCGGCCCATTTCGGGAAAAAGAAACGGATCGGAGAGCTTGCCGGTTCCCGGCGCATCCAGATCCGAAATCCCCCGCTCACGGGCCAAAATTTCAGCGATCCCCTGTCCGGCGGAAAAAGGCTCCTGCCGCTTGAGGATCCACTGACGGCCGGAGAGGGAGAGGGGAGGCATGAGCTGGTAGCAGTATGCGACAGGGGATGAAAGAAACCAAAGAAATCAAGGAATCCAACCGATATTATCTCCCCGCAGCCGGGACGCCGCGTCCCGGGGATCGAGTATCAATTTCTTCCGTAGCCGAGGTTGGTTATCCCGGCGTGATCCCAAAGAGAACGGCGCGCGGGTAAGCGAACCAGCGCTGCGGGGATATCCGTATTATTTCACTCAAAACCGGGACGCGGCGTCCCGGCTGCGGAATTAAAAGACATTTATTTAAAATATTTTTCCCCGCGTATTTGCTTTTGACGCCTTTTCCTCTACAGCTCAACCTCCGCGTAGGTTCTCATATGTTCCATAACCTCTCGTTCAATTTCTTTCAGCTTCGCCTCCGACCGCGCTTCCATGCAGATCGAGAGGCACGGGCTGGTGTTCGAGAAACGGATGCCCGCCCAGGCGCCGTCTCCGAAGTCCACCCTCGCGCCGTCCAAAGTGTTTACCGGATATTTTTTCTGAAAATGAGCCGTGACTCGGGAGGTGACATCGGCTTTTTTGTCGTCCGGGCAATGGGGACGGAGCTCGGGGAGCTGGTAAACCTTGGGAAATTGCTCAACCAATGTCGAAATGCCCGCAACGCCGCGGCCGGGGACGGCCGCTGCTGATTTTCTTTTTTTAACTAACAGCAGCGGCTTTCCAAGCCGCGGCGTTTGGAGAATCGAAAGCACTCTCATCGCTGCGACCAGGGCATCATCGAACCCGTAATAATCCTCGCCGCAGAAAAAATGTCCGGACTGCTCGCCGCCGAGCTGTGCTCCGTATTCCCGCATCGCATGCTCCACATAAGAGTGTCCGACCTTGCACATCACCGGTTTGCCGCCCAATCTCCCGATTTCGGTCAGAAGCAACGAAGAATTGCTCACGGTGAATATCACCGGCGCGCCCGGAGATCTCCGAAGGTGATCCTGCGCGAGCAGGAGTAGGGTCTGATCCGCTGTGACGATGGAACCCCGCTCATCCACGAGCCCCATCCGGTCTCCGTCTCCGTCAAATCCGAATCCCAGATCCGCGTCCTGCCCGAGTACCGTCCGCTGAAGTTCCTGAAGCGTCGAAAACTTGCTCGGATCCGCCGGATGATTGGGAAAAGTCCCATCCGGTTCAGTATATAGCTGGGTGACTTCGCATCCCACAAGTTTCAGGGCTTTGCTATAAACCGGTCCGGCGATTCCATTTCCGGTATCTATGACGATCTTCTTTCCCTTCCCGGCACCGCGAAAAGTTTTTTCCAGAAAATCCAGATAAGGAGTGACCGCATCGATTTCCTCAACGGAACCGGATTCTTGATTCTTGATTCTTGACTTGTCCTGAGCGAAGTCGAAGGATTCTTGATTCTTTTTTTCGATTCGTTCTCTCAGCCTCTGCAAATCTTCCCCGGAAAACGCCTCCGCATTTCTGATCTGCAGCTTGATCCCGTTGTCCTCTTTCGGATTGTGACTGGCGGTGATCTGCACTCCGCCATCCAGCTTACGGGTGCAAATGGTGAAATAATTCAGCGGGCTGGGAGTCTCTCCCATCCTCAGAACCCTGCATCCGACCGAAGCCAGTCCCTCAACCAGCGCGTCCTCGAATTTCGGGCTGTGGGTCCTGGCATCCCGGCCGACCACGACCGACGGATGGGGGTGTTCCTTGCCGTATTTTTCAATCAGCACTTCGCCGAACGCGGCGCCTACCAGGCGGCAGGCTTCTACGGTCAGATTTTTGTCGGCCTTCCCGCGGATATCGTAAGCGCGGAAAATGTTTGGATCGATCACGGAAGCCATCGAGGTAATCATACTGATGAAGAAGACGGGATCGAAGGCGAATGGTGACAGATGACAACCTCATCCCCAGCCCTTCTCCTCTGATGAGGAGAAGGGAGCTGTTTGTTTTTTGTTGTTTTGTTTAAAAAAACGTAAACAAAAAAACAAACAAAACAACTCCCTTCTCCCCCGCACGCGCAAGCGCTGCGGGGGAGAAGGGTTGGGGATGAGGTTGAGCGAAAAAACAAACATAACCAACCCCCAGCACTTGCGTGCTGGGGGTGGTCTTTGGCGGGACGATACGCGCGAAACGTGCGCTACTTCTTGGCCGGCTCATCCTTGAACCGGAGAATCTTCACCACATAGCGAAGATTTGCGCTCCAGAGGCCTTCCTCGGCTTCGTGCTTCTCCTCCGCGGTTGCCGCGTAGGAGACAGCCGATTTCCAGAGGCGAACGGCCTGTGAATGGTCGGACTCGTCCTTGGCGTAGCGGTCGCGGTATCCCGCGTACCGCACGAGAGCGGTATAGTTGCCGCTCTGAACGAGCTTCTCCCAATCCGCGATCATCTTCGCGAATGTCGCCTTGTACTCGGCCGGGGCCTTTTTCACGCCCTTGTTGAACTCCAACCAGGGCGTGAAGACCTTGTCCAGCGCCTCCACTTCGGCGGCGCGGACGGCTTTCACCTTGTCCGGCTTCGGCACGACTTTGACATCGGCGAAAACCGGGGTGAGAGTGAAAGTCAGAACGACCAGAAACACCACGAACTGCGCGAAACGCTTCATGCTACTACTCCTTTGTTAGAGGAAAGACACCGGTCATAGAGACACGCTGGCAATCCAAGCCAGGCGTCTCTCACGGTGATCCGGCGATGCCGGAAAAGTCGTAGCACGCTGACCGCAAATTTACGGCCACCGTGCTACGACCTTTTATCCTTTGAAAAGGAGTCGTCCTGTTGCCAAAGATCAAATGCCTCGAATTTGACATTCGAAGCAATTGTTATTTTATAACATTTATGCTAAAATAGCAATGAAACCAAAATAAATGCCAAACCCCCTGACCGTCGCTTACTTCACGATGGAAATCGGCCTGGACGCCGATATCCCGACGTATGCCGGCGGACTCGGGATACTGGCCGCGGATCTGATGCTTTCGGCGCGCGATATGAAGATCCCCGCAGCCTGCGTCACGCTTTGCTGGCAACACGGTTATATGCATCAGGTGATCAATCCCGATGGGTCGCAGTCTTACTCGGAAACCAACTGGCGGCCGCATGACCGGCTGACGCTGTTGCCGCAAAAGGTTACGGTGGCGATCGGCGGCCACGAGGTCAATATAGCCGTCTGGGCGCTATCACTGAAAGACTCCGGTTTCGAAGTCCCGGTTTATTTTCTCGATACCAACATCCCGGAAAACAGTCCGGAGGACCGCGCCATCACCGGAAACCTTTACGGCGGAGACGGCTGGATGAGGCTCAGGCAGGAAGCGGTGCTGGGCATCGGCGGAGTCAGGATACTCCGGGCCCTAGGCTACGCCGAGATAAATAAATTTCACATGAACGAGGGACATGCGGCTTTTCTGACGCTGGAGCTTCTAAAGGAACGCGGTTTCCATGACGAAAACGTACGGCCGTCCTGCGTATTCACCACGCACACGCCGGTGAAAGCCGGGCACGACGTTTTCCCGTATGACATGGCCTGGAAGGTGATGGGGGACAACCTGCCATGGCATATAAAAAAACTGGCCGGCGAAGACGCGCTCTCGATGACGCATCTGGCGTTTCATCTGAGCGCGAAAAGTTTCGCGGTCTCGAGAGTCCACGGCATAGTAAGTAACCGGATGTTTCCAGGGGAACGCATCGAGTACGTGACCAACGGGGTTTATCTGCCACGCTGGATCACGCCGGAAATAAAGAACCTTTTCGACAAATATGCTTCGGGGTGGCCGAGTGACCCGGCCGCGCTGACCCGGCATTGCCGCGAGATACCGGACGAGGAACTGCTGGCCGCCCACCGCGCGGCCAAGCACCGGCTCATAGCCGAAGCGAACAAATACGCGGTTTCGCCGCTCTCGGAAAATATCCTTACTTTGGCCAGCGCACGGAGAGTCGTTTCATACAAACGTCCGGAGCTTCTTTATACAAATCTGGTACGGCTCAAAGAAGTCTCGCAGGGACACATCCAGATCATCCATGCCGGTAACGCGCACCCGGCCGACCGGTTCGGCCAGGACGTGATCCAGCGGATGATCCAGCGGTCGAAGGAACTCTTGGACTCGGTGAAGATCGTGTATCTGCCGAACTACAATCCGGAGCTAGCCAAGCTGCTCACATCCGGCGCGGACGTCTGGCTGAATACTCCGACACGCCTGCACGAAGCGTCCGGGACATCAGGGATGAAAGCCGTGGCCAACGGGACTTTGAATCTCTCGACTTTGGACGGCTGGTGGGTGGAGGGCTATGAGATGGATCCGCAGTCGGGATGGCGGATCGGGCCGCTGTCACAGGCGCTGGACGCCGACGACACGCGGCAGATCGACGCCGAAGATCTGTATACGCAACTGCAATATCAGGTGATCCCCGAATTTTATTACCGCGATCACGTCCGCTGGATCCGCCGGATGAAGCGCAGTATCGGCCTCGCCGGATATTTCAACACCCACCGCGCGGTGCAGGAATACGTGGAGAAGGCGTGGGGGCACGCAAAGTAGGGATTGGGGTTGGGATTGGGGACAGAGAATTGCTCGCTGGAGGGGGAATGTAGCAATATTGACATATTAATATCTTTTGTTATTATAATATCCTATGACAAATAGCCTTGGTCTGGCAAAAATTTCACCGGAGACACCAAGTCTCAGTTCAAACCTTATAGCGGCAGTAAGGCAGACACCGGAAGGAGTTTTCGAGGGAGAGAATTTTGCTCGCCTAATACCAATTCGATTGGCGACTGCGGCGCTGCGGGAACAGTATGTCGGGGTTGGGGGTTGGACCGAGGAATCGGAAGCAATCGAGGTTAGTAGAATTGATGCGGTGGGTGATGGCGCACTTTGGTTTCATCCGACATCAGGAAAACGATTGGGGAGATCGGACGAGGCGGCTGGAAGCGACGCCATGCAGACTCCCGAAAAAAGACTGGCAGATTTGGGGGTGAAGGAACACCTCGTTGCGGATAAGGCGGGACGATTGCGCGCTTCAAATACATTGCAGGAGTTGAAACAAAACGTGTGCAGTACATATCTGAGTGTCGAGCAGTTTCTCTCGCACCTCTTCAAGAACCTCTACCCACAAGTGCAGGAACGAGTCCTTTCAAGACTGCAACCCCTCGGCATGACGCCTACACTGGCCTCTTTCATATTCGTGACATCGGCAGGGGAGCCCTTCCTTCCTCTTGTTTTTGGTCACCCGAGTCTCTCGCCGGAGGATCAACGGATATACACGGAACTCAAACCGGAAGGCCGGGATGCATTCTGCCAGGAAGTGGCGGCTGTCATGTTCGAAGAGCTGAAAAGATATTTGTTCTCCTAAGGTTGAACTCCGAATCGGATCGAAATTGATCGGCCGCCGGTTTGCTATAGAATAAATCCGGTCCAAGGCATTTTTTTCCTCATCTTCCAATGCTAAAAAAAATCCTCCTGCTCGGCTCCGGTGAGCTGGGGAAAGAACTGGTGATCTCGCTTAAGCGGCTCGGGCAGACGGTCATCGCCGTGGACAGCTACGACGGCGCGCCGGCAATGCAGGTGGCCGACGGGCGGGAAATCATCAATATGTTGGACGGCGATGAGCTGGACCGGGTCATAAACAAGAATGGCCCGGACATCATAATCCCCGAGATCGAAGCCATCCGCACCGAGCGGCTGTATGAGCACGAGAAACGGGGGATCCACGTGGTGCCGAGCGCCAGAGCGGTGAACTACACCATGAATCGCAAAGCAATCCGCGAACTGGCGGCCAAAGAGCTTGGCGTCAAAACGGCAAAGTACGCCTATGCGACGACACCCGAGGAATTTCGCGCGGCGGTGAAAGGAATCGGCATACCGTGTGTGGTGAAGCCGATCATGTCTTCGTCCGGAAAAGGACAGTCGACCGTAAAATCCGAAACCGATATAGACAAGGCTTGGGATTACGCCATAACCAAAGGCCGTGGGGGACTGAATGAAGTGATCGTGGAAGAATTCATCCATTTTGAAACGGAAATCACCCTGCTTACCGTCACACAAAAAAACGGGGAAACGCTTTATTGCCCTCCGATCGGCCACCGTCAGGAACGGGGCGATTATCAGGAAAGCTGGCAGCCGGCAAAGATAAGCGAAGAGCATCTGAAGGAAGCTCAAATGATGGCCGACTTGATCACCCGATCGCTTACCGGAGCGGGCATCTGGGGCGTCGAGTTTTTCCTGTCGGATAAAAACGGCGTGTATTTCTCCGAGCTCTCGCCGCGCCCGCACGACACGGGGATGGTGACGCTTTCGGGCAGCCAGAATTTCTCGGAGTTCGAGCTGCATGCCAGGGCGGTACTGGGCCTGCCGATACCGGAAATCAGTCTGGAGAAAATGGGAACCAGCGCGGTCATCCTCGCGACGAAGGAAAGCCAAGTGATAAAAGATTACGCCGGACTGGAAGAAGCGCTGAAAATCCCCGGAAGCGATGTACGGATTTTCGGGAAACCGGTAACCCGGGTCCATCGACGGATGGGGGTCGCGCTCGCTCATGACGATCTGAAATCCGGCTCAATCGATCAGCTGCGGAAAAGAGCCAAGCAGATCGCGGACTGCGTGACGGTGGTGACGGGGTAGATGTGTTTTATAGCTTCTGTTTGGCTAAAGTGCTAAGATAAGGGTATGTCTTTTTTGTTTCAAATCGTTCTCCGGCCAGAACTCGAAGGTGGCTACACGGTTATAGTTCCTTCTTTGCCGGGATGCATAAGTTTTGGAGAAACATTGGAAGAAGCCAAAATCATGGCGAAGGAAGCCATTGAACTGTATATAGAGACTTTGAAAGAACGCAAAGAAGAGGTGATCGATGACACGCACACCCTCGAAACCAGGCTTCAAGTCATACCACTTCGCGTTTAAAACGTTCTTAATCAGACGCGCTGGCGGTATGGAGTTCTTGGCTTGAGTAAACGCTACGCGGTACGAGATGATGCCGTTACGAATGACCGATTAGTTATGTTTTAAATGCAAAATGGTATCACTGTTCCATGATCCCGAAGTTTCCCCGAATGAGCTCTGCGGAAATCGTCAGGTTGCTCCATCAGCATGGTTTTCAAGACGTGCGGCAGCGCGGCAGTCATCTGATTCTGTTTCAGCCGGAAAACAAACGGCACGTGACGGTTCCGGTCGGGAAGAAAAACCTGCCAGTCGGCAATGCAAAAGCGATCTTCCGGTCGGCGGGGATTGAACTGTGAAAAAGTTAGGTTTGCATTAAAAAAAATCTTTGTTAGGCTTATCCATGCACTTCAAGCCATTCAACCGTGACACTTGAAAGAGCAAGCGGTCAGAATATTTCTATCGTTCTTTTCACATCGAAATTTGGAGCCATAGCTCAATTGGTTAGAGCGCTGCCCTGTCACGGCAGAGGTCGCGGGTTCGAGTCCCGTTGGCTCCGCCAGCTTTGTCCGAAGCCAAGAATCCATCATCATCCCATGTATCTATAGAGAACCGTTGATGCCGACTGAATAGACCCCAGTTTTTCAGGGGGCGGCAGCTTGAATATGCCTGAAACACGAGGAAAAGGAGGATTAGAGTGGTAGACGCTGATCAGCCACACAATCCCCCCATTCCCACATGGAAAAGTACATCACCGATGCCATTCACAACAGTCTTCGTACTGTTACAGCATGAATGGTCCGCGCATCCGTGTCGCGTACAAGGAGTCCCGGAAAACGGTCCAGCCACGCGCGCATCGGCTCGATATCTGTACTTTGCGAGAAGAAATCGAAATCCTGCGACTGCCGGTGCCCCAGCTGCAGCGCCAATGCCGTGCCGCCTGCAAGGTAAAATCATGCGAACGGATGACCGCCGCTTCACGCTGAAACACATCCCAGAGAGAAAGCTGCGGCTGCCGGAGAACCCGAAAATGCAGGTCAGGCATAGGAAATGAGAGCATCACCGGGAAGTCTGCGATCGAAGAGACACTCGGCGAAGGCTTTCCCTCTCTTCGTCCACTGACCCTTGAGCGGATGCTCAACGGCATCAATGATCCGCTCTCGGGGGACAGACCGCTTCAGCGCCTGCCATTCCTCCCATGTGCCGAGATTGAGGACGCGGGTGACATACGTTTTCTCCGGCGTATCGTCTCCGGCAACCCATGTGAGTCCTTCAGGGGATTCCATGCCACTACTATATCGTGTTTTGCCTTGGGAATCGAGATAAATTTCATGGCAGAACTCACTGAGCCGCGAGTCCGGCGGTGCGTTCCAAGGTGAGGATTCGCTTTTCGTGTCCTTTGTGTCCGTCCTTGAGCATGTCGATCTCCTCCCTGTTCGCTGATGCAAAATCATGACGTATGTTCTCAGCAACAAGATCAAAATGCTCTTTCAATTCGGTCTTCCATCGTTCCTGGGCATCATACATCTTCCCAAGTTCAGTCATGATTATCTGTATGTCCTTCTTCGTTGCCGGTGCGTTGCTGTCTTCAGCCATAGCACTGCTGATGCTATCAGAAATATTCGGTACGGGCAAATTTTTGCGGCCGGCCGAGCTCGAAGCACGGGTAAGATAATCAGATGAGCCAGATACTCAGATAACCAAGAGACCCCAGCCCATTCTATCTGCGACCGAGCCGGGATGAAGGTAAAACTGCCACAACGCTTGTGAGAAAAGAATGGACTGGGTCAGGGGCGGAACACGGCACGAAACCGCTCGTGCAGTTGGTTTTGGTGCTCTCGGCACATCTCTTCCGTGCAATCCAGAAATCCACCTACACGTTGGTCGTTGCTCTTCTGCAGGTCTACAAGCTGTTTCTCGGAAAGCGGTCACTGACACTCAATCACGATTCGTTCGTCCGGTTTCTGCGTCAGGCACTCCCGCCACTCATCCACCGCGAAAAGCCGCCGCCCCATCAACTCCGGCTATTTTCACCGCCGACGCTTCTGAGGCTGGTTTGAAAACTGGGGTCTATTCAGATGCCGAACGTTGACAAATCAAATAAATCTTTTTATGATAACTATATGGATAACATGGGAGAATCCTCTCGGAAGGATAAGGCGCTAGAAGAAGAACTGTATGATAAATTAAATGCAAGCAATTGTCCCAAAACGAGTGATCGCCAAAGTAACTCTTTTCGCAATGCAGATGTCAGAGAAGCACTCGGCAATATGCCGGATACTTTGACTTTCGTTCCCACAACCCTCTCCAAATCATCCATTCAAGCAACAGTTAAGCTTCTGGATGCTAACGGTGCCTTTGATTTTGATGTTCTGAAGCGAACGGTTGACATCGACCCCGGTACCCCTGTCGATATATTTGTGCCAAGAACAACAACTGGACCCGGCGATCAATTTATGAGGAACCATACTTGGCTACGCGACCTCGTTCGGGTAGCCCACCGTCTTCTTATGGGTGCGAAATATCTTCCTGTGTCAGTGGAACGGCAGAGGGAACTCGTTGTTTTGGGAAAAAAATTCCTACTCTCCGGCGCCTCCCTCATGTCCACTTCGTCACAACGTGAACGTTTTGAGAATTCCATCAAGAATCCGACAAAAGCTGAGGAGAGGCAAAACTGTCCGCATGTGTACTGGGATCATGACAACCTCGATGGATCCAAAATGGAAGACTGGATGCACCAGCAGGATGCATTCCAGATGCTGGCCGTGTATCTCGTCGATGCTCTTACCCGCGGTGATCTTGCTATTGGCGATCTGCTGCCCCAGCACAGGATGATGCTTGGTTATGTTGTGCCCTACTTGGCCCAGGTGGATTTTGCCAATCGGGAAACACACGGCACCTGGGAGGAAGTCAGAGCAAAAAGAAGTTCTGTTATCATATGGGATAATGCTGCAATCACTACTCTAAAAAAGGCTTCGGCGCAGCCCGATTTTGCGTTCCTTCGTGATCAGTTCGAGCATTGGCGACAATATTTGGGGCAAGAGTTCCGCAGTGGAGACTTCACATTCATTGCTGAGGCGCTGGAGAAGAATGGAGCCAAGACTCTTCATGAGCAATTGCCGAATGAATCTCCCACATATGATGAGAGCGATCCTCGATTTCGACGGGCCGACGCAGCACTGATGTATGGAGTGGAAGGTGATACCCTTGCTCGTATCCAATCACTCCTAGGTTTGGATGAGAATTGGGCTCGAACAATGCAGCAAAGCATTTATGGACAACTACAACAACTATTTGACCCCGAAACTGGTGCTTACCGGCGTTACGATGATGATGTTTATCAGCGAATTGATGAATATCGTCACACGACTCAGGCATCGTTGGGGCCAGTATATGCATGCGGTGATTCAACAAGTACAACTCAATTCCTAGCCAGAAAAGCCTTACTTACGCGAGGGGAATCACCGGCATGGCCGCTCATAACATGGGAGCTAGCAGCAGCATCAGGGCATCGCTGGATGCAAACAAAGGATACGCAAGATCTCAAGCGACACCTGCACTTGGTCGTACAGGGTCTGCGCTCGGTTACGGGACCGAACGAATGGACGATCGCCCCATTGGAAAAAGGTTTGAGTGTTACATCTGTGAGGGCCTGGCAATTTCCAGAATGCATTCAGCACATCCAGCTCGATGACCATGGTCCAGACTTCCGCGTAGTGGGTCCCCATGCGCCTCTCGCTTGGGCGCAGGCAGCCGCCATCGATGCATTGGGAACCGCATGGAAGATTGCTCATACCACTTCGCGTTTAAAACGTTCTTAATCAGACGCGCTGGCGGTATGGAGTTCTTGGCTTGAGTAAACGCTACGCGGTACGAGATGATGCCGTTACGAATGACCGATTAGTTATGTTTTAAATGCAAAATGGTATCAGGATGGCTGGAAGGTGTGATATGTTCCATCATAAGAACTTCGCTCTAAACAACCGTGACACCGTGTGTTAGTGTCAACCCGCGGTACGTTCGAATCACGTTCAGTACGTCCCGCCATTATATCGCCAAGAAGACTTTTGTTTTTGCAGGAGACATTTTTCCGGTTCGAACGCATTTACATCACCGGACCTGCTCCAATTTCTTGGTTGCGCGATATTGGCGCTGATGCCCAACCTTCTTCCATTGCAAAAAACCAAGTTTTTCAAGGTGCTCCAAGTCCTTGTAAGCAGTTACCCTCGAAACATTATAGATAGCAGCATGTGTACTTGGCGTAGTGTAAGCATGCACTCCTTCCGAAAGGAGATAGTGTAACAACTGTTTTTGCCTATCATTAAGCTGGGCCGCTCTTTTTGCGACTCTCTTATCGATGTCTTGATTCTCTGCGATTTTCCGCCTGACATATTTGTCGAATTCTTCGAGTGCCTGCAGAATTTTTCTCACATGGTATTCGTAAAAATATGTGAGGTCTCCGTCGTCTTGCTCTGTATAAATATATGCCATGCCATACTGCTTCGGAGATTTTTTTATAACTGTTGAGATGGGCAAGTATGCAACGCCCCAGTAGCCTTTTCTTAGGAGATACCAATAGAAGATTGCCCGGGCTATGCGACCGTTGCCATCCGTGAATGGATGGAGATATCCCACCCAGAAGTGCAGGAATATCGCCTTAATAATAGGATGAGTAAATGAATTTGTTTCTTCATCGTTTGCATAGGATATGAACCGAGAAAGTTCTTTCTTCAAGAAAGCAGCTTTTGGCGCAGTATGAGCGATCAACTGTTGGCTTTCATCTACAACAACAATTTCATCGGAATCTTCTCTGAATCTTCCTCTATCGTTTGCAGGAATTGCTTCATCTTTATCGGAGACAATCCGATGCAACTGCAGCAATAACTGCTCATCCATCTTTTTGTTTTTGAAATCTTCCTCAATGCGCCGCATTGCTTTGTAATTATTGATGATCATTCTTTCTCCTCTGTTTGTCGGTTCTCTTTTTTCCAAGAGCATGCGCTTCGCCGCTTTGCGCGAAGTATTTGCTCCCTCCAATTGACTGGATGCTATTGCCTCTTCAATGAGACCTTGCGATAGGAATTTTTGTTTATTCTGCTCCGAAAGCATTGAATAAGGGGCGAATAATCTCCCACCAATTGTGGTATCGATTTGATGATGCCATCGCTCATTTTCTGGGGGCGGAAGAAAAACAAAGGGCTTCTCGTTTTCCTGTCTCAAATATGTTTCCTGCGCAAACAGACTTCGCATTTGCCTCGCCGCGATCCAATACTCTTCGGCGCGTAATCCAGGTGGAGTCTGTCGATATTTTGCCTTGTCCCAGTAAAGATACTGTGGATGTATCAGATCAAAGAAAAACTTTTTTTGAACAGCTTCATCCATCGCAAAAAACTTCTTGAGGGCAGTTTTCTTTGCCTCTGTATCGAGTATTGGCCGTTCAAGGATGAACTTTTCCATCATGGAAGTGTTAACACTTTACATTGAGTTTACACTCACTTTACGTTCAACACAAGGACATTGTTAACACTTTACATTGAGTTTACACTCACTTTACGTTCAGAATTGTGATGGGCTGCAATCTGCCAAATATTTTAACTTCTGCATGGGTTCTCTCAAATCAATCTTTAAGAGTTCTAATACCACTTCGCGTTTAAAACGTTCTTAATCAGACGCGCTGGCGTTATGGAGTTCTTGGCTTGAGTAAACGCTACGCGGTACGAGATGATGCCGTTACGAATGACCGATTAGTTATGTTTTAAATGCAAAATGGTATCAGCATGCGTACCCATCCTGAGGAAGCGGACGATTCCGGCATGGAACCGCAAGAGAAGCACCCAGTTTTGCCGAAGATGGACGTCCCACACGCCTTCAAACGGACCCAGCAGAATATGCGGCTCATATTTTTTAGGCGGAGGCCATGTGTGGGCAATCACTCCGGTGAATCCATTAAACAATGACATGCTCTGACCAGACTTTCGCCACTTTCTCACGTCCTTTAAAAACTGTCTGGAAAATTCAAGTTGCGGCATACAGGGCTTTGAGTGCGCTTGCGGCATTGTCAAACGGCCCCAATGCATTTTCGTCGGCTATGGTTTCCGCGATTATTTTGCGAGTCTTCGGGGAGGCCTTCCTGAGAGCAGGAAACGAAAAAGGCAAAGTCTGACTGAGCGCAATTTGCGCGTAGAAAAGCCGGATGGCAGCAGATGTATCAAGTCCCAAAGCCGACAGAACCTTTTCCGCTTCGCGCTTCAGCTTCTTCGGGAGACGAATATGGAGGTTGGCAGTACTTTTTTTCATATACACAGTGTAACCTTTTGTGTTGCAGAGAACAAGGGAAACTTTCGTAACTGCTCACTGACCTTGCAGAAAATACCGCTAACCTTGCCGCCTCACCCCCTGCCCCTCTCCCGCATTCGCGGGCGAGGGGAGCTCCGCTTC
>MFXU01000007.1 GCA_001788965.1 Candidatus Peribacteria bacterium RIFCSPHIGHO2_02_FULL_51_15 | reverse complement strand
ATGCGGTTTACGTATGCGTTTTTGAAGGGAAAGTATCTGGTTTCCATGAAAGTCATACTGCCGAGGTCCGACAGCAAGATCGACCAGGAGAAGCGCACCGAAAAAGATTTCAAGGAAAAGATCGCGGTGATGGAACAGCTTTTCAGAGCGCTTTACGAAGTCAAGGATCTGACGATCTGGCAGGTTCTGCATTTCTGGATTTTTCGTTTCATCACCATCTCATTTGAGCTTTATGTCGAGAAGGGACTGATCACCTTTTATGTTTTGTGCCCGAGAAATCTCACTTCCGTCGTCGAGAAACAGATCACTTCCTTTTATCCGAATGCCGAGGTGACGCTGGAGCCGACGCCTGAAATATGGCAATCGGGCATGAAACTGATCGGTTACAACATGATTACGAAAAAAAATTACGCCTATCCGCTGAGATGTTACGACCACATGCAGGATGACCCGTTCAACGATGTCGCCAACGTCCTCAGTAAGCTCCAGACTGACGAGACAGCCACGGTTCAGGTTATTTTCACTCCCGTATTCTCCGAGCGTTGGTCGAAAAAGACGAAGCTAAAAGCTTCCACCAGTTTCAAGGGCAAGAAAGAAACCGTCTTCGACCACATACCCGGATTGAAATTTGTCGGGGTTCTTTTCGGCATGGTCGGCTCTACCGATGCGAAATCAATGGCTCCAGGCGCGACTTCCGGCGACGCATTTATACGGATGATCCAGCCGGAGGAAGAGCTTTATAAAAGAATGGGGGAAAAAGCCGGGATGAGCGGTTTTCATGCGACGATCCGGATCATGGCCTCGGCCAAAACCTGGAGTCGCGCCATAGACATCACCAGCAACATGCAGGTTTCGTTCAACGTGTTCAAGGACATGTACGGAAACTATTTCAAAAACCGGCGGATGTTCACCGAATTCATGCCGCTTTGGATCAACCAGTATCTCATCTACCCGCTTTGGAAGAGGCGCATCAACGGGTTTGCCCACCGCCGGAATCTGCTGTGCGAAAAGGAACTTTCTACCGTTTACCATTTCCCGGACAGTCGCTACAACACGATCCCCAATATCCAGTGGATTCTTTACAAAGTCCTGCCTCCCCCGCCCAATGCGCCGGCGGAAGGCATCGTCCTCGGCATCAACCGGCACCGGGCGGTGGAAACCAAAATCCGGTTCCCGGACAAAGACCGCACGCGCCACCAGTACATCATCGGTAAATCCGGTTCGGGTAAATCCGCGCTCCTAAACTGGATGGCCCGCCAGGACGTCGCCGGAGGGGAAGGGCTTTGCGTCGTCGATCCTCATGGCGACCTGATCGAAGACGTGCTGGCGCACACGCCGAAGGAACGCGCCAAACATGTAGTAGTCTTCGATCCCGCCGATTTGGAACGGCCGATGGGGCTCAATCTGCTCGAAGCCAAAACCGACGAAGAGAAAGACCGGGCTTCGCTCGACGCGATGGAGATATTCATCAAGCTTTTCGGCAACGAGATCTTCGGTCCCAGGATCCAGCATTATTTCCGCAACGGCTGCCTGACGCTGATGGATGACGAGGAAGAAGGCGCGACGCTGATCGACGTGCCGCGGCTCTTCGTCGACGACGAATTTCAGCGCTACAAGGTCAGCAAATGTAAAAATTCGGTCGTCAGGAGCTTCTGGGAAAACGAAATGCAGAAGACCGGCGCCCGTGAAAAGGAGGAAATGATTCCGTATTTTTCCGCGAAGTTCGGCCCGTTCGTGACCAATACCACGATGCGCAACATCATCGGCCAGCCGAAGAGCGCCTTCAATATCCGCGGAATAATGGATACCGGAAAAGTGCTGCTCGTGAACCTGAGCAAAGGAAAAATCGGCGACGTGAATGCCCAGCTTTTGGGGCTTATCTTCGTGAACAAAGTCAATATGGCGGCGCTAAGCCGGGCTGATGTGCCGCAGGACAAGCGCAAGCGGTTTTACCTGTACGTAGATGAATTCCAGAACTTCATCACTGATGCTTTCGCGACCATCCTTTCGGAGGCCCGAAAATACGAGCTGGGGCTGATCATGGCTCACCAGTACATCGGCCAGCTGGTCGGCAAAACCGAGGCCTACGGCCAGGCCTCAACCAAGATGCGCGACGCCGTTTTCGGCAACGTCGGCACGATAATGAGCTTCAAGATCGGCGCCGAGGACGCCGAATACATGGCCAAAGAAATGGCGCCGGTGCTGTCGGAGCAGGACGTCATCGGTATTCCCAATTTCAATTGTTACGTGAAGCTGAACATAAACAACACGACTTCACGTCCGTTCTCGATGGCCACCATTTATGACGAGTCAGAGCGCAATGAAACACTCGGCGCACTGGTCAAGGAATACAGCCGGATGAAATACGGGCGAAAGAAAGCCTTCGTCGATCAGGAGATCGAGGACCGGATCGGGATCACGAGGCCGCAGAGCGGTAGCGGGATGGCAGTGGCGGGACCGGTTATAGACCCCTCCATGGCGATGGGGGCGAAAGGATAATTGATAGTTGAGAATTAAAAATGTCCGAGTCTCTTCTGGTCGGGCCAAATGCGAGGCTTGGATTAACGGATTTTCAGGCCGGGCGGCACGCCCCGATCTGATGCCAGGCGCGAACGCCTGGCCTGGAGAGAATAAAAATGGATTTATGGTTCCGGATTGATTTAATTTTTTTTTAAAAAAATATTATATTTGTTCCAGGCCGGGCGTTCCGACCGGCTTGAAGCCCTAAGGGAAGAAAGGCAAAAAGGAAAAAGGGCAAAAGATTTTTTGCCATTTTGCCTTCTTGCCCTTTTGCCTTTCGTGAGTTTTTCTTGGCCAACTCCCAACATTCTTGCTATCCTTCGCTCATGGTTTCCTTCTCCGAGCTCCGAAATTCTTTTAAGTTTCAGCGCCAGGCAAAAAAGGTACAGAACGAACTGAAAAACATCCATGTCGAAGCCGAGAGCCCGGGGATCAAAGTCGTGGTCAGCGCCGCAATGGAAGTGATTTCAATCGAGGTCAGCCCCGCGGTTCCCAGTGAAAAAATCGGACCGCTTTTGACCGACGCATTCAACCGCGCGCTAAAGAAAGCCCAGATCGTCTCGGCGGAGAGGATGCAGGGAGTGATGGGGGACATCGGGTTGTCGCCAAAAATGTAATTGATTTATTTCCTTTGTTTTATTCAACTAAATGTTAAATTGTTAAATGGCTAAATTGTTCGCCAGCCTTCACCCAGCCTTCGCATCTGCTTCGGCCGGCAAGCAAGGCTCTGTCCGGCAAGCAAGCGAAACGCACATTGTTGCATGCAAAGCAATTTAACAATTTAGCAATTTAACAATTTCCGATGCGTCGCCTTCTCTTCCTCTTCATCGCTGCCTTGGCCGCTTACGCTCTCTGGTTTTTGGCGTACCAGCCGGTTGACATAAGCAGTGAAAAAAAGATTCTGGTGAAGATCGAAGCGGGGGAGTCGGTGAGGCAGATTTCGGATACGTTATACAAAACCAATCTCATCCGCTCGCCTTTCATTTTCAGGCAGACCGCCAGACTGAGCGGCCTGGCTTCTAAACTTAAAGCCGGTTCTTTCATACTAAGCCCGTCACAGTCGATGCCCGAAATCATCAGAATATTGGCCGATGGTAAATCCCGGACAATCAGCGTCACAGTGCCGGAGGGGTACACGGTGGCCGACATCGACCGGCTGCTTGCCGGCAAGGGACTCGGCGAACCGGGCGACATCATAAAATGCGCTTTCACATGCGATTTCGGCACGTTTGAGTTTCTTCCCTCAAAAAACTTCGGGGCCGGGCAGGGAGGCTGCGGTTCCCGGATCGAAGGCTATCTTTTCCCCGAAACCTATTTCGTAAATGAAGCCGAATACAATCCGAAATTTTTCCTGGAGAGGCAGCTCGGAGAGTTCCGTAAAAGGATCGTCGGCAAGTATGAACCGGAGATCCGGAGCGGAAACCGGACTTTGGGAGATCTCGTCACCATGGCGTCGCTTATCGAGACTGAATCACGGACAGCGGACGAAAGGCCGGAGGTCTCCGGAATCCTATGGAAAAGGATAAAAAACCGGACACCGCTCGGTGTGGATGCCGTGACCCGCTATGCGCTGGACAAATGGTCCGGGCCGCTTACCAAAAAAGATCTGGATTTCGATTCGCCTTACAACACGCGAAAGCATGCCGGGCTGCCTCCGTCACCGATAGCAAATGCCGGAGAATCGGCTTTTTCGGCCGCTCTTAACCCTGAGGAAACGGCATACTGGTATTACCTGCATGACTCGAAAGGAGTGATCCATTATGCGGTGACGAATGAGGAGCATAACAGGAACAGAGCGCTATATTTGAAGTGAGAGCTTTAAAAAAGTAAGGAAAGTAAGGAAGGTAATGAAGGTAAGGAAAGTATAAACAAATGTTACCTTCCTTACCTGCCTTACGTTCCTTACCTCCCTTACCTCAAGGCGGTTAAATCCCTCCTCCAGGCCCGATTTCTATGCTATAATGATCCGATGCGTTCTCTCTGGGTTTTCGGCTTAACGGCGATCTTCATCGCCACCGCGTTCGTGCCTCCGACCGTGGCGAATTTTTTGGGCTTCACCGAGCGCGCGCGCGCGACCATAGAGCGGAGGACGAAAGCTTCGCTGACCTCCGGAGATATCCCCGGTGTCGCGGATTTGAAAAAGGCCGCGAATCTGATGAAAACCCTGTCAAAAGATCCGAGGACATCTGTCTTGGTGGAGGATTCAAAAGGCAAAATGTACTCCGACCTTCTGAAAAAAAGCGCCAGCGCTCTCGAAAGCGTTTTGCCTGAACCGAAAAAAAATCTAAAAAAAGCGGTGAACGAAATTTTGTCGAATCCGGCGAAGACTTCCGGGAGGTGGGTTTCTTTGTTACAGGACGAGAAACAGCCCAAGCTTCGGAAGCAATACGAGAGGATCGAATGGGCCACGGAAAAAAATGACCTGAGGCTTTGCCGGGAAATAGAATCCGTTGATTCAGCGTCGCCGGCTTACGGCGACCTGCTGGCTTTTTGCGTCGCCAGGGTCACGCGTTCAGTGACGCGATGCGGACAGATCGGCGCAGGCGCGAAACTTTTGAAATCGATATGTAAAGAGGAACTCGATGACTCGGAAACGCTGACCGGTCTAAAATTGCTTTGAAAATAATTCCAAAATTTCCTTATGCAGAAGCATAACCGCAAACTGAAGATCGGAGTCATGGGCTCGGCCTCGGGGCCGCAGATAAAAAATTCCATGTCCCGGAAAAAGGCGCGGTTACTGGGGCAGGAGATAGCCAAACGGGGATACATATTGATAAACGGCGCTTGTCCGGGTTTGCCTCACGATGCGATGCTGGCGGCGAAAAAAGAGGGTGCTTTGACCATCGGCGTATCGCCGGCTTTTTCCGAATACGAGCATGAGCATGAGTACCGTTCACCGCACGGTCACGACATCATCATTTTTACCGGTCTCGGATTCATGGAGCGGGACATAATAAATATCCGGAGCAGCGATGCGATCGTGATAATAAGCGGCGGGATCGGCACGCTGAACGAGCTTACTATCGCCTATGACGAAGGCCGGTCAGTCGGAATACTCACCAACTCGGGAGGAATCAGCAATTCGATCCCGTTCGTCATCGAAGGGCTTTGTAAAAGAAAAATTCCGCCGAATATGGTTTTTGACGATGATCCCGGACGACTGCTCGACAAGCTCGAAAACGTGATTCACAAATACCCCTTGCCGATTCATGAAGACGGACGGGTGAAGGATGAGCATATAAGGCGGGGGTGAAGAAAATTGAGAATTGACAATTGAGAATTGACTCCTAATACCACTTCGCGTTTAAAACGTTCTTAATCAGACGCGCTGGCGGTATGGAGTTCTTGGCTTGAATAAACGCTACGCGGTACGAGATGATGCCGTTACGAATGACCGATTAGTTATGTTTTAAATGCAAAATGGTATCAATTGTCAATTCTCAATTTTTTAACGTTCGCTCGTTTTTTTCGTCACCCACCTCACCGGCACGCCGTCGAAACCGAATGTTTCTCGCATGCGGTTTTCCAGAAACCTCAGCTCCGACGTTTTCACTTTTTTAGGATCCTTAACAAACAGAACGAACGTGGGCGGGATATCTTTGGCCTGGGTGATATGTTTGGTTTTCGATATCTCTCCGGCCGGGCGGCCGTAAACAGTTTGCTCAAACCAATTCCTCAGTTCCCGGGTCGGGATCCTCCGGGCGCGGTTATGAGCGATGATCTCGATCATGTCGAATATTTTCAAAAGACCTTCGCGGGTTTGAGCCGACGTCGGGATGATCCGCGCGAAGCGGCAGAAAGAAAGGATTGCCTGGGTGTCTTCCAGTTTTTTCCGGCGCACGGCGCCAGTGAGCCCGTCGACTTTGTTCAGCAAAATCAAAAGCCCTTTTCCTTTTTCTATCGCCAACGCCGCTATTCTTTTATCCTGTTGCGTTACTTCCGAGAGTGCGTCCAGAACCAGCAGAACCATGTCGGAGGATTCGATGGAGGTGAGCGTCCTTATCATTGAATACATTTCCAGCTCCTCTCGGGCCTGGGATCTTTTTTTTAGTCCGGCAGTATCGACGAAAACGTAAGTTTTTTCATTAAACCGGATCTCCGTGTCGGTCGCATCGCGCGTGGTTCCGGCGATTGGGGATACCAGCAGCGGCGAAGTCTCAAGTTGGCCCACTGACATCAGGGCATTGACTATCGAGCTTTTGCCGACGTTCGGTCTTCCTACAATTGTAATCCGGGGAGGCTGTGGTTTATCAGTTTGTTGATTTGCCTCGTTTTCCCCGGTTTCTTCGGATTCCCCGGTTTCTTCGGTTTCCCGTCCCTGCCTGTTCGCTTGACCAAGATGCAATTTATTCAGCTCCCTTCCAATCGCTTCATTCAGCTCGTCTATGCCCAATTTATGCGGTGCGCTTACGACAAGCATCTCAACGCCGATATTGATTTCCTGGAAATCCGCCAAAACTTCATCCTGAGAGAGCGGATTGTCCGCCTTGGTCAGAACGACTATCACCGGAACATGTCTTTTTCTTTTCTTTCGCAGCAAATCCACGACTTTCCGGTCATCGCCTGTCACGGGTTCTTTGGAATTTACCGTGAACAAAATCAGATCGGCCTGCGCTATAGCCAGCATTGACTGCCTGGCCACATCGAGCTCGAAATCCTTGTCCCGGGTGGATCCTATGCCGCCGGTGTCGATCAAGAGATATGTTAGCCGGCGATTTAAATCGCCGGTTACCGCATTCGTTTCGATCCGGTGGCTGATCCTGTCACGGGTCGTGCCCGGCACGACGCTTTCGATGGCTTTTCTTTGGCCGATAATCCGGTTAAAAAGCGTCGATTTACCTGTATTGGGGCGGCCGATGATGGCGACGATTGGTAACTTAGACATAATCTCGGAAATTAATTTACCTTGAAACACTTGCCCTGAGCGAGCGCACGAGTCGAAGGGTGATGGTGACGATTGGCAGCTTGGTCATATTGAAAACTTCACGAACACTTTGAGTGTAATTGCTAAATTGCTAAATTGCTAAATTGTTCAGGCAGAAAGGGTTGTTACGCCTTCGCGGCAATTTGTGAAATTTAACAATTTGGCAAATTTTGGGATATAGTTTCCGCATGCAAAACGAATACGATCCGAAAACAGTCGAAGCCAAATGGCAGAAGATGTGGGAAAAAGAGGAGATTTTTAAAACGGATCTGGAGAAAGCGAAGAAGCCGTTTTACACCCATGTGATGTGGCCCTACCCGAGCGGCGACAAGCTGCATGTCGGACACTGGTACAACTTCGGTCCAGCGGACAGCCACGCAAGGTTCATGCGGATGCAGGGTTACGATGTTTTCTCGCCGATGGGCTTCGATGCCTTCGGTTTGCCGGCGGAAAATTACGCGATAAAAACAGGTGTTCCTCCGGCGAAGTCGACGGAGAAAAATGTGAAGACCATGATCAAGCAGCTCAAGCGCATGGGCTGCATGTACGACTGGAGCCGGATGGCCAACAGCTCGGAGCCTGAATATTACAAATGGACCCAGTGGCTGTTTTTGAAAATGTACGAAAACAAACTGGCGTACAAGAAAGAGGGCAACGTCAACTATTGCCCCAGCTGTCAGACGGTATTGGCCAACGAGCAGGTCTGGGAGGGCAAATGCGAGAGATGCGGCACGGAGGTGGTTCAAAAAAAACTGGAGCAATGGTTTTGGAAGACAACCAAGTACGCCGATGAAATGCTTGATGGCTTGAACGATCTAGACTGGCCGGAAAAAACCAAGCTGATGCAGAAGAACTGGATCGACCGGAGCGAGGGGGCGAACTTGTTTATGAAGGTGAAGGGGTCAAAACGTGGCGTGGTCGGGCCAATAAATTGGCCTTTTGATAACCACAAGTTAGCTGCCGATTTAAATCGGCAGCTAACAAACGAGTTAGCCGGCGATTTCAATCGCCGGTTAACGGATGAATGGAAATCGCGAATTCATTCGCGATTAAGAACAGTGCATTTGGTTTTCACTCCTCATGGTCGTGGCTTACCTTTTGAGGATAAGACTATGGCAGAGGGTATATTAAGAATTTTGGAAGAAGTGGCTTTACGGCACAATATTATTCTTCATGAAGCAGCAGCGATGCCGGATCACGTGCATATTCTTGCCAGCTTTGAAGAATCAAGGCATTTGGAAATGGACATTGTAAAAAAGTTGAAAGGTGCAAGCGCGAGAGAATTCCTGCAGAGATTTGATTTTGAAGATGCACATCTATGGGGGCAGAAAAAACATTACGAAGATGTAAATACCGTCGAACAATTTGAAAAAATATTTGAATATATCAGGAACAATCCAATGAAAAGCGGTATTTCATCCGCATGCCGTCTGCTCTCTGAACTCCCGATTTCGTTTGAGGTTTACGATTCCATCCCCCAGACATTCAAAGCCCAGACATTCGTGATCATCGCCCCGGAGCATCCGCTGGCCCCGGAGCTGGTGAAAGGCACGAAGAACGAGAAGGAGGTTCTGGCTTTCGTTGAAAAAATACGGCGAAAAAAAGCGGCCAAGCGGTTCAACTTCGAGGAGGATATCGAAGGAGTGGATACGGGACGGGTCGTGGACAATCCGTTCGGGATGGGGGATCTGCCGATCTGGATCGCCTCTTTCGTGGTTATGGAATACGGCACGGGGATTGTGAGCTGCTCGGCGCATGACGAACGCGACTTCGCTTTCGCCAAAAAATACGATATACCGCTACGGTCGGTGATGTTTCCCGCAGATCCTCAGAAAGCCGAAAAGGTGAAGAAGCTGGAATATTGCTACACCAAAGATCCGGAAGGAGTGCTTCAGTACCCGGAGGAATTCCGAGGACGCAAGTGGGGCGAGGTCCGGGAAGATATAATCGATTTCATCGTGAAAAAAGGCTACGGCCGGAGACAGGTGAATTACCGCCTCCGCGACTGGCTGGTCTCCCGCCAGCGCTATTGGGGCGCGCCGATTCCCATCGTTTACGATCCGGAGGGAAAGGCTCATCCGATACCGGAAAAACACTTACCCTGGCTACTGCCGACCGATGTCGAGTTCAAACCCACCGGCCGGTCTCCGCTTTATTTGAGCCGGGAATTCAGAGCCCGGACCGAGAAGATCTTCGGCAAAGGCTGGGTGCCGGAGTTCGACACCATGGATACCTTCGTCTGCTCAAGCTATTACTCGCTCATGTATCTGGGAGCTTCAAATGAGAAGGGGATTTATCGGCAACGGGACTTGAAAGAACAAACGCCC
Organism: Candidatus Peribacteria bacterium RIFCSPHIGHO2_02_FULL_51_15; assembly: GCA_001788965.1. GTDB lineage: Bacteria > Patescibacteriota > Gracilibacteria > Peribacterales > Peribacteraceae > 2-02-FULL-51-10. The sequence continues at coordinate 1,011 of MFXU01000007.1, read as the reverse complement.
TGTGATCCGAAACTCGAGAAAAAATGGATGCCGGTGCAGATGTATATCGGCGGGCCGGAACATGCCACCATGCATTTGATTTATGCCCGGTTCGTAACCATGGCGCTCAAGGATTTCGGCATCGTATCAAAAAAAGAACCGTTCAAAAAATTAGTACACCAAGGGTTGATCACGAACAAGGGCGCAAAAATGAGTAAGAGCAAAGAAAACGTGGTGAGCCCGGATATCTTCGTCGAGAAGTACGGCTCCGACGTCTTCCGAATGTACCTGATGTTCATGGGTCCCTTCGTAGGCGGTGGAGACTGGAGCGATACCGGGATAAAAGGAGTTGTCCGCTTCGTTCAGCGACTCTGGAAAGTGATGACGATGAGTGTGAGCAAAAAAATAGATCAGGATAAACCGCATGTGGTAGCAGCTTTACATAAAACCATAAAGAAGGTTACGGCCGATATCGAGGCACTTCATTTCAACACGGCGATCAGCGCTTTGATGGAGCTTTTGAATCTTTTGGAAAAAGAGGAATCATTTTCCGTCGAAACCGGAAAAACTTTCGCGCTGTTAATCGGCCCGCTTGCACCGCATTTCTCAGATGAGCTGTGGTCGACTCTGGGCGGACCCTCCTCCGCCAAGGCTACGGAGGGCAAGAAGGGTTTTTCAATCGAGCAGCCCTGGCCGAAGTACGATCCGAAGTTGATTATCGAAAATTCGATGACGATTGTCGTGCAGGTAAACGGCAAAGTTCGCGGTGATCTGGTAGTGGACACGGATGCAACCAAAGAGGCCATAATCGCCTCTGCGAAAGCTCTGCCGAATGTACGGAAGTTCCTGGCCGGTGCGGTGAAAAAGGAGATTTATGTGCCGGGAAGACTGGTGAGTCTGGTCATATAGCCTCAACCGGAGCGTTCTTCACAAGGACGAAAGCAGCGCAAAAGGATGCCTTTAATTTGTTATTTGCAAGAGATTAATTGACTCCCCGGTTTACTGACCATAAAATCCCGTCCTATGTCTGAT
>MFXU01000006.1:18757-50029 GCA_001788965.1 Candidatus Peribacteria bacterium RIFCSPHIGHO2_02_FULL_51_15 | reverse complement strand
ATCCGCCGCCATACAGACTTTCCCGGCCGTGCCGCAGGCAGTCAGGATGCAGCCCAGGCAGGTTTCGATGGCTTTGGCTACGGCCAAAATTTCCTCGTCTTTTTGTTCGATCGCGTGGCGGATGCTTTCTTTTTGGTCCATTATCTCCTTCAGCATGTAGTGTTCATATTCGCCTTTCTCGGCGTCTTTTATCGTCCAATCGATTGTTACCTGGCGTTTTTTCCTCTCAGTCCCGGATTCGATATCGCTGAACCTGATCCCGTCTTTCGTTACGGCGACCATTTCGCCGTCATCCAGATACTGCACGGTTCTGGAATATTCCAGAAAGGCGGGAATGTCGGATGCGATGAAATATTCATGCTGCCCGACACCCACTATCAGCGGCGAACCGGTGCGGGCAGCGACCAGGGCATTTGAATTTTTATCGAGAACCAGTATGGCATATCTGCCTGTGAATCTGCGGCAAGAATTTCTGACGGCTTCCTCCAAGCTGATTCCTTTTTTCATTTCCTCCTCTATAAGGTGGGGGATTATCTCGGTGTCGGTGGCCGATTTGAAAATATGTTTCTTGGCTTTCAGTTCCTCACGCAATTCTTCGTAATTTTCGATTATCCCGTTATGCACTACCGCGATGGATCCGTCGCAGCTGAAATGCGGATGCGCGTTAATTTTCGTCACTCCGCCGTGAGTGGCCCATCTGGAATGCGCGATGGCCAGACCGGATTTCATCGAATAATTCTCCGCTTTCACCGCACCTATTTTCCCGATCTCTTTATCCGAATAAATCGACCCGTCTTCGAGCCGCATGGCTACTCCCCAGGAATCGTATCCGCGGTACTCCAGATTTTTTAAACCGCTGATGACGAGCTTTCCCGCGTCATCCCTGGAGCCGATGTAACCGAATATCCCGCACATTCACCGGCATCCTAGCACGGAACGGAGTAATGAAAAAAGTAAGGTACGTAAGGAAGGTAAGGTAGGTAAGGAGGTAACGAAGCAAAGAAAAACGAGTACCTTCCTTACTTTCCTTACTTTCCTGACCTTCCCAAGATAAGATTTTCCCATATTCCCATATTCCGGGTATATTATCGCCCGCCGCTCCCTGCCGCGGATTTCTCCCCCCTCCCAATGAAACGCTACTCGCTGCTCCTGGTTTCCCTTTTTCTTATCGCCGGTTGCGGCAAGCCTTCTCCCGACAAAATTCTTCAGAAAATGAACCAGGCCACACTGAAAAACTACGACCAAAATTTAAGCCTGGTCGAAATACCCGAAATGGCTTCGACCTCTTTGGTGATGACTTTGACCAATGAGAGTGTTGCGAAAAAATTTGAAGCAAAAGGCAATCTTGTTTTGAAAGTAAATAACGAATACGACGTTTCCGATAACCGCAATCCGTTGATCGCCACCGCGCTTGATTTGAAAGTCGTCGTCGATGCCACAGCGGGTTTCTTTGCGGGCGGTCCCGCTGTCAAGTCCGGTCCAAAGACCCAGTCCAGCGCGGATCTGGCCATCGGGCTCAAGTCCGCCGGGCGTAAAATTTTCTTCAACCTCGCCAAGCTGGAAGTATCGGTCCCCGGCGCTTTGCCCGTTCCTTTCGCGTTGCCGCCGAATCTACAAAGCAAATGGTATGGCGCGACTTTCGACGAGATAAACACCGAACTGAAGCAAAATTCCGATACCGGATCGGTTGTGCCGACGGTGGAACAACTTCTCACCAAAGCCCTGGCGGGCGGCGGCATCGACAAAAAACCGCTCAGAAAATTCATTTCCAGAATGCATATTTGGAAGGGGATCGAAACGCTTCCTGAGGAAAACGGCGTGCTGCGCGTAAAAGTCGAATCGGACAAAAACGCGATCGCCGAAGACATTGCTGCAATGACCGATTATATGATGGAAACAGCGAACATATCCTGGGAGCAGTTTCAAAACAGCTCCGGGCTAAACCGTCAGAAATACTTCGGCACGATTAAAACGGACATCGAGAAAAACGAGGGTTCCATCCGCGGCATTCTCTCGGCCGACAAGGACACCTACGTCTTCCGCGGTTTCACCGGCGAGATCTTCTCAAATTCCGGCGCAAAACTGGGCGACGTCAATATCCAGATCAGCAAAAATCAGGACATGCTGGTTGAATTCACCGGCGCCACAAACGGAAAAAAGGCGGTATTTACCAAAACCGGCGCCGATTATTCTTTGATTGTCGACGGGATAAAACTTGTCGCAGGCACCGTTTCGGATAAAAGATTCACTATGACCGCCTGGGATCAAAAGCAGAATATCGTCCTCACGGCCGATCTGCCAATCGAGAAAGTCGCCAAAGATGAAATCTCAATCAAGAACGGCGAAATATTCATCCAACCCCTGAACCTGAAGCTTAAAATCGACCGTTATTTCACCAAATTCGAGAACTCCTTTAAAGATTTTTCCTTCAATATTGACCTGATCGGACTCTTCGAAGACGCTCCGGTGTTTACTGCAAAGATCGAGGCCGGCCGGAAAGAACAGAAAAAGGTCGAGGTAATCCCGCCACCCGCTTTTTCTCCATTTTCCGAATTGCAGCAGGACTTACTGGGAGTCTTTATGGGTTCCGCTCAGGGAATTGAGAATTCCCTGCCACCTGCCGCGGGTCAGTAGACCCGCGTTAAAGTTATTATTATGGAAATGAAATAGAGTTCTACCGAGCCGCGGTCATTTCCGCGGGGAATAATGATCATTATTGATCAGCAGCGGCCCTCCGTGGCCGCGGAGTCAAGGGGTTGAATATAATTGATTCCTCATACCATTTTGCATTTAAAACATAACTAATCGGTCATTCGTAACGGCATCATCTCGTACCGCGTAGCGTTTACTCAAGCCAAGAACTCCATACCGCCAGCGCGTCTGATTAAGAACGTTTTAAACGCGAAGTGGTATCACAGATGCTCATGACATACTTCCCCTTTTTTCTCCTTTTTTTACCTTTTTCGCCCTCTTGCCTTTTCGTTCACGTTTCCCTAACCTTCCCTCGCTTTATGCCGCTTCTCAAATCCTCGATCAAGCACATGAAACAGTCGGTTGCGCGTCGCGCCCGCCGATTGCCTTTCAAAACGAGTATGAAAACACAGATCCGGAAAGTCACGGTTCTGGTGAAGGCTGACAAATTGGCTGATGCAGCCAAAGCCCTGCCGATCGCTTTCAAGGCCATCGACATGGCCGCCAAGAAAAATATAATCCACTGGAAAAATGCCGCCAGAAAGAAGTCATCGTTGAGCAGAATGGTGGCCAGAGTTAAATAACGAATCGTAACAGCTACCTGTTCATACCATTTTGCATTTAAAACATAACTAATCGGTCATTCGTAACGGCATCATCTCGTACCGCGTAGCGTTTACTCAAGCCAAGAACTCCATACCGCCAGCGCGTCTGATTAAGAACGTTTTAAACGCGAAGTGGTATCACAAACATGAATCATGCGTATTGCATGTAAACAATTTAGCAATTTAACAATTTAACAATTTTCAAGAGGTTCCATAAAGTATAAACCCAACCTGACCTGTGAATTTGCTCGCCCTCGACATCGGCACGAAAAGAACCGGCGTCGCCCTCGGAGAGACTGAATCGGGGATCCTGGTTGCTCTTGAAACGATAAAACATCGCGATCAAAAAGAGCTGGTTAAAGCCGTCGAAAAAATCATTCATGAAAAAAAGGTGACGAAATTGATTGTCGGTCTTCCGAGATTGCCTGGCGGTACCGAAGGTTCACAAGCCGTCTATGTGCGCGATGTCGTTAAAAAAATACAAATGACCTGCAATATTCCGGTGAAATTCATCGATGAGCGTTTTACTTCAAAAGGGGAGGGGAGCGATCCCGATGCCAGGGCCGCCTGCGCGATTCTTGAAACAGAAATGGAGCGGATTACGTAACCGCTCACTGAGTCTGAAATAAACTTGTGAGAAACAACCAGCAGCTCTTTGCGGAATAAATTCCGCTTTCTCGTGTTTAGTTAACCGCCGATTTAAATCGGCGGTTAACTAAGGGGAAAATAGCGAATTTATTCGCCCGATAATCCGCAGCGTCAGTGAGCAGTTACCGGATTACCCATTGACATCCTATCTTTATTATTATAATATAATCCCCATTAAATTATGATCTTTTTGTTTTCCCTCACTATAAAACCCTATTGCAAATCACAATCGTTCCATAAGCAATCGGAAAGCAGGATTAACTTTATTTTCTGTCAACGTTCTGGTACAACAAGATAGTTTTATCCCCATCATTTATGCCCACCCCCGTTTCCTCTTCTTCCTCTTCGCAGCCGTCTGCCGCAAAACCCCAGCTTAATTTGAACTTGCAGGAACTTTTGGGTGATTTATTTTTGGTTTTGACCCAAAAGGAAACTGAGGTTATCAAACGACGTTTTGCACTGGCTGGCCAGAGCAAGCAGACTCTTGAGAAGATTGGGAAACATTTCAACGTGACCCGCGAGCGCATCCGTCAGATCGAAAGCATCGCCCTGGCCAAACTGAAGCGGACTGTCCGCACGACAAGGCTCAATGACGTTAACGAACTGGCCAAAAGTATTTTGCGCGCACACGGCGGAGTCATGTTGTCTACCGAGCTTATTTCCTCCGTATTGAAACGCTTGCCTGGCTCGCAGATGGTGGATGGATCCATTCTCAAACTTTCGTTTTCCATCGACAGCGAGATAGTCGCCGAAGGCCGGACCCAGACTTATAAGCCGTTCTGGAGACTGGCATCGCTCGCTCTTGATGATGTTTCGATGATTATCGACACAGCGATTAAGCTGCTCAATAAGCGGCACTCATGCATGAAAGCTCCGGAATTGATTTCCTCGATTCAGGCCATGCCTGTTTTCCAGGGCAGGATTCCGTCTTCCGAACTTATCTTAAGCTGCCTCTCGATCGACGAACGTTTGAAAGAGATCCCGGAAGGCTGGGGGCTTACCGAATGGCGATTCGTCCGACCACGGTCCATCAGGGACAAAGTCGAGATAATTTTGAAAAAAGTCGGCCGGCCGATGCATTTCATGGAAATTGCAAACCATATAAAGGAAGCCGGTTTTGACCACAAGAACGTCACGGTCCAGGCGGTTCACAATGAATTGATCCGGTATCCGCAATTTGTCCTCGTTGGCCGCGGTCTTTATGCGCTTCGCGAGTGGGGCTTCGAGCCCGGTACTGTTGCTGACGTTATTGAAACCATACTGAAGAAGAAGGGGGCGTTGTCCAAGAAACAGATCATCGAGGAAGTCTCTAAACAACGAACCGTGAAGGTCGGGACCATTTCGCTCAATCTTCAGAAAATGCCGTATTTTGTAAGAGTCGGCCGCGCGGTATATGACTTCGATGCTTCGAAGAAAAAGTAAGACATAAGATGTAAGATGTAAGTGCTTAAACTTATATCTTATGTTTTATATCTTATATCTTTCCAGAAGGATTTCTGTGGCAATATTAATCTCCGCGTTGATCTTTTTGAGTTCCTGCACAAACAAACCTCCGATTGATTTCCGCATCGGACCGGCTGCAGCCACCGGAACGATAATCCCCGTAGAAGTTTCGCTTGTCCGGCGCGGCACGCACGCTCTTGCGATTGACGGCGAGACGAAGTTCTATCTGGAAAGCAAGATTGAAAATCTCCGGAGTTACGAAGGCTTGAGTGCGTTTGTCCGGGGCCGGATCGAAACGAATGTCCGCTCCGAAGATCTGCCCGTCATGGTAGTGGATTTTGTAAAAACGGCCTACGGTCAGGAATCTCTGCACATCTGGGAAATACCCGCGCTCGATCTCCGGATAAAAGCGCCGGATTCATGGGATGCGAAGATAGAAAAGGGGATAGTGACTTTTTATCTGAAAAACGAACCAAGGCCGCTGATTGTGGTTTCAAAAACGTCTTCCGGCAGCATGCCCCCTGGTTCGTCAATTTATATTGCCGGCCGCCGCGCCGTCCGCGCGACTCAGGAAAATAACACTGTCCGGGATATTTACGTCGAGGATTCCGATTCCGTAATAAATTTCCATTTTGACGTATCCGCGCAAAATTCAGTAAAACGCGTTGAGGAAGGCCAGATACTTATTTCACAATTTGATAATTTGATTTTATCCCTTGGTTTCCTGTCGGATAAAAATACCCCGGAGCCTTCGGCCGGTTCCGGCTCATCAGTACCTTGCGGAGGTTCTGCCGGCATCCTGTGCGGAGCCGGTTATTTCTGCGATATAACGGATACCGTAGAGAACATTGGGAAATGCGTGAAGATTGGCAATTAGCAATTGTCATTAATTGTCTTCACCCTGGGTGTATCTACGTACACCATAATATAAATTTGATATTGCAATCGCTTTTGTTTGACGCATGCTGATCGTACATGGATATTTGACGGTGTACTTCCATACACCTTTATCCTCTTCTTCCGTTTTTATGACAAAATCATCCCCGCTACAGTCCCAGCAGCTTCCTGCTCCACAAAAAAATCCTTCCAAGCCTGCTATCGAGACTATTTCAAATGCCAAGAAAGATGCCCTCAAAGCCGCTTTAGCCGAGATTGAAAAACAATACGGAACCGGCGCGATAATGAACATGGGCGGCGCTCATAATATCCAGATTGAAACATTTTCCAGCGGATCTCTCGGCCTGGATCTGGCAATCGGCGGCGGCATCCCGCGCAGCCGGATAATCGAAATCTACGGCCCGGAGTCTTCCGGAAAAACCACCCTGGCCCTCCATGCCATCGCTGAAATACAAAAGCTCGGCGGCAAGGCCGCATTTATCGATGCCGAGCACGCGCTCGATATTCAATATGCGAAGAAAATCGGCGTGGATATCGACAATCTGCTGGTCTCCCAACCGGATGACGGCGAGCAGGCGCTGGAAATAACCGAAACGCTTGTCCGTTCGGGCGGCATAGACATCGTTGTGATCGATTCGGTCGCCGCACTCACGCCCAGAGCTGAAATAGAAGGGATGATGGGCGACAGCCACATGGGCCTCCAGGCCCGTCTGATGAGCCAGGCTCTCAGGAAACTTACTTCCATAGTCAGTAAAACCAATTGCTCGGTGGTCTTTATCAATCAGATCCGCATGAAAATCGGAATCATGTTCGGCAATCCCGAGACCACTACGGGCGGCAATGCCCTGAAGTTTTACGCATCGCTGCGTCTGGACGTGCGCCGCATCGACAAAATCATGGAGAAGGGGACGGATGAACAAAGCATTGTCGGCAACCGCACTCGCGTGAAGGTGGTAAAGAATAAAATTGCCCCGCCATTCCGCCAGGCGGAATTCGACATTCTTTACGCACAGGGAATATCGAAAGAAGGGGATGTTTTGGATCTGGGAGTCAAATACGGCGTCATTGAAAAATCAGGAACATTTTTCCGCGCTTACGGCGATACTCTCGGGCAGGGCCGGGAACAGGCGCGCCTATTTTTGAAGCAAAACCACAAGCTTCTCGATAAGCTCGAAAAGGAAATACGCGAAGCGCATAAGAAACTTAATGGACTATGAACAAGGAAGGCAAAAAGGAAATACGACAAAAGCGCAGAAAAGACACCTTTTGCCTTTTTGTGATACCACTTCGCGTTTAAAACGTTCTTAATCAGACGCGCTGGCGGTATGGAGTTCTTGGCTTGAGTAAACGCTACGCGGTACGAGATGATGCCGTTACGAATGACCGATTAGTTATGTTTTAAATGCAAAATGGTATGAGAGGGAATTCTCAATTGTCAATTGTCAATTGTCAATCCGTTAATTAGACTCGCTTACCCATGGCACAAACTTTTCTCGATGTGCAGCCGCACAGTCTCGAGGCTGAACAAACGGTTCTCGGTGCGCTTCTGTTCGATCCTGACGCGATCGTAAAAATTTCCGATTTTCTTTTACCCGAGGATTTTTACGATCCGACTTATCGCATGGTGTTCCAGGCGATACATCAGCTGTATCAGTCGCATCAACCGGTGGACATAGTGACCGTAAGCAACAAACTGAGCGACTCCAAAAAACTTCAGGAAGTGGGTGGCAGCGCTTTCCTGGCAGAATTGGCTGCGAAAGTCCCGACATCGGCTCATGTACACAAGTATGGCCAGATAGTGAAAACGAAATCCATCCACCGGAGGATCATCCAGGCTGGCGAAAGAATAAAAGGCCTGGGCTATGAGACGGAACGGGATGTGCCCGAAATTTTGGAAGATGTTGAAAAAACAGTTTTTCAGATATCCGGAACATTTCTGAAAGACAAGTTCATTCATATCCGCGATATCCTGAGCGCCCGTTACGAGAAGTTTGCCGAATTGCATGAAACAAAGGATTCTTCGGTAAAAGGCGTCCCCACGGGCTTTTCCGGACTGGACAACAAGCTGTCCGGTTTTCAGCCTTCGGATCTGATAATCATCGCCGCCCGACCCAGCATGGGCAAGACATCGCTGGCGCTGAATATCGCGCAAAATGCCGCCATCAAATGCAACAAGACCATCGGCATCTTTTCCCTTGAAATGAGCAAAGAACAACTGGTCGACCGTCTCTTCGCGTCAATGCTCGGGGTCGATTCCTGGAAGCTTCAGAAAGGCAAACTGGAGGACAAGGACTTCCAGAACATGGGTCCGATAATGGACGACTTGAACAAGGCGAATATTTTTATCGATGATTCCATGGGTTCCACGATTCCCGAGCTCCGGGCCAAGGCGCGCCGTCTTCAGATGGAACACGGTTTGGATCTCATAATCCTCGACTTCCTTCAGCTTATGACTACCGGAAATCAGGGTTTCATCGGGAACCGTGTCCAGGAGATTGCCGAGATTTCCCGTTCGCTCAAGATGCTTGGCCGCGAACTGAAGATTCCTGTCGTCGCTCTGAGCCAGCTTTCCCGCGCGGTGGAAAACAGGCCCGGAAACATTCCCCAGCTGAGCGACCTGCGTGAGTCCGGATCCATCGAGCAGGACGCCGATGTCGTCCTTATGATGTACCGTGAAGACTATTACGAAGAGGATTCGGACCGTCCGGGCATCACCGATATTTACATCCGCAAGCACAGAAACGGCCCGACGGGACGCATCGAGCTTATGTTCAAAAAAGAGCAAATGCGCTTTTATGATATCGATAAACCCCATTCGGATGCCGCCACCGCGAAATTGATCCAAAAGGTGGCGACCCAAGCCAAAACCGCTGGGTGGAAAACCGCAACTCGTCCGGCTGCTTTTAACCGCGGCGAGGAATAATATACGCCAGGCAGTTTTTATCCGTCTCCTTTTTCTATGATTCCGCTCCCGGTACGGCCGACGATATCTCTCGGAGAAATTCTGCTTTATTCATTCATAGCATTCACTCTCGCACTTATCCTGACCCGCCCCTTTTTTAATTTCCTGCTGCGTTACAAGCTAGGAAAAAAACTCAGGGTACAGGCGGTGGACGGCGGATCGGCCAGCGTTTTTTTGACATACCACCAGTCAAAAGCCGGCACGCCCACCATGGGCGGGATCCTCATCTGGGGATCAATCCTTCTTACGGTACTCGTTTCACGCATTCTGTCGCTGACCGGAATAGTCGAACATTCCCTCCTGCAACGCGGACAGGTATACATCCCGCTGGCGGTCATGGTCGGGCTGGGACTTCTCGGTGCAATCGATGACTATTTAAACATACGGGAAATCGGGAAAAACAAAGGACTAAATGCCTTGCCGAAACTCGGTTTGCTCGTACTCATGACGCTCCTGGCCGCCAGCTGGTTTTATTTTCGTCTGGAGTATCAGTCAATTCATATACCCTTTGGAAAATTCATCGGCATCACGTCTGGGGAAGTCAATCTCGGCTTGTTTTACATACCCTTTTTCGTTTTTGTGGTCATAGGAACCGCCAATGCGGTTAACGTGACCGACGGTCTGGACGGGCTGGCCGGCGGCCTTCTTGCCATCGCATTCGGCTGTTTCGGCCTCATTGCTTACATTTCGGGTCTTTTCGTACTTGCTGCTTTTTGCGGCGTCGTAGCCGGGGCATTGGCCGCTTTTCTCTGGCACAACGTGCCTCCGGCGCTGTTTTTCATGGGTGACACCGGATCGCTGGCGCTCGGCGGGACGCTGGCAGTGATGGCTTTCATGATCAATCAGGTGTTGGTTCTGCCGCTCCTCGGTTTCGTCTTCGTGCTTGAAATGCTCTCGGTGATCATCCAGCTCACCAGCAAGAAATGTTTCAAACGGAAGATTTTCCGTTCGGCGCCGTTTCACCACCATCTGGAAGCTTTGAATTGGGGCGAGAGTAAAGTAACCATGCGGCTCTGGATCGCCGGCGTCTTCTTCGCTTTTCTCGGAGCATTGATTGCGATTTATGCCTAAAGATCAAGAGCGAAATTAAGTTCTGTTAACATATCATTGCAAACCGAAAATCGCTTCACCTTTGACTCCGCAGCCACGGCGGGCTGCTGCTGTTTCAAAAAAAATTATTTTTTCCACTCATACCACTTCGCGTTTAAAACGTTCTTAATCAGACGCGCTGGCGGTATGGAGTTCTTAGCTTGAGTAAACGCTACGCGGTACGAGATGATGCCGTTACGAATGACCGATTAGTTATGTTTTAAATGCAAAATGGTATCAGCAGCGCCCCTCCGCGGGCGCGGCAACTAAAAGCTTTGTTTGTTTTGGATTTGATCCGTCTTCGCCTCTCGATTCTTTCCGCTGTGTTTTGCCCTTTTCTTGACTAATCTGCCTCTTTAGATTAAATTTTTATCATGTTGAAAGTTGCAATCAACGGATATGGACGTATCGGTCGGAATGTCCATCGTCAGTTCGTTGAAACTTATTCCGGAGAAGTCGAAGTGGTGGCGCTCAATGCATCATCGGACGCAGCGACACGCGCATACCTCCTGAAATACGATTCACTGCACGGCCGTTTTCCCGGAAAAATTGAAGTACGGGACGACGATAATATTTTGGTGAACGGCAAACCGGTCCGCATAGTCAAACAGCGGGACCCTGCCAAATGCCCGTGGAAAGAACTTCAGGTGGATATCGTAGTCGAATCGACCGGCAATTTTGATCTTCGCGAGGAAGTCGAAGGTCATCTGAAAGCCGGCGCCAGCCGTGTCATCGTTACCGCACCGATGAAAGATTCCACTCCGACTTTCGTCATGGGAGTAAACGACGAAACACTTACCAAAAACATGGATATTATTTCAAATGCTTCGTGCACGACGAACTGCATCGCTCCGGTGATAAAAGTCATCGATGAAAATTTCGGAGTAGAAAATCTGCTGGTCAGCTCGGTGCATGCCTTTACCGCTTCCCAAAATCTCCTGGACAACAAATCCAGGGATGGCGGTGAGCTCCGGCGGTCCCGTGCGGCGACACTTTCCATAATCCCGACCAAGACCGGAGCAGTTAAGGCTTGTGCCGTGATCTTTCCGCATTTGAAAGGCAAAATAGACGGCATGGCTTTCCGCGTCCCGGTGCCGACTGTCAGCTGCGCGTATATGGCTTTCTTCCTGAAGAAACCGGCTTCGGTCGAAGAAATTCATCTGAAACTGAAATCAGCAGCCGCCGGCAAATCAATGAAAGGCATCCTCAGTGTTTCCGATGACCAGTGTGTTTCGATAGATTTTCAGACCGATCCTCATTCTTCGATCGTCGATGCGCCCTCAACGAAGGTGATCGACGGCCGGGCAGCGCAAATACTGAGCTGGTACGACAACGAATGGGGCTATGCCATGCGAGTCACCGAAATGGTTCTCAAAGTCGGCACCTTGATGTAGAATCTCCTTTTCTCCCAAGTGTATGAACGCTTGTCCGCTTCCAACCCGGGTATCGCTTAACGCTCATTTGTTCCAATCCGGCGTGCCAGACAGGCTGCGCCACCTGATAAATGATGTCGCCCGTGCGGGAAAATACGTGCACAACGCGATCCGTACGACCGATCTGGGACTCGCCGGCTCCGAAAACCAGTTCGGAGAAGAGCAACTGAAGCTTGATGTGTTGAGCAATAAAATAATCAAAGAAGAGCTTTGTGAAAGCCGCCTGGTGCATTCCTATGCTTCGGAGGAGGAAGCAGTTTTGCAGGAACTTGTCCCGGACGCTCCGTTCACGGTGGTTTTTGATCCGCTTGACGGCTCATCCCTGGTCGATGCCAATCTGGCCATCGGTTCGATTTTCGGGATTTACGAAAAGGGAGATCTGATCGGCAGGAAGCCACGGGAGCAACTGGCCGCTCTGTATCTGGTATACGGCCCCCGGACGATTCTGGTGTACTCCGCCGACAAGGGCGTGCACGCGTTTATCCTGAATGAAGTCGGCGAATTCATTCTGCTTCAGCGCAATCTCTCGATGCGGGATGAAGTGAAAACTTATGCCCCGGGTAATCTCCGTGCAGTGACAGACACCCCCCCGTACCGGAAAATGATGAATATCTGGCTGGATGAAGGCATCACGCTGCGTTACTCTGGCGGGATGGTGCCCGATGTACATCACATGCTTATCAAAGGCGCCGGGATCTTCACGAATATCGCCGGCAGCAAATATCCCCAAGGAAAGCTTCGGCTGCTTTACGAATGCGGTCCTTTCGCTTACATAATGGAACAGGCGGGCGGCGCGGCTTCCGATGGCCATCATTCCATCCTGGACGTGAAAATCCACGACATGGACCAGCGCACGCCAATCATTATCGGCGCCAAAAAAGAGGTAAAGCGCGTCAGCGAAGTTTTAAGCGAAAACCACCGTATTTCCAACGAGAAACCGAGGAAAGCATTGCATCCGGTAGCTTGAGGCAAACAATGTTTATGGTTTATGGTTTTGGTTGAGTTGCCACGCTCTACTCGAATAACCTCATAACCAAAAACCATAAACTTACATCGGTCCCATCGGTGCCTTCGGTCCCTTTTTCTCATCCCACTCCCAATAAGCGTCCTTCAGGGCCCTCGGGATAACTTCATCCAGGGTTTTGTTCGGTTCGGGGTCTTTTATTTTCCCCTGCAGCTTGAAGATCCTTTTCATGCTACGGTACGTTCCGAAAGGATAATATTTTCTTGAAAACTGGCGTCGCGGCGTTTTACCTTCTCCTTTTTTTTCTTTTGGTGATGCTTTAAAAGGCAAAGACTTCGGCTTTTCGTTCTTCGTCCATTCGACACGGCCGATCACGGTCCGGCTTTCAGTATCGACGTAAACCAAATCGTCGTCATTATATTGTTGGCCGGAGGCTGAAACGGGATCGTTCATGGTCTTCCGAATAATTGATGGTCTTCCGCGGGACCGGGAGGCGGGGGCGGGGGCGGGGGCGGGACTTCCTCTTCAAAAGGCGCAGCTATCTGCTTTTTTACGATCGGCTGCTGCTCATCGGGATGATGAAAAAGCTGTCGGACTTCATTTTTCCGTTGCTCCTGATATTTCAGGAAAACATAAAGAGTATTGAGGGCGCTGCCAACGATTCCAACGTAGATGCCGAACCTTATTTCCGCACCGGACAGTTCCGACGTAAGCCGAAGCAGTATCGTAAAGGCGGCAAAAAGCAGAATGAGCGACGTCGAGCTGATGAATAAGCGCACCGGATTTCGATGCTCTTTTCTGACCACTATCGGTCCGCCCAATACCGGAGACAACGTTATGGTCAATTCATAAATTTGCAACAAAAATACCATGTGTCCCACATAACCGGTATAGAATCCGAAGCCGTTCCATTGTTGAGCGTTCCCGTACCATTGGCCTCCGATCCACGGCAAAAACAGGCTCAGAAGACAAATCAAAATCCCCGCATGAAGAATTTTTTCTTCTATTTCCATTGCCTTAAGCACCCGAATCGGCCTCTCTAGCATGCATTGATGATACCAAAAAGAGCCAGCGAAGAGAATCATTTGTTACCTTCCTTACCGTTGCTCTGTTACCCTATTATTATCCAGTCCTTCCAAAACCATGCCCCTAAAGTTCATAAAAGTCGGCATAACGGCCCGGTCGGACATCGTCGATGCCGAACAAATACTCAAAAGTATTTTGCGAACAGTCCAGTCCTGCGGCGCGAAAACGTATCTTGACCGGAAGAGGTGCAAAAGTTCCGTTTTCAAAAATCAGCCTAAATTTTCAAGTTGCCGTGAAATCGATCTGCTGATTGTCATCGGAGGGGATGGCACAATCCTCAGGACAGTACGTGAAATGGATGATCTCAATGTCCCATTACTGACCATCAACCGTGGCACCGTAGGATTTCTGGCTGAAATGAGCCTTCATGAAGCTAAAGAAATGATCCCCGGCTTTTTAAGCGGCCGGGGACATATAGAAGAACGCAGTCTTTTGGAAATCACGGCAAAACGCGGGAAACGAATCCTCTGGCACGGAAGAGTCCTGAACGAGGCAGTGGCTTCCCAGGGCGCCATTTCGCGTCTCATTGATCTGAAAACCTCGGTAAACGGGGATCCTTTGGCCACCTTCCATGCCGACGGCTTGATCATAGCCACGCCCACCGGATCCACCGCATATTCGCTTGCCGCCGGCGGACCGATCGTCAACCCCCGATTGAACGCCACGATATTGACGCCGATTAACCCCCACAGCCTTTATCAAAAGCCGATTGTCCTGCCGGCGGAGTATGAAATAGAAGTAAAAATCCTTACAAAAAAGAATGAATATTCTGATGTCTTCGTGAGCCTCACGTTGGACGGCCAGACATACGTGACTCTCGAGAGAGGGGATACACTGAAAGCCTCCGCCTCACCTGAGCGCGTAAAATTTTTACGCCGCACCGAAGAAACGTATTTCTCAACTCTCCGAAATAAACTCAAATGGGGTGAGAGACTGGAGGAAGAATGAGGTCGCCAATGCGACTCCCCTTTACGCTATATATAATCACCAAATTATGATATAATATTTCGATGTCCAAAATTGACTCAAAGAAGCTGTCTTTTCTTCAGGGAGAAGAGCTTTTATCCACACTGGAACAGGAAGCCGTAAAAAACGGCATATCAGACATACATATCAACCCGCAAAAAAACAATGTGAAGATCGAATGGCGCGAGCTTGGGCTGCTTGCAAAGCTTTTGGATGTTTCACACGAAATCTTTGAAACGGTCAAACGCCGCATCAAATTCAAATCGAAACTGAAAATGAATATCGAAACTATTGCTCAGGACGGACAGTACACCTTCCCAACCGCCGGCCGCATGATCAACGTCCGTGTCGCCAGCTTGCCTTCCAGATTCGGCGAAGCTTTAACATTGCGTTTGCTGGATCCGGAGCGGGGGATCGTACCTCTCGAAAAACTCGGTTTCCCGATTGAAATAAAAGAAAAATTGATGCAGCTCGTGGAGCTACCGAACGGCCTCATCCTGGTTACCGGACCCACGGGTTCCGGAAAAACAACGACACTGTATGCGCTGCTCTCGACACTCTCGGGAAAGGACCGGAACATCATCACACTCGAAGATCCTATCGAATACGAGTTGAAAGATATTATTCAAAGTCAGATCGACAGTGAGCACGGTTATACTTTCGCCACCGGCCTTCGCGCTATTTTGCGCCACGACCCGGATATCATCCTCGTCGGTGAGATCCGGGATCAGGAGACGGCTCAGACGGCAATAGATGCTTCGCTTACCGGCCACCTGGTGTTGGCGACACTCCATACGAATTCTGCGATAGAAGCCATACCCCGGCTTCTTTCCATGGGAGTAAGCACATATACTTTTGCTCCGGCGCTCCGAGCGGTTCTGGCTCAGCGGCTGGTCCGGACCGTCAATCCGGAATTCCGCGAAAGTCCGGATACGCACGTTGAGGACGAAGCCAATTTTTATACCGGACAGTGCTCTCTTCCGGAGCTTCTCGTGGCATCGGAGTCGATAAAAAATCTGATTTTAAGCCAGGCGACTTCATCTGAAATACTGGCAGCCGCCCATAAAGAAGGCTACAAGACGATGAAAGAATGGGGTGAAACGATGGTTCATGACAAGGTGACTTCCAAGCTGGAAGTGGCCAGGGTAACGGCGGCTTAAAAACTGGAGGGATCCGACGAAATCGAGGAACAGCGGAATTTCTTCGGTTTCCTCGGACTCTTCGGTTTCGTCGGTTTCTTTTAATTTTTCATTTGTCAATTGTCAATTGTCAATTTAGTATTAGGAGCCCATGCTGCCCAGTCATCGAAGACACCTTTATTTGATCGGCAATGAAAGACAGAAATCCCGCACGCTGGGACGATTGGTTTTCGCGGTTTTGGCGATTCTTATCACGTGGTACCTGGCTTCGAGGGTTTTCGCCTTATTTGACCATGCCGTCGGCCGCCGTGCCCCCGTGGTTTTGTCAGTTCGTTCGGGCTCGGAAAGCGCGCAAGTCTCACTCCAGGGCGATGAATGGCAACGAGCTGAATCAAGCCTGAAACTTTATCCCGGTGACAGCGTGGCTTCCCGCGGCAATGCCGATATAATTTTGTCCTTCTTTGACGGAATGAAAATCCGTCTGGACCGTGGCAGCGAAATCACCATCGAACAAAGTGATTCCTACGGTCCAAAAGGCGATTCGGCGATCGATTTGACTCTGAAAAGCGGGAGAATATGGATAAATTCACCGTCTTCACTGAATTTTTCAGGATCAATAGTCCGTTCCGTGACTCTGCCGACATATATTGTTTCGATACCGCCGGATACCAGCGCACTGGCCGGGTCATCGGAACTGATGGTCGCAAAAGCGGCCGGCCTGGGTCTCAAGACCACTCTCGCATTCCCAAAAAGCGGCTCGCAAACGATTTATATCGGCGAAGGTCAATACCTGAACCTGAACGAGGCCGCGAAACGGGATATCGCCGGCGGCCTGGATCCGTATGATTATCGCAATCCCATGCCAGTGCCGGTCAAGGATGAATTTTTTACTGACAGTTATGTTTTATTCGCCGAATCTTCCGGACCCGTGATGGCAGCGGAACCATCCGGGAGCGATGCGCCAGTCATGGCTGAAAATAAAAATCTGATACTTTTGTATCCGGAAAATTCAGCTCAGGTGAAGGCCAAAACAGTAACGGTCAGCGGTCAGGTCAGCGCAAAAATCGCCACAATCATGGTCAATGGACAATCGATTCCCATAAAAAAAGATCTTACCTTCTCCGTGGAAATAAGTCTCGGCAAAGATCCGGCGGCTTTGATCAAAGTTGAAGCTCTCGACGTGCAGGGGGTCGTGCTGCAGGAAGTAAGCCGGACTGTAAACAATATGTACCAGCCTGAAGTTCAGCCGGTGCGGATCAAATCACCGGTCGGTTCCGGGGAAACATTGACCACGGGTTTAAGCGAAGTGGAGATAACCGGGGACGCTCCCCCCGGCGCCGCAGGGATCAAAGTAAACGATTACCGGCTCCAGCTCTTCAAGCCCGGCGACAAAACATGGAGTTATCTGGCCAGCGCCGCACTCACGAACATGGTTACGGGAACCAACACTTACTCTGTCTGGGCTGTCGATGCCGACGGGAACCTGAGCCCGCCCCGAAGCATTATCGTCATTTATCAGCCTTCGGTCGCATCGGGTTCGGGCGCCACACCGTCGCAACCCCCGATAAAACAAAATCCTCCGCTTACGCCGGGGGTAATTGTAGTAAATT
This sequence comes from Candidatus Peribacteria bacterium RIFCSPHIGHO2_02_FULL_51_15, assembly GCA_001788965.1. Classification (GTDB taxonomy): domain Bacteria; phylum Patescibacteriota; class Gracilibacteria; order Peribacterales; family Peribacteraceae; genus 2-02-FULL-51-10. Next base: position 32,496 of record MFXU01000006.1, on the reverse strand, counting down.
CTCCTGCTCCCGGACTCGCGGCTGTGATCGCTTTGAAGGAAATAGTTATCGAGGGTCAGACATCGGCCGAGACATATTCCGTCTCGATAAATGGTTATACGCTTTCTCTCTACGAACCGGGGAAAACCACCTGGAACTATATCGCCTCCACAGCTATGCAAACCATGAAACGGGGCAAAAATGTTTACCGCATTGTCGCCCGAAATAAAAACGGGGAGATACTGGATGTGCTTGAATACACGGTGACGTACAAACCTTGAAAGGCAAGTATCGAGTATCATACCACTTCGCGTTTAAAACGTTCTTAATCAGACGCGCTGGCGGTATGGAGTTCTTGGCTTGAGTAAACGCTACGCGGTACGAGATGATGCCGTTACGAATGACCGATTAGTTATGTTTTAAATGCAAAATGGTATCAGGTATCGAGTATCAGGTATAAACCGAGCATGTCGGCTGTTTTTTTGAAATCATCCGGTACGCAACTCCGGATTTCAACTTGCTTGCCGGAAGGAGATATGAATCCCAATTTCCAGGCATGCAGACAAAGAGAATCTATTGAGTATTTTTTATCAATATTTTCAGAGTATTTATCGCCGTATTTCCTGTCCCCCAGAACCGGATGTCCGACAGTCTTCAGATGGACGCGTATCTGGTGCGTCCGGCCTGAATGAATATCTATCTTTAAAAGCGCGGCATCGGAAGTCTTCGAAAGCGTTCTGTAAGTCGTCTTGGCGCTCCTCGTCTTTCCGGCTTCAAAAACGGACATTTTCATCCGGTTTTTCATATTTCGTCCGATATCGGCTTCTATTATCGCTTCAGCGGGCGTCGGATTTCCCGCGACCAGCGCCAGATATTGTTTCAACACTTTCCGGTCATGAAATTGTTTCCGTAGCTTCAGTTGTGCTTTGGAGTTTTTGGCGATCAGGAGGCAACCGGATGTCTGATTGTCCAACCTGTGTACCAGCGCGCCGGAAGGGGAGAAGGGGATTGACTGCTTTGAAAAAATAAATGCCAGGCCGTTCAGCATCGTCACCTCGCCGGGCTGCATCCCCGCACCCGGATGCACCGTGATGCCTCGCGGCTTTTCGATAACCATGCAATCCGCATCCTCATATAAAATCTTCAATTTTAAATCCGTCTTCATTAAATCTGTCCCGGCCTCGACTTTCGCGTTAATTTGAACCTCGTCTCCGGGATTCAAGCCGAATGACGGCTTAAATACGGCCGACCCGTTAACATTCACATTGCCGTCCTTTACGGCTCTCTGCGCCTTGGCGCGACTTAAAACACATCCCTTCGAAAGAAGGAACATATCAAGCCGGATCGGTGACGAAACCATGATCTTCATTGAACGCTCATAAATTTTAGCGGATAATTTGTAAGTCAGCTTAGCCCCGCTGACAGGCTGCCATGTTGGCAGTCAAGCGACCCTGTCGTGTAGGTACGCGACAGGGTCAGCTTTTCTGGTATTCTTGTAATAATGGAACTTCCCAAAGAACTCCTCACCCGCGGCGTACAGGACGTGGTCCCGCGCGATGTCGCGGAAGAAAAGCTGAAATCCGGCAAGAAACTGCGGCTCTACCTGGGAATCGATCCTACCGGAAACAAGCTTCATTTGGGCCATTCGGTGCCTCTCAGGAAACTGAAAGCCTTTGCCGACGCCGGGCATCATGTCATTTTCCTTATTGGCAGCTTCACTGGAATGATAGGAGATCCTTCCGGACGCGATGAAATGCGCAAACCTTTGACCCGGGAGGAGATCGAAGAAAATTTTCGGACGTACAAAAAACAAGCTGAAAAGATTCTTGATTTTTCGAAAATTGAGATCCGCTACAACCACGAATGGCTTAGCAAACTTTCGTTTGAGGAAATTTTGTCGCTCGCCAAATATTTCACTCTTCAGCAGATGATGAAACGAGAAATGTTTGTCCGGCGGATGAAGGACGAAATGCCGATCTCGTTCGTCGAATTTTTCTACCCCCTGATGCAAGGCTATGACTCGGTTGCTCTCGACGTCGACCTCGAAGTAGGCGGAAACGACCAGCTTTTCAACATGCTTGCCGGACGCACACTGATGCAAGTCATGAAGAAAAAAGAAAAATTCGTTATCACTACCAAGCTTATCGAAGGCACCGACGGACAGAAGATGAGCAAGACATACAACAATTGCGTTTATCTGACCGATCCGCCAGACGAAATGTACGGACGCATCATGTCCATGCCGGACAACCTGATACCGGTCTACATGGAATGTTGCACGGACATCCCGATAGCAGAAGTAAAAGCCGCGGAGGAAGCGCTGAAAATCGGCAAAGAAAACCCGAAATATCTGAAGATGCGCCTGGCACGCGAGATCGTGACCATATACCACTCAAAGACCGAAGCCGAAAAAGCCGAATCCGGATTTGAAAACGTTTTCAAAAATAAAGGCATTCCGGACGACATTCCTGAATATGAAGCGAAGAAAGGGGAGTCACTAATTGATGCTCTGGTCACGAGCAATACCGTCTCAAGTAAATCCGAAGCCCGCAGATTGATCGGACAAGGGGGAGTTAAGCTCGACGACAAGACCGTTTTCGCAACCGATACAAAAGCGGGGAAGGGGATTTACAAGGTCGGAAAAAGGAAGTTTTTGAGGATATCCTGATTAAAAAAATGCTAATTGCCAATTGCGAATAGCAATCCAGTCACCAGCGCCGCGATGCTTGTGATACCATTTTGCATTTAAAACATAACTAATCGGTCATTCGTAACGGCATCATCTCGTACCGCGTAGCGTTTACTCAAGCCAAGAACTCCATACCGCCAGCGCGTCTGATTAAGAACGTTTTAAACGCGAAGTGGTATGATTACTGCGGAGAGGAGGAGTGACCGGCCGATACCGATCAGCAGCGCCCCTCCGCGGGCGCGGCGATTCAAAAAATGCTTCTGTGCCGGAGAAGGGGACACATTCCTTCACTTCCCCAGTGTTTTTTTTCAGGTTAACCATGTCTTACAATTGGCTTATATAAGCCATAAATCTGCAATTTATTATATATATCACTATATGATAACCCATTTGTCGAACAATAATTATCCACATCTGTGTGGATATCTATAATGCGGATTATTTAATGATTTTTATTAGGTTTTTGTTTTTTATAAGCGCTTTGGGAGAAGTGAGGGGATAGGACACTGCTATATCTTTAATAACGCACAATGTATCTTGTACATCATTAAATAGGCTTACTTTTATTTATTCTCCATCTCCTTTACAGCAATATTGGTTCCTATTTCCGGCAATGAATATGCCCAAGGCGGCCAGATTGAAATTTCTACTTTTGAAACTTCCGGGAAATTTTTAATGATTCTATAAGCTTCGGGGGACGACTTCCCCGCTACGCTGTCACGCAAATATTTACCGAACTTGGCGCCCTGCGAGGTAATGGGATCCAGTACATAACGCTGGTTATATGTCAAATCTGCAGTGACTTTAACCCATCCCAGATCATCATCCCATGGAGAAATCACATTTATGTTCATATTTTCCTTCGTCAATGAATTTTGGACGATAACGCGCTCCGACGGCACACGCTGCATGATTTCATCCTTTAAAAGATCCAGCAGTTTGTCTTCGTCGTATAAAATTACCGTATACTCGATGCTTCCCTGTATCGGAATTGATGAAACATTTTGTCCGATGAAAGACTCGGACAATGAAAAATTCTTGTAAAAGACCTTTGTAAGCTCATCATACTTCAGCTGAACCAGATGTGTTCCATTTATGTTGTTCAGATTTATTCTTTCGTCCTCGACTTGTTGCTTGGCCACATTTATCAATTCCTGTTCCAGTCTTTGCCTGGCTCCAGGATGTAGAGCCGAACCCTGGACGTCTTCCAGCGTGACCTGGTTTACATATGATGTTTTCCCTCCCGATGCCGGTTTTTCGTTCCGGGCATAAACCAGAGTGCGTTCTTTTTCGCTCAGTCCGGGAAAATCCCATTTTATGCCTGCCGGCACGTTTCCTCTTTCGCCCAATACCTCCCCGTACTGGTCGATCGGATCAGCTGACACCCGTGCCTCGATCTTCGAATGAGGCGGCAAAAACAAGTCGCTTTGCAGGCGGAACCGCATTCCGGCCTGGTTTACCATGCGCGTTCCCTTTTTGAGCGCGTATTCTTCATCTGTCGCGTTCGTGACCAGAACATTCATCTTTGCGTTTGTCCCCGTAAAATTTTTGCTTATCTGATCGTATGTGACCATACGATCTATAAATACCGTCAGCTTTTTAAGCGGCAAAACCCTGACCCGTTCTCCCGGCACCGGCAAAACCGCACCCGACGCGCGGAGATAAATATTTGTGGTGAAATTTTGCGATTCCTGATTCGGCCAGATTCTTATTTCAGCCGAAGGGAGCAGCCTGAAAAAAACATACAGAAACGCCCCCACGCTGAGGAAAAAAAGCAGCCATATCCGCAGCTTCGGCAGCGACAAAAGTCCGACGTTCTGAAGCCTGCTCCTGATGTCCTGACGCCATGAAACCGGGCTGAATGCCCTGTAGGCTTCGGCGGAGAGAGGATGGGTTTTCAGTTCTATCCTCAGCTGTTTTATGGTCGAGATGACCTGCCAGCCGAATGTCGCGGCGATTTGAGCGACCCTCTTGTCCTTGGTGGCGATCACCAGGCGGCGGTCGGCATTCAGCGCTTGCGCATCGCCGAACAGACGTTTCAGTGTTTCATCCGACAGGTGATCTGTTTCTTTCGGCGGGATAACCAGCATAAAAGGGCCCGCCGACCGCCGGATAAAGCTCAATAAAACCTGACTCGAAGGCTGCTGCTGAGCGATGTAAACCGTGAATGGCGCCTCGATGTCCGGCATGGCAAACATTTAACCTGACAAAAGGTTCCTAGGCTACTTTTCATAAATATTATTTAATAAAAAAGAAACCGAGGAGTCCGACGAAACCGACGAAACCGACGAAATATTTGCTTTTCTTCGGACTCTTTGGTTTCCTCGGTTTCTTCGGTTTCCTCTTGCGTGATCAAAAAAACCATCGCAAGTCTCAATGTTTTTCCAGCAACTTCAGCGATGCAAATTTTTTTCCGCCGATGAATTCCAGCATTGCTCCGCCTCCCATGCTTACAAAAGAATATTTATTCAGCGGGTATCCGTATTTTAAATGGAAATCGATCGTATCCCCTCCTCCGAGTATGCTAAACGCACCTTTGTCAGTGGCCTTTACTATGGATTCGGCCAGCCGTTTGCTGGCATGAGAAAACCGGTTGTATTCATATACGCCGAGTGGTCCGTTCCAAACGATCGTTTTTGAATTTTCGACCGTTTCGCAGTAGCGTTTGGCAGTCACTTTTCCTATATCATAAATATTCATGTCACCAAGAATGTCATCCACCGGCAGATCCAATTTTTGAGCTGTTTCGCTCAGTTCGCTTGCCACTACCGCATCCCGCGGCACATGAATTTTCGCCCGTCCGGGCAGCTCGCTCAGAAGCATCAATTCCTGGGCTTGTTCGATTCCGCTCTCGTCATATTTCGAGGTTCCTGTCCCAAATCCCCTGGCTGCGATGAAAGTGTTTGCGATGCAGCCTCCCAGCAGTATGTGATCCCCTTTCAAAAGGAAATGACGGATGACGGGGACTTTCGTCTCCATCTTTGCCCCCGCAACTATCAAGGTAAGCGGGCGTTTCGGTTTATCGAGCACCAGACTCAAATGTTCGATCTCGCTCTGCAGCCCGAATCCCATGAAAGCCGGCAGCAAACCGGGAAGCCCCACCATACTTGCATGCTCGCGGTGGCAATTGGTAAATGCGTCATTTACGTACACGTCGCCGAGGGCTTTTAGTTCTTTGGCAAATTTTGCGTCGTTTTTTTTCTCTTCCGGGTGGAACCTCAGATTTTCAAGCAGTACGACTTCCCCTGGTTTCGCGTTGTCTACGACTTTCTTGGCTTCTTTCCCGATACAGTCCGGCGCGAAATAAACTTTTGCTTTCAGTAGTTTTTTCAGCACCGGGACTATCGGCTCCTGGCTGAATTGCGGATCGGGGCCGTTTTTTGGGCGGCCCTGGTGGGCCAAAATAACCAGGATGCCTCCGGCCTTCAGGATATATGCCATTGTTTTTTTCAAAGCCTCGATCCTGGTTCTGTCAGTCACCTTTCCGTCTTTCATCGGCACGTCAAAACCCGCACGGAGCAGCACTCTTTTGCCTTTCATGTCTGCTTCAGTAAGGATCCGGTACTTTGTCATGGTCCTGATTCTATCTATGGGAATGTAGAAGATGCAACTTTAAAAAAACCCAAGAGCCAAAGAAATAATAATCAAGAGCCAGGAAACAAGGTTCAAGCAAATTCCAAAAGCCAAATCTCAAAATAATTGTCAACGCATGTGATTTTTTTGAATTTGTGATTTGAGTTTTGAGATTTATTTGTTTCTTGAATCTTGGTTCTTGGAATTTTTTATTTAGTTTTTTTTAACCACAATTTAAGTCGCCGCTCCATCGTTTTTTTATTATCTTTACCTCCGAAAAAGTGGCCCACAATCACTCCCCTCTCGTTCACAACCGTATCCACTCTCCCCTTTTTACTGGCCGCCTGAGAAATCCGGTCCAGCAGTTTCATTATCTTCTTCCCCAACTGCTCCTCCACTACGTAACCCAGTCTGTGATGAAGAAACATTTCAGCCAGCCGAAGCTCCAGATCGGCAGCGGTCACAGTCGGATAAAAATCAAAGAATCCATTCAGATTCATCTCTTTCAAATATAGGTTCCAGTTTTTCCGAATATTATGCTGGCATTTCTTGCCCAGGAAACCCAGAACGAAAGTCCCGGAGGATGCCGGCATACGATGATCAGACGCTCGCATTTTTGAATAATTCTGAAGTTAATAGTTGAAAGGCCGAAAAGGCAAAAAGGAAAGAGGCGAAGGAAAGAAGCGGCAGAAAAGTTATAAATAAGGTGAGGCCGGGTCATGCCGCGAATTCTTGGGCGATACATTTCTGCCTTTTCTCACTTTTCTGCCTTCCGATTGTCATTGGTCATTTTCTCAGAAACATCCACCGCAACCAACTACATCCTATACAATTAAGTTCATGTTCATTCCGGTTGCCACCGTCTTCGTCATAACATGGCTGGCTTATTTTTTCAGCCTCAGACTTTTTCGCCGCATCGGGCTCATCGACTCCCCCGGGCGCTATGGGCTGAGTCGTCCGCCGATCCCCTACCCCACGGGCATCGTCGCGATATTGGTTTTTATTTTTTCCTTTTTGTTTTTTTTCCGCATCGGCATAAAGGAATCCGGCCTTATCCTGGCGGTGACGATCATCGGCATCGTCTCTTTCGTCGATGACTTGAGTCCCCTCCCCGCCTGGATCCGGCTCACAATGCAAATCGGAACCGGTTTCCTGGTGTTCGCCACCGGCTCGCAAATTTATACTATTACCAATCCTTTCGGCGGAGTAATCCCTCTCGATACGGTGAATTTCAGTTTCGGTCCACTCGGCCCGCTGCCCCTCCTCAGCGGGATTTTTACTATCGGCTGGCTTCTTTTTACCATCAACGCACTCAATTGGCTGGACGGCGTCAGCGGCCAGGTAAGCATCGTATCGACCATCGGGTTCGTACTTCTCGGATGCCTGGCTCTGCTTAGAAACGGCGAACCCGAGATAGCGCTCATGGCCTTCACTCTCGCCGCCATAGCCGGAGCCGGCGCTTTTTTTGATTTCCCGCCGTCAAAAATGCTTATCGGTGACACAGGATCGATGTTTTTCGGCCTGATGCTGGGCTTGCTCGGCATCTACCATGGCGGAAAAGTGGCCACTGTTTTTTTGGCTTTGGGCTTGCCGCTTATTGACGCGATCATCGTGACACTGCGCCGGATTTCATCCGGACATTCGCCCCTGCGCGGCGGCGAAGACCATCTGCACCACCGGCTAAAGAAAAAAGGCTGGTCGCCAAGATTGATAGTTTTTGTTACCGCATTCATAGGGCTCGTATTCGGTTCTGCAGCCTTGTTTGTCGACACAAAGGAAAAGGTAATGTTGGGCATGGTATTGTTCGTGCTGGTTTTGGGATTAAGGAAGCTCTGAACAATGTTAAAACAAACGATCAGCAGCAGGCCTCCGTGCCTGCGGAGTCCGAAGAATTGGCTATAGGTATAGTGCCGCGCCCACGGAGGGGCGCTAAAGATGTATGACAATAAAGTGTGGCGGATATGAATCGACCAGTTTTTCAGAGCTTCCTTAAGTAAATACTCTGACCAACAAAAGGGACCGAAGGGACCGAAGTGTCCAGGATTTCCTTCGCAAATCGGTCACATCGGCACCCTCGGCAACCTCTTATCGTTTGTATACCATCGGCGGGCTTACCGCCTCGAACGCCCCTCGTGTCGCTATAAACAAGGTCTTGTTGCCGCGGGACAGCACATTTACGGTTGCGACCCCGTTTATGAAGTCGAAAGAAGACAATTCTCCCGGCCTGATTTCCGCTTCACCGAATTCCGGCACGATGTAGAGCCGTTTTCCAAACAAAGGGTTTTTTACAGTTTCACCGTTCTTATCTTCCGCGAAGATGCTCACGCGCTGCCAATTTCGCGAAAGTTTCCCCGAATGTTCGATCCTCAAATGATCGACATCGGTATTCGATCCCAAAACGATCGGCAGCGCCGGTTCCTCAACTGATGCGGTCTTTATATTTGAAATCTGCTCTTTTACGTCCGGAGAAATTGAACCTGCCACTGTAGTCGCCTGAACCGGCCTGTCGGTTTGTACCGAAGCCGTCAAAGTCCGCCCTGATTTCGCCAGTCGGGCTCTGATGCGCGCCTCACGAATCAGCTTGCTCCTTTCGGCGCGGCTCAGGGAGAGATCGGTGTCAGCAGATTTGGAATTTGAAGCCACGATCGTGACCGGAGTGAATTTTTCAAATTTTTGTACGACCAGCATGGGGCTCAATGTATAAAGCTCAGCCCGGTCCTGGTTTAGTCCGGCATTTATAGCCTGGGTAAAACTCATTTTTGCCTCAGCCGCTTCCCCGCTGGTGAAAGGCCAGTACGGATGGTAAGGAGCGCTATCCTTGTCCACCTGGAAATGGAGGTGCGGTCCCGTTGCAAATCCCGTCTGACCGCTGGTGCCTATCTGTTCGCCTTTGTGGACAATCTGGCCCTCGATCACCAGTATCTGGTCCATGTGACCGTAAATGGAATATAAGGTGGTGGTTTTCCCGGGTGCGTCCGGATCCGGCACATTGGGATGTCTGATTACGATGTAATGGCCGTAACCGTTTTCCAGTAGAGCCGTTTTTTCGACGACGCCGTTTCCGATGGATACCACCGGCGTTCCGACCGGTGTCCGTATATCCACGCCGACATGGCTCCCGGCATTGTCGGCTCCCGTTTTGTAATCACCCAGATTACCAATCGAGAAAACGGCCTCGGCAACGGAAGCTCCGGTACGCATCCTTAACTCCTTTTCATTATAAACCGGAAGCGGTATCAAAAGATCCTGGGGCACCATCCTGTAGGTGTGCTGGTCCGGATCCCCGCCATACATGGCCCATTTGGTGTAATCCGGCACTTTTTGGATCGGCGATATCATCCCGGCGAAAGCGATCATCGAATCATCCTCTTTACCCAATACCGATTTCCAGAAGGCGTACCAGCCATGCTGGCCGACCATATTTCCAATAACAAAAGCGAAGAGCGAAAGCGACGCTATCAGGAAAGACAAACGCTGGCGGGCCAGTTTCAACACACCGGGTTTTTTCAGTTTGTATACGTCCCGAACACGGAATCCCAATCGAGAAAATGTCATAACTGCGTGGTAGGATTTGTTTGTGCTATAAGTCTGCCAATATTATATTATAAATTACATATATTGTCAATGATCGACGAATGTGAATTATCCAGTAAAAACAGCTTGGAGACGACCAAAACAGGCTCATCCCTCGCCGGATCCTTTTATAAATTCCCGGTTTTGATTTCTCTAAGCGGCCCGCTTGGCGCCGGCAAGACTGTATTTGTGAAGGGCCTGGGCTCGGGACTTGGCCTAAAAAGCCCGTCCGTCGTCACAAGCCCGACTTTCGCACTGGAACAAAGATATGAAAACAAACTGCTTCATATTGATTTTTACCGGCTAAAAAAAAACCAGACCGCCGAAATACTGCATCAAAGCGAAGATTTTCCCGGCATCCGAATCGTGGAATGGGCCGACCGTGCCGGAGGCGATATCGATGAAGATATACGGATCAATATCGAAGAAATGCCTGATGACAATGAACGGCGAAAAATTCTGATTTCATTCCTGGATATGAAACTCCCGACGCAAAAGGAAATTGCCGGATGGAGAAAAGAGGTTTTACTGCCCGAACACATCGTGCGTCACAACGACATGGTCGCCGAGGTTTGTGAGAGGCTGATTCCGTATTTGAATAAAAACGGCATGGTAATCAGGAAACAGGCGACAATTGCCGCGGCCAGGACTCATGATTTGTTGCGTTTTATTGACTTCAAATCCTCACGGAACAATTGGGATGATTTTACCGGTAAACAGCGTGTTCTCTGGAAAAAACTCAAAGACCGTTTCACCGGATCGCACGAATCGGCAGCCGCAGATTTTGTTTCTGAAAAAGGTTACCCGGAAATCGGTAAAATAATAATGACTCACCGCGGCTACTCCGACGAATCTGAAAAGATACCTAAAACCAACGAGCAGATACTGCTTTCATATTCCGATAAACGCGTACTGGAAGACAAAATCGTCACACTCGAAGAGCGATTCGCATACTTTTCCCGGCATTACGCCGGCGGAAAAGAAACCCCGTTTGCACAAAACTGGTACAAGGATATGCGTGCGGCGGAAAAAAAACTTTTTCCTGAGAAGGTTCCTTTCTGATCGGAATTCAGCAGCGGCCTTTCAGGCCGCGGTTCGCGTCAATTCAATTTTTTAAAAATTTTGATGCTTTTATCGAACAAGCCGCGGCCTGAAAGGCCGCTGCTGAATCTAAATCATTATTTTTATCAATTACCTGAAGTTTATCTTCCCTGACTTTTTTTACTAAAGTTTCAGCCTCAGTTCATTCTTCACCACATTGATGAGATCGATCTCATGTGCGTTATAAAGTATCACCGCACCGGCGAGCATGATCACGGACAGGAGAATGATCACGATCGACCAAAAATGTATCCTCAGGAGAGGTTTTTTCAAATCCTGGTGAGGCTCGTGCAAGTAAGCATGCGCATGAACCATGGTTCTGACGGCGTGCTCCAAAATTTCGATTTTGGGGACCAATGTCCCGACGGCTTTTATCAGCGTAAGTTCGGATCTGATCAAGCCGCTGAGTGCCACGAGCGCGAAAGAATGGTCGAGGTATACGGTAAATGTCAGAGCCAGCATAAACAGCGCGATATCGACGATGTTTTCTGCCATCACCCCTCGCGCCGTTTCCGACCAGCTATAGCGGTGATAGTCCCTGTATTTAACGATATCCAGGAACATGTGGGCCAGTATCAAAATCAGGAAAAAACCCAGGTTGAGAAGCGCGGCAACCAAAAATGTCGCTACCAGATATGCCGCATGAAAAGCCGGGATCTCATCATGCCTGGATGCGAATATCCTGAGCTGGAATACAATTGCTCTCATTTTTTTGTTTTAGATATTATATCATGTTTAGAAGCTTATTACAACTTTAGCTCTTCGTCGTTTTTTCTGTTTCCGCCTTATATCTGCCGAATTCCTCCGCCAAATCCCTGGCTGATTCGAGAAGCATTTTTTGAAAATCCGCGGGTGAAACCGGATATCTAATTTCTCCATAGAACGGAACCGGATCGAAAATTATCTCGCCATCCACACCGGTCGAAAACCCTTCCGGCGCCGGATAAATCTCACGTAAAGTTTTACCTTTTGTAAATTCTTCCGGCAACAATTCCCATTGCCGCTCCGAGACATATTCGAGAGCGATTTTTTTCAAATCATCCGGGGTAAAAAGTCCCTTCTCGGTCAAAAGATCGTAGATGTATTTCCAATGCCCGTTCACCGTTCCGTGTTTCCAGTAAAAATGTCTGGTGGCTATCCATCCGACTACGGCTTTGCAGGAAAGCTGTTCGGCCGAACGAACCGGAAAATGAGCCAACGCCAGATTGCGGCTTGTCTCCGCGGAAAGAGGCTGGCCGTGTGAATATGCGTCATGGGTTCCGAGCCAGATGTCTGCCACCTCCTTTAGAATCCGGCCAGGAAGGGCGATCTTCCACCATTGGGGGTCTTCTTTTGTCCGGCGATGTGCGATCCGCTTCAAAACGTTTTTTTCGTTCACGTCATCTTCGGGCCGGGGGACGTAGCAACGCCAGGGAATTTTCAGTACTTTTTTTTGCGTCTCCGTTTCCAGGATTGAATTGATGTCCCTTCCGCCAACCGCTATCAAAAACTCGTCGGCATCCAGCGCGATCATCCAGTCCGGCGATTCGCTTTTCGATATCTCCCGGACTGTCTCCATAAAAATACGGCTCTGGTCGTATGTAAAATCCGTGAAGCGCCTGATGTCGATGGGTAGTCCTTCGGCTTTCAGCGATTTCAATATTTCCCATGAGTTATCCCGGCTGCGGTGGTCCACGATAACCATCCGTTCGACAAATGCGGTATGATGCCGGACAAACGCTTCAATAATATCGCTCTCGTTCCGGATAACGCTGAAGGTGATTATCTTCATAAAACGATGCCAAGTTTAGCTTAGAATATCCCGCACCTTTTTCAGCCTCTCACTCACCTCCCTCCCAAATCCCCTGTCCGTCGGCTGGTAAAACGGAGTTGTTTTTTTGAATTCCCCATCGAAGTAGCGAAAAGAACGCATGGTTGTCATTTAGGAAGTAGAACTTTTAACCATCTTACATATATTTGTTGTATCCTGATATCAGTCCGGGGCGTAGCTCAGTTGGCTAGAGTGCCTGCTTTGGGAGCAGGAGGTCGCGCGTTCGAGTCGCGCCGCCCCGACCATGAACAAGTATTCCGAACAGTTAAACAATATGACAATCACACTCGCCTCAGGATATCCGAAAAGATCGCTTCTGATCGCCGGCGCTTGTCTTTTCTCAGCCTTTTCCCTCGCCGGAGTCGTAAATGCACAGACTCCCGGGATTCGCCCGGAGCTCGTCGTCTCTTCGCAGACCGTCGAGCAGGCGCTGAAAAAAAATCCCGGCCATGCTTCCACGATACTGGAAGGACAGGGCGGCAAACTGGCTTTGAGGTACTCAAGCGAAAGCACCATAACGGTTTTTTTGGCTCCTCTGTCTGTAAACGACAGTTATGCCATAACGGATTTCATCTGGTTCAGTCTGCCAAAAACGAAACTAGTAAATGTGATCGTCGATCTCACAATCTCTCCGGGATGGACGCAGGGCAAAAGGCGCTTCCTGCTGAATTTCCTCAGCGAGAAAGAAGAACCGGATTTCGCCATCGAGAATTTCGAATTCATCCCCGCGAAAAGCGGCGACACCGTCCGCGCCATACTCCGGCATTTTTTCACTCCCGAGCTTTATACTCCTTCCAGTTTCCATGCCCTGAGGGGTATCCGCGTGCTTGGAAAATCTTTTACACCGGTTTTCGGCGTCTTGCTGCTTTTGGCCTGCGGAACAACCGCCGTCTTTTTAAGTAAAGAAAAACGACTCAAGCGAGCGGCATTTCTGCTGGTTGCCGGGATCTTTTTGTATGACCTGCGTTTCGCGCTGGATCTTTTCAGGTTCTCAACCGAGCACCGCGGAGAATA
>MFXU01000006.1:10621-18602 GCA_001788965.1 Candidatus Peribacteria bacterium RIFCSPHIGHO2_02_FULL_51_15 | reverse complement strand
ACTAAAGCGTCAGGCGGAGAAATCGGCTGCTTTCCCGGACGGCAGCGTGCTGTTCAGGCTCTATCCCCTTCCCAAAAAATGACCGCTTTTATCCCTTTCCTCGGCGTTTTACTGCTGCTTTTATCTGAAGGATTTTTGATCTGCCGGATAGCGCTGAAAACAGGCTTCCGGCTGGAATTGTCTCTGGCGCTGCCGCTTTCGTCCTTTTTGAACGTTCTTTTGACGTATTTTTTGACCATCGCCGGTATCCCTTTAAACATCTTTTCTCTTCTCGGCAGCCACATCCTGGTTACTCTTTTGCTGCTGATCACAGTCATATTGCGCGGCGATTTTCAAAACAGCTTCGCACTTTCCGTTGAATCGACTAAAAACCGGATTGGAATAATCCAAAAAGTTCTTTTAGCGATGGCAGGTGTTATCATTTTTACAACGATTTTCTACAGCTTCACCCACGCCATCCTGCTGCCGACATTCCAATACGACAGTGCGACAAACTGGACTATGCGCTCGCAGATTTCTTTCGTCGACCGGCGGATCGCTTTCGATCCGGATGAATCGCGCGGCATGGCCAAGCCCCAATATCCATTCTTGTTTCATGCGCTCCAAATCACCGCAAATCAGGGACAAATTCTTTGGAATGATACTGCCGCCAATTCGATACTGTTCCTGCTATCGCTGGGATCATTCGCCGGACTGACATTAATTTTTTCCAAATTGCGCGGCCGTTTCCCGGCACTGGTTATTACCGCACTGATTGTCGGAATACCGCTTCTGGGGCTGCATCTGGCTCAGGGCTATGCCGATATAAACCTGGTGCAATTCATACTGCTGGCCTTGTCGTGTCTGGCCGTCTGGCTAGAAGAAAGGAAATCCGGAAGATGGCTTTTTTTGTCGGCCGTATTTATTTCGGCGGCAGTCTGGACTAAATCCGAGGGAACGGTTTTCGGGCTGATCCCATGGCTGTTACTTGTGCTCTTTGAATTTTACCGAAGAATCGAAAGCAGAAGGGAAATCGCAGTTTCAATTTTTTCGGCGGTTATGCTCTCCCTGCCCTGGCCGTTATTCGCGAAGCTAAAAGAACTCAGCCTTACGCCTCACAGCACCGATGTCAGGATCGGCTTCCGTCCCGAGGGTCTGGGTGAAGCTTTTCTGGGCTTATTCAGCCGCGGATCATTCGGCGTCATCTGGTACATTATCCCCGTATTCGCCGCGATCATTCTGTATTTATTTTACAAAAAAGACGAAGCCGTCGAACGCCGGCAGCTGCCGCTCCTCGCCTGGGCATGCCTTGTGTTTGTTTCGGTTCTTTTCGTGTACCTGTTCACGCCCAATGTCCGGTTCCTTTTGAATGCGGAATCCTACTACCGGCAAATGATGATTCCCGCATCGATGTTCGTGCTCTCGTGCGGGTATTGCCTGAAAAAAATTTGAATGATATTTCAACAGCACCCTTTCAGGGTGCGGTCTCGCGATATTCGTTTCCGCGGCCTGAAAGGCCGCTGCTGTTACAATGCTGTTAATGTTCTATACCGTCGTCCTGGACCGGCAGCCCTCCTCGATGCCAGGAGGCCTGACTTATTCATCGGACCAGCCGATCGCGCCTGGAACACTCGTAAAAGTGCCGCTCAGAAACAGAAGCGCCGAAGGAATCGTCATCGGCGAAGCTCAAAACCCCGGAAATTTCCAGGTAAAGCCGTTGACGGAAATTTTAAGCGAAAACCCGATCCTTACCGCGCCTCTTCTGAAAACCGCTTTCTGGATGTGTGATTATTACTGCTCCAGTTTCAGGCAGGCGCTTCAGGTTTTTTTGCCGGCTGCGCCCTGGATCAACCTTATTCCCAAAAAACCGACGGGGAATGAAATAAACGGAAAGGAAATAAATATCCGTAAATCCGTCTTTTCCGGAGACTTGGGAAAGGAATGCGGCCGGCTTCTTGACGATAAGCATCCGTCGCTTTTTATCGATAATGCGCCGGGCGATGATCGTACGAATCTTTATGGCAATCTGGCTGACAAGATGTATACAGCCGGCAAAAGCACGCTTATTTTATACCCCGACATCTTCAGCGCCGAAACGGCTATCAAAAAACTTCAAGGACTTCTGAGAACGGATCTGCTGCTGGCACACAGTGATATGGGGACCGCTTCCCGAAGGAAAATATGGCGTGAGCTGCCGTGCGGCATGCCCCGGATCGTCGTCGGCACGCGCACGGCGCTTTTTTTGCCGGTTTCAAATCTGGGACTGATCATCCTCGACAATGAGCAGGAATGGACGTATAAAAGCGATCAAACCCCGCGTTACCACACGCGGCTGACCGCCGAAGTGCTGTGCAAATTTTCGGACGCGAAACTTGTTTTGGCCTCATCGACGCCTTCTCTTGAATCGGTTTGTCATTCGATGCCCGCGGGCAAAGAACCGCCCAGGTACGCTCAGGTCTTGAGCTGGACACGGGCAAATAAACCGAAAAATATAAAACTGGTGGATATGACGTCGGCGGACTTCGGTAAATATTATCCTCTTACTTCCCCGCTTCTGGACGCCATCGATGAGCGGATGAAAAAAAGCGAAGTCAGCATTCTGCTCTTGAACCGCCGGGGCGCCGCCTCCAGCCTGATGTGTTTTGACTGCAAAAAAAACGTCGTTTCCCCGGTTTCAAATCTGCCGATGAGCGTTGTAAAAGAATCCGACAAACCCTGGCTTTTGGATCTCAAGTCCGGGTACAAAGAACCTGTGCCGGAGATCTGCCCTTATTGCTCATCGCCGAATCTGAAAGCGGTGGGCGCCGGCACGCAAGGCGTCGAGACAAAACTTAATAAATTGTTTCCGCGCGCCCGCATCAGCCGGGCGGATTCCGATTCTACCGGCAGGCCGGGCGATTTTTCATTGTTATTGAAAGGCATTGAATCGGGCGAAACCGACATACTCATCGGCACGCAGCCGGTAGTTAAAGCTCTCGGGTCGCCGCGCGCCACGCTGGCAGGGATACTGATAGCGGACACGGGTCTCTCGCAGCCCGACTTCAGATCCGGGGAAAAAGTCTTCAGCCGCTTGAGCCGGATTATAGCGATTATGGAAAACAAGCCCTCCGGCCTGACATTTATACAGACTTTCAGGCCAACAGCCGCCGAAATAACGTGCTCAATCGAAGGACGTAAACATGATTATTGGGATGCCGAACTCAGTGAACGCAAATCGGCGGGCTATCCGCCTTTCAGCCAGATGATCCGGCTTATAATCCGCGGCAGAGACCAAACCGGGCGCGCCGAAGCGATATTTAAACTTGCCAAAAAACTATCAGAAGCGGCACGGGTAAAAGTTTCCCTGAACGAGGAATACGAAAACAAACGCAAGTTGATGACCGTCACTCTCCGCGGAAATAAACCCCGCGACATTTTGCGTCAGCTGCCACTGAGTGGAATTGTCGTTGATGTCGACCCGGCGGAATAATTTATACCGAATTATCTTTTTCTTTTCCGTCACCGCGAAGCCAGCCAGCGCCGAGCGCAGCGCAATGCAGCTTCGAAATTCATTGCGCCAGCGAGGGCTGGCGAAGCGGTTATCATACCATTTTGCATTTAAAACATAACTAATCGGTCATTCGTAACGGCATCATCTCGTACCGCGTAGCGTTTACTCAAGCCAAGAACTCCATACCGCCAGCGCGTCTGATTAAGAACGTTTTAAACGCGAAGTGGTATCACATCTCAATGACCGGGGCACTATGCCCCGGCTGCGGTCGATAATCGAGATTTCTGATTCTCTTTTGTTTCGATCCCAAGCACTTTCTCCGCCGCCCGTCTTGCTCGCACCACCAGTTCTACATTCATCAGACTGCCAAATCTCAGATCCGGTATGCCACTCTGCCTGAGTCCGAATATTTCCCCGGGACCTCGAAGCTTCAGGTCTATCTCGGCCAGCATGAAACCGGAGTCATATTGCTCCATGGCCTTGAGCCTCTGCGACCTCGCCGGCCCCGCCGAAGTGGTGAAAAGGAAGCAATAGCTCTGATTGTCGCTTCTGCCGACCCGGCCGCGGAATTGATGCAATTGCGAGAGCCCGAACCGCTCGGCTCCCTCGATGACTATGATCGTGCTGTTCGGAACATCTATGCCGACTTCGATCACCGATGTCGAAACCAGTATGTCGAATGATTTTTCCTTGAACGCCTCCATGACTTTCGTTTTTTCATCCGGGGTCATGCGGCCGTGAAGCATGGCGATTCGGCGCGCTGTGAACTCGGACTTAAGTCTTTTTGTTTCGGCTTCCACATTTTTCACCTCGGCCATCATGTCATCGGTAGATTCGTGAATCAAAGGACAAATGACGAAAATCTGCCCTCCCATCCGGATCTGCTGGTCTATGAAGAGTTCGACCGTTTTTCTCTCATCGGGCGATACCGCTTTCGTGATTACCTTTTTCTTTTGTCCGGGTTTCTCGAGCAGCACCGACAGATCGTGGTCGCCATAGGCGGTCAGCGCCAACGTCCGGGGAATGGGAGTCGCGGTCATGGAGAGAAAATGCGGATTGCATTTTTCTTTTAGCCGCTTCCTTTGTTCGACTCCGAAGCGGTGCTGTTCATCGACTATGGCCAGCCTCAGATCCTTGAAGGTAATCGTATCTTCGATCAACGCATGGGTCCCGATAACCAAATCGATGGTTCCGGACGCCAATCCCCTTCTGACCGCGGCAGCCACCGAAGCCGGCACCGATCCGGTAAGCAGAGCGACTCCGGGCACCGGCATTTTTTTCAGGCTCTGATAGTCAGCCGATTTTTGAACGAAGTTCCCGAAGGTAAAAAGCAGCTTGGAAATCGTGGCTACATGCTGTTTCGCCAAAACTTCGGTCGGTACCATAAGGGCGCACTGGCCGCCGCTATGGAGCACATTTGCCATCACCGCTACAGCTACCAGTGTCTTGCCGGAACCGACGTCTCCCTCCAGCAGCCTGGACATCGGCCGGTCTTGTTCCATGTCGCGCAATATTTCGTAAATCGCAACTTTTTGGCCGCCGGTCGGCGTGAAATTGAGCGACTGGAAAAAAGCCTTGATCAGCTCGACGTTCATCGGAACTTTCAACCGGTCCTGCCGCTCGCCCTGCCAGATCCTCTTTCGCTCCAAAGCATCGATCTGAATCAAATAGAGCTCCTCGAAGGCCAGCCGGTCTTTTGCTTTCTGCAGCGTTTCCGGGGTTGAAGGAAAATGCAGCTCATTTATCGCGGCGGCCCGGGTCATCAATGCTTCTTCCTCCAATAATTCCTGTGGCAACGTTTCTTTCAAATCCTTGATCGCATCCTTGACCAGTGCGATTTTTTCCCGGAGCCAGCGGCTGCTGATTTTATCGGTCTGCGGATAAACCGCGACGATTCTGCCGGCGTGCAAAGCCACCGGGCGGGTTGCATCCTCGAATGCCGGACTTTGGATCACCAGCCTGTATTCGTTCTCGGTTATTTTTCCCGTTATCGTCACTACTTGCCCGTTTTTCAGCATCCGCATTATGTGCGGCTGATTGAACCAGATGACCTGCGCCCGGTCGCCGTTTTCGTCCAGAAAATTCGCCTGCACGATCATCTTCCTGGATCTGGTCCGGACGAGCTTCAGATTTTCAATCGTGCCCCGGAGTGTCACTTTCTGATTCAGCGGCGCATCGATTAGATTCGTAACGTGACTCAAATCTTCATGCGTCCGCGGAAGATAAAGAACCAGATCCTCTACCGTCCTGATTCCCATCTCATTCAACCCTACAATAAACGGTAAGGTGGTTTTTAGAAGCGCCGTCGTCAATTCATCCCTTAAATCCATGAGGAAATAATAATACTCGAAAACTTCTTAAGGGAAACCGACGAAACCGAGGAGTCCGAAGAGTCCGAGGAATGTAAGGTAAACATTATACTCGGTTTCTTCGGTTTCTTCGGTTTCCTCCAAATTAATGTGCATAAATAAGCCATTTCCGGTATAATATCTACATGTCTGATTTCGCAGCTCAGATGGCGACGACGGTTAATATTTCCGAAGATCAACAAAAAAAAGCCGGTAAACCGATCGGAGGCGACATGGACGATAAACACAAGAATTTCTGTACGACCATAAATAAACTTTTCGAGAGCGGTGCAATCGATGTGACCAAGCCCGAGACATTTCTGAATCAGGATATTTACAAAGAACTGGACCAGGAATGGCAAGCGAAGACCGACCTGAGCATGGTAAATATAGCCACGCTCCTTAATCATATTTACGGCTTCTATAAATCAAAACAAACACCGGATGCCTGCCCGCAGCTCCAGACGATGATCGACCAGCTCTGGGAAATGAAACAACGGATCGAAATCCATGCCGACGTTTTCAAATTTTAATTTTCCCCCCGCAAAATTGAATAAACCTCCAAAAATAGAGGTTAAAGAAAATTTGAGAGACAAAACCGAACCGGTGCGCGAACAGGCAAAGAATCCTATGGAGAGGGACACTGTGAAATCATCCAGACTGCTGGTTGAGGCTTTGCGCAGAAAATTTAACGCCGTTTCGCAGATTCCCCGGCCGGCAAAAGAAAGTGAGCGCGAGAAGTTGTTGGTTGCGAAAGATTCAATCGAACGACGCCGCAAGCTGGCTTCAGAAATCCTGACCGCTTAGCATCCACCGTATCCGGAGATCCCGCTTCCACCAGGTCATTTGTCGTTTCGAATATTTTAATGTTTGAACAATTATATTATTCATTTCTTTATTTGACTCCAAGCCTTTTTTTAAACATTCATATATTTCCCGGTAACCGGTTGAAAGCATCCCCGGGTCACTCAAACCATAGCCCGCATCGATCAGCTTTTTCACTTCACCCGTCCATCCGTCCTCAAACATTTTTTCAGTTCTTTTTTTTATCCGAAGCGCCAGATCGTCTTTCTTTATTTCCGTCCCGATAATAAACAATGAATATGCGCCTTTGGATTTTTTTAGCAATTCCGATTTCGGCTGGCCGGTTCCCTCGCATATTTCGAGCGCCCGGATCAAATATTTTTTATTCTGGCGCGGGATGGCATCGGCTGAAACCGGATCGATTTTTTTCAGCAGATTATGCAGTGACACACCTTCATCCGTCTCATATTTCTCTTCAAGCCTGAGCCTGGTTTTTTCGCTGCCTGTAGGCAAAGGAACCAAACCGTCGATTATCGAACTGATGTATAACATCGAACCGCCCACCAGCATCGGAATCTCATTTCGTCGATGTATCCGGTCGATCAGCTTCGTCACTTCTTTTTGATACCAGAAAATCGAACACGGCAGGTCCGGCTCCAGCACGGAAAAAAGATGATGCGGTATCCATTTTTTTTCTTCCTCGGAAATCTTCGCCGTTCCGATGTCCATCCCTTTATAAAACTGCCTCGAATCTGAATTTATTATTTCGGCTGCCAATCCAAAATTATGCATCAGGTATTCCGCCAACTTAAGCGATAATTCCGTCTTACCGCTTCCGGTAAGCCCGAGTATCACGATCAAAGGTTTTGGGAGGTTTTTTTCGATAAAGCTGCCCAAATCTCCTGTTTTATAATAAGCCTTTTTTGAATTGTCGGCGTTCATGTAAAGACAACTAAGCTTTTGGTGAATCAAACACAATAATAATTCAATGAATACTGCCTAAACCGCATGCTTTTGCGGTATAATACCGTAAAGACAAACGCAGAAACCACATCGTATTTACTCCAAACTATTATGCACCCCTTGATTCAATCGACCGCCAAAGGAATCTCAAACGGTTCCCTCGCCCCGCAAAACAACGTCTTGATTCCGACCGTCATCGAGCGGACACAATTCGGAGAAAGAGTTTATGACATTTACTCCCGCCTGCTCGAGGAACGCATCGTTTTTCTCGGCACGCCGATAAATGATCCGGTCGCCAACACGATCATCGCCCAGCTTCTCTTCCTCGAAAAACAGGATCCGAAAAAGGACATAGTTTTCTACATCAACACTCCCGGCGGCCAGGTAAGCTCGGCAC
>MFXU01000006.1:0-10596 GCA_001788965.1 Candidatus Peribacteria bacterium RIFCSPHIGHO2_02_FULL_51_15 | reverse complement strand
GGCGGCGCCATCGTCCTGATGGCCGGTGCGAAAGGCAAGCGGTTTACGCTTCCCCATGCGGAGATAATGATTCACCAACCGCTCGGTGGAACTGAAGGACAAGCTACCGATATAGCGATCCATGCGGAACACATAATCAAAACAAAGGATCTTCTGAACGAACTGGTGGCCAAACATTCGGGGCAGAAGATTACAAAAGTCCGCGAGGATACCGAGCGCGACAAATTCATGACCGCGCAGGAAGCGTTGAATTACGGGCTGGTTGATAAAATTATCTCGGAAAAAACTCCGGGGAGATAAACTGATTGACAATTGGGAATTGAGAATTGAGAATTAATTGTCAATTTTCAATTGTCGATTTTTTATCATGTTTAAGCTGAAAAAAGAAACCAAGAACGGCCGAAGCGGTATTTTGCAAACATATCACGGAAATATCCAAACGCCTTTTTTCCTTCCAGTGGCGACAGCCGGGGCGATGAAAGGCGTCACGCTTGAAGATCTGAACGAACTTGGAGCGGAGATCCTGCTGGCCAACACCTATCATTTGCACCTGTCGCCGGGTGAAAAAATAATCGGTAAAGCTGGCGGGCTTCACAAATTCATAGGCTGGGACAAGCCGATACTCACAGATTCCGGCGGCTTCCAGGTTTTCTCATTAAAAAAAATCCGCCGTATGACCGATGACGGAGTGGAATTCAAAGATCATCGAAGCGGCGCGCTCCATTTTTTGGGACCGGTTGAAGCCATGAGAATCCAGCACGCCCTCGGAGCAGACATAATAATGTGCTTCGATGAATGCCCGCCCTCAACCGCAGCTTATCCGGACCAGCTGAAGGCGGTGGATCGGACGTTGGCTTGGGCAAAAACCTGCAAGAAGGAGCACGAGACACTTTTGAAAAGGGACCGACGTGACCGAAGTAATAAGAGAGACACCTTGGGAACCTCGGTCCCTTCGGTCCCCTCCCCCCTTCTTTTCGGCATCATCCAAGGCGGACTCGTCCCTAGCCTCAGAAAGAAATGTGCCGAGGAGCTGATCTCGATCGGCTTCGACGGTTATTCAGTCGGCGGACTCGCCGTCGGTGAAACGGAAAAAGAAATGTTCGAAGTGTTGAAATTGGTTTGCCCGATACTGCCGAAAGACAAACTAAGGTACCTGATGGGCATCGGCGACCTGAAACAAATCGAAAAAGCAGTGAAGCTCGGTATCGACATGTTCGATTGCGTCTCTCCTATGCGCGAAGCGCGGCATGGCAATATCTGGCTTTCAAACGGGGAAAAACTGCGCATCCGCCGCTCCGAATTCATTTCCGATCACACTCCCATCGATCCCAAGTCCCCTTCCCGGCTCGGCCGAAAACATTTTCGCAGTTATTTGCATCATCTGATCCGCATTGGCGAACGTTACGGCGAAACGATTGCATGCATGCAAAATCTTGGTGTGACGCTGGAGTTGTTCCGATCGATTCAAAAAAGAATCAAGAAGTAGAAATCCATTCGACTGACTCGGGGCAGGTCAAGAATCACGAATTCCTTTTTTTGAAAGAAGCAATCCAGCGTTTCTTTATCACGGGCAGAGTTTGCATCGAAAGTATGTAACCGAACACCGGAATCAATGGATTTAAGAAAGGCAGCTTCACTTTCAGCGAAATCAACATCAGGCCGACTCCCAAGTAAATGATAAGCGAAATAATGGAGATGCGTGCAAAACTGGTTTCCCAGGCTTTCTCGGCTTCGACACGGGCATTCCTCTCTTCGATTCTTTCGACGGCCCGGCTCAATTGTTCGATTCTGTCATCCATCAAATCCATTGGAACAGTCATTCTTGATTCATAATTCATGATTCTTCTTCTAACCGACCGAAACCACCTCGATTTCCGTAAAATTTTGTCGATGCCCCCGCAAAATTTTGTTGTATCTCTTTCGCCTCTTAAATTTCCTGACTACGATCTTTTCGCCGCGTCCGTGCGCCTTCACGATTGCCGTGACTTTTGCACCGGACACAAAAGGTTTGCCGATTGTGACATCTCCTTCTTCTTTTGAAAGAAGCAATACCTTGTCGAAAACCACGTTTTCCCCGACCTTCGCGGAAAGCGTAGGAACACGCATCTTCACGCCCTTCTCGGCCTTTTCCTGGAACCCGGCGATATCGACGATGGCAAACATGGCTTGGGGAGTCTAGCGGTTGAAAATTGGCCTTGCAACTGCTCTTGGCCTGAATTTTACGCGCGGCATGGTGAATCCTTAGGGCAAGGTTACTATTTATTTGGGTTCGGGATGAAACTCAATTTCTTGGGAAATAATCAGTTTAGGACGCATGCGAGCCTTCGGTGATTCAGTCAGCATTCATATCATATCTATGAAACAAAATTGCTAGATAGAAAACTAACTGCTATAGAATACATTTAATGACTGACTTCATAGCCACGCTTGAATCGTGTCCTTTATGGCAAGGACAAGGTCGATCGCTCTCAATAGAGCGGCTTGAAGGCGGGATGACGAATTTCAATTTCCTTGTCTCGGACGGCGTACGTCTGTACGTCTGATTTCCCTTCAACCTTGAAACACTTATGCTGAATGCATGCCGTTGACACTCACCACAGATCCCCAGGAAGAAGTATTCGATGTCGTGAATGAAAAAGACGAGGTTATCGGCACTGCGCTGCGAAGCGAAGTCCATAAAGATGCGTCGCTCATCCATCGATCAATTGCCGTACTTGTTTTTCAGAACAACCGGCTGTATCTCCAGCGGCGCAGTGAAACCAAAGACACCTATGCTGGATACTGGACCTGCTCCTGTTCGGGGCACGTGAATGCTGGAGAGACATACGAGGACGCGGCAAAAAGGGAACTTGGCGAAGAATTGGGGTTACACGTCGAGGAACCTCTTCTCCTCTTGCAAAAGAAAATCATTAGGTATCCGAAAGAGACCGAATGTATCTCCTTCTTCCGCTACAACACGTCGGCGGAAATCGTTGCGAACGATACGGAAATCTCAGAGGGGAGATTCTTCGAGTTCAATCAAAGATTCATCGATGTTGAATTGCGATCTCTTTCCGTGACTCCATGCTTGAAATATATTTGTGATTATCTCATGAAAAGGCCTTCGAAGTATCTTGCGAAAAGCTGATATGCAAATTCTTAACCTTGGGCTAAAATTGGTGAATGTTTAGGGCAAGGTTACTATTTATTTGGGTTCGGGATGAAGCTGAATTTTTTGGGAAATAATCAATACGAGAAGTGCCTTTTAAAGGCATTGAGAACTTAAACTGGCAAAATCTCCAGCAAATCATCGTTAGTGAAATGTTTAAATCCTGTGTCAGTAGTAATTATTTTTGCACCATGAATGTGCGCAAAAGCTGTTATCATTAGATCAGCATCAGTTCCACAATTATCTGGAGCAAATTTTGCTTTCAGTCTTCCATATTCATGAGCCTCCAATCTCCCAAAAGCAAGAAAGGGGAAACTATGTAACGCGACTTTCATCATATCCAACTCGTCTCTACTAGGCTTTTTTCTTTTGCCTTCGGGGGACCGATAGAATCCCTTATAGAATTCAGCAATTGTAATCGCACAAATGGCAACCTCATCTTGGTTTAATCCTTTGATTCTCGAATAAACCGGGTCAATCCCTCGAAAATAATTCCCGACCGTTCCCGTATCCAAGATGTATTTAATCATCATTACGAGGGCGTCGAGCCGCATCTTCAAAAACTTTCTTCATCTCATTACTGATGTTATCGAATTTACCACCGTATTCTTTCCAATTAACTCCTCTGGGAGGGAGTACGATAGTCGGACCGCTTTCACAGCAAACACCTTCAGTTGATGGACAAGAGGAGTGAGGATGCATGCCCGTATTGTTAATATGCTTCTTACGCATTATCAATACCCATGACGGAGCTATAATTTTATAATGACAATAGTTACCTTGATTAATCATCGAATATTCCCCAATCCCTCATCATCGGATAAATCGCCCGTTTGTAGTCCCAATCTGCGTTACCGACGTAAGTTACTTTCATAAGCAGTGATTTCGCCTTCGGACCCCGCTTGCGGGGAATGAAGGCAGCACCCGCGCCCTGATTTTGTGCCGGTGAGGATGAGGATGCTGCCATATTCGCGCTTCACAGTGTCAGATTCGGTTAAAAGGGAAGGGCACTAAGCTTTTCAGACGCCGTGTCATTGTTATGAATTTTGCCGAGATAGCGTTTACATTCATCGCTCAGAAACCAGCTCAGGTCATCCTTGAGCCGGATGTTTTTCGAGGTGTCGAAAGTGCCGCCTTCAACTTCTTCACAGATCCCAAGGATCGTAAACGTTTTCATTTCTTTAAGCGCCGTAGGATTCGAGCAATGAAGCAGGGCTTCCACGTCGCCGGTTTTGATCGTCCCGCCTTTGCGGATCAATTCATGGAACAACGGTGCGCGATGTCCCGGAGCGGAATCGAAAGCCAGTAGGATGATGAGCCGCAAGTCTCCCGGGTCCAGCTTCTTGCGTCCCATTGCGAGGGCATGCCCCCGGGCGATGTTGTATAGACACTGGTTGATCCGATTCTCATGTTCAACGCTTGGTACGGTATGCCCCAGTTCTTTGTCGTCGCCTTCCCATTTCTCCTTATAAATAAATACTTGGCCGCGTAACCGGGCAAGCAGAAGCGAACACTGCGCGATAATGCCGAGCAGCTCGTCGCTTTCATCTTCCCTGTTCCATGTGACGCCATCCGGGTATTGATTCCAAAGCGTCAGCAGAAAATCCATCGTCACGCTGCGGCAATCAAGCTCCTTTTGTTTGTAGGTCGTATCTTTGAGTTGGCGAACCAATTCTTCTTTGGTTTTTCGCTTGAGGTGCAGGCCAAGAAAGAAAATGCGCTGGCCAAGGGTCCCCATCACTTTCCACACCCGGGGAGGTATCGGCGTGGAAGCGGCCAGCATCATGAAAAGATAATCGCCGCGTAGTGCTCTTCGACCGTGAATTCCGGTATCGGTTGATAATCCCTCGCCGTCCAGCACCCGGGTCAATATGCCCATGTTCTTCATCAGGTCATCGTCACGGGCGGAAAATATGGTCGCCATGTCCCGCACCAGAAACATGCGGCGGCGAATGCGGGGAAGCAGATCGAGCTTAGCCAGCTTGTCTTTCGCTACGTTGGCGGCGTTCGATACGAATGAAGCCGGTGTGAAGGTGTCCGAAGAATATGTAATACCCTCGATTTCATCAAAGATATTTATGGCTATCGTTTTCCCGGCAGCCGGTGAATCGACGAGCACGAGCGCCGAGCAATTTGTGACATCCCGGATCAGGAGCTGGGTAACGACCGAAAGACTCGCTTCGACGGCAGTTACCAATTCCGGGAAGTGCTGTTGAATGGTTTTGTGCCAGTCATGGAATGTCCTCATGTGCGTCGGCTCTGGCACCTTCGCGACATTGAAACATGGTTGTTCTGGCTGAGAGTCCTCCCCGCCCTTTTGAGGCGGGGAAAGACTCTTTCGGACCCGTTTTTGGGCTGGATTTACGGGATGCGCATCAGACATTTTTTCAATTGGGGAAGAGGTAAAGTTTTCCATCTCTTGAATCTGGGTCGAGTTGCACCGGTATAGGCTTCCGTCCATGTCAATTCTTCATCGAGGACAAGGACTTTGATTTGGTCATTAAGTGGCATAAAATTTGGGTTAGTAAATGGGGAAAAGAATTAAGATAGCTCTAGCCAGTTGTCTTACCTTTTCCCTATTTAAGGAGGGCGTTCTTCACGTCGAAAACAACGCGATAAAGCCAACAATGAAGGGATCTGATTCATTGTTGATAGTCGTGAAGGATGTGTTTCGCCCGCTTGAACGAAAGCAAAAGCGACTGCGCCGGGCAGGTAAGCTCGTTGCTCCAATATCGGCGGATGATTTCATGAAGTGCGGCCGAATCCTCAAAAAGGAATTCAACCCGGGGCTTTTCTCTGTTTACTCCAACAAGTCGTCCTCCTTCGTGAAGAATCGTCGCGATTAAGCCAAGATCAGAAATACCATACGAATGCGCCATATGGGAGCATTCAGACACAGCTATTGGTTTATCACATGTTTATTGACTCACTTCGACTCCTTTCGACTCCTTTCGATCTTCTTCGATTGCGACAATTCTTTCATAACATGTTCTACTGTTATTTTTGCTTTCTCCAAATCTTTCAAATACAACTCTCTGCGAAAAACGAGTTTTTTATCAGAAATAGCTGGGAAGAAGAGGGCGCGAACTGGACCAATAAAACCAAGATCAGTAATAATTTTAGGAATTGTTCTTTTACCTTTTCCTTTGACATCAGAAATGTCTTTCGAATCGAGTTCATTCTTCTGATCCACTAGAAGTTTACGCATCAAGACATCTGTATCACCACCTGAAACAGGAGTAGCAATAAGCTCATTGTTAACAAAAACGCGCCCATAGTCGTCCAGATGCATTTTTAATAGCGGCTGCTTGGATTGCGCATCATCGTGGAGAGCAATGGGGCTAATCGGCTGTGTGTGATTTTTAGAAACAGAAGCCAGCTTCACATCAGCAACCGCAAAAAATTCCTCAAGACCTTTGATACGATGCCGTTTCAATTCGTCAGAAGTTAAAGGCCGCTTCTCCTTATATCCGAGTCTTCCACCATGCCATTCATCGGGAAGACCCCATTCGGGAAAAAAGTAATGCTCCGAAAAAATGTTCTTCAGAATCAGTGTCAATTCCTTATAAAGCTCCTCTCCGATTGATGACTTGATTCTTGCCAGATAAACCTCGACTTCTGCCTTATAAGCTGAGTATCGAGCCCATTCATCTTCCGGTTTTGGCATGCGAAATTTTATTTCGAAAAGCTGATCTTCAGGTAATTTATCAGTCCCATCGGAATCTCTCCTTTCATCGAAGTATTCTTCGACATGCTTTTTGACCAGTGGCAGGACAAAACACCGAATGCCCATATACCGTTGGCCATAGATATTTGTATTCTCATCGAACGACGAGTTGTGTTTCGGATAACCGGGGCAAGTATAGGAAAGCTGAAAGACGGCATCTTTATGATGCTCAATTTCATCACTCAAACCGATTTGATTTTTTAACCTTGCGATGAATTCTTTGAAACGCACACCGTAAACGTAGTGCTTTTCTGGAGGCTCATGGTACTTCGGAAAATTTTCAGAGAAATCCGCTATCTTGCCGAAAATCTCTCTCTTTGTAAGCGGCTTTCTCTCTTTCATGCTCATATTGCCAAAATTTTAGCAACCCAGTGACATAAACAAAAGTGCCGTTCCTTTGCCCAGTTACTTCCTTGCCTGATGTGCCTTCGAGCGGGGGTTTGTACCCATCTCTCGCCTTAACCGCAAGATGTCGCTTGCGAGAAAAATTTTTCCGCCTGAGGTTTCCTCGAATCGCAATCCTTTCTTACGGACGATGTCGTGAGCACGCTGAGCAGATATGCCTCCAAGGCACTTTCGTACATCTCCGATGGCCATAAGTTTGGGTAGTTGTTCCATAGACCTTGATTTTTTAGGCTAATACTCAAGTTGTGTTCTAGATAGCTGATGATTGTGAGCTTGATGATCATCAAGGTAGTAGGTAACGTGTCATTCATTATGAGAATGTGCTCTTACACATATTTCAGCTTTGCCTAATGCCGACCCTGGACTGGATCGGCAAGCAGGCAGTCGTGAATCACGACAAAGACGTGCCGTTTCGTCTCCTGAAACAGGACCCGAAATTGTCCGTGGGTGACTCACAAAATCTCATCATCAAAGGTGATAACCTCGAAGCACTCAAGGCACTCATGCCATACTACGTCGGCAAGGTGAAGTGCATCTATATTGATCCGCCGTACAACACCGGAAACGAGAAGTGGAAATACAACGACAATGTGAATAGCCCCCAGATTAAATCGTGGCTAGGGAAGGTCGTGGGAATGGCTGGAGAGGATTTGAGCCGAGACGACAAGTGGCTATGCATGATGTATCCGCGTCTGAAATTGCTGCATGAACTCCTCGCAGAAGATGGTGCAATCTTTGTTAGCATTGATTACAACGAGGAAGCGAACCTGCGTTTGCTGCTCGATGAAGTATTTGGGCGCGAGAACTACCGAAATACGTTCATTGTCTCTCGGGTGAAGAAAAACATTCGAGAGCGAGAAAGGGTGAAGGCGCTGAATTTTGGTCATAATTCCGTCGTTTTTTACGGAAAGTCTGATCGGACACTCATCAAACCTCCCACAAGAAAACAGGATAAGAAACAGCGATGGCATGCATTCGATGCGCCGGGCATTCGTCCAACAATGGAATATGATTTGTTTGGCCATCGCCCTCCCAAGGGTCGCCATTGGATGTATTCCGAAGAAAGAGCGAAAGATCTGATATCGAAGAAACTCTTACAGCCGAATCCAAAGAGCGGAAAACCACAATATCGTTTAGAGGAATCGTCGGAAACGCTTCTGGATACCAATTGGACTGATTTGCAGGAGGCTGGGTTCGATTGGAATTTTGCAAACGGTGAGAAGAACGTTGAGTTGATGAAACGCATCATTGGTATGATCTGCGGAAAATGTGATCTTGTCCTCGACTCGTTTGCGGGGAGTGGAACGACAGGCCATGCAACACTGCAAATGAACAAGGAGGACGGTGGCACTCGAAAATTTGTTCTTGTGGAAATGGAATCAGATATCGCAGAAAGAATCAGTGCAGCAAGACTGAAAAGCGTAAGCCAAGGATGGGGGAAATACGAGCCAACAGGTGGTGGCTTCCAATTCATGCGCCTCGATACCACACTCTTTGACAAAGACGGAAAGATTTCCGAACCGGTAACATATCTCGATCTTGCCCGGTACGTGTTCTTCACGGAAACACAGCGTGATCTCGATGAAAAGAAAATGAAGAAGCCATATATCGGGGAATGCGATGAAACGGAGTATTTCCTGTTTTTCACGGAAAAAGGAAAGAACACCTTTGCGCGGGAGGGACTCAAGAAACTACCGAAGAACGGGACCCGGAAAGTTGTTTATGCCGACCGGTGTCTGCTTTCCGAGGAAACACTGCGAAACCTCAATATCGTTTTCAAGCAGATTCCATATCAAGTGAAGCTCTACTAATTATGCTCGAACTCAAGAAATACCAGCGGCAATGCGTGGATGATCTCACGGGCTTCCTGCGGGAAGCGCGGAAAGAGGGCGATCCGAACATCGCCTTCTATAAGCGTACCGGGAAGGCATACAACGTCCTCCATGGCGATCCGAAGGCTCCTTTTGTATGTATCCGGGTCCCGACCGGCGGCGGGAAGACGCTGATTGCCGCTTATGCCGTAAATGTCGCCTTCGAGCACTTCTTGCTGGAAAAGGAGGAAAGCGGGCTGGTGCTCTGGCTGGTTCCGAGTGACACGATACGCACTCAAACTCTGGCGCAGTTACGGGACAGAAATCATCCTTACCGGGAAGCACTGGATTCTTTTTTTCTCTCCCGCGTGCGTGTGATGGACATCGTGGAGGCGCGGGGTATCAAGCCATCCGATATTTCCGAAAATCTCTGCATTATCGTTACCACACTTGCCTCCGTGCGCCGGAAGGATAAGGAAGGACTCAAAGTGCATGAAGAGAACGGGGGGCTTATGGAACATTTCCGGGATGTTTCCGGTATGGACTTGCCCAAGGACGAAGCGGGACTTGTGACAAAATCCCTCGCAAACGTCATCAGAATGAACCGGCCGCTGATGATCCTGGATGAGGGACATAACGCGCAAACCGAGCTTTCCGTGGAGGTGATCAAAGAGTTCCTGCCTTCCTGCATCGTGGAATTCACGGCTACCCCGCTCAATGGGAGCAACATTCTTGTAAGCATCCCCGCCGTACAGCTTAAGCAGGAAGAAATGGTGAAAATACCAATTCACCTGACGAATATCACCCAATGGCAGGAAGCTGTGAGGGAGGCAAAGGAAAAACGCGATGAGCTTGAGAAGATTGCAAAATTAAATATGAAGAAGTCAAAGGACTATGTCCGCCCCATTTTGCTTCTGCAAGCGGAAATGGAACAGGAAAGAGAGGGGAAAATCCACGTCCATACGCTCGTGGCTTTTCTGGAAAAGGAATTGAAAGTGAAACGGGAGGAAATAGGGATCAAAACAGGGAAAGAGGATGAATTGAAACAGTATGCCGATTTGAAGGACCCGCGCTGCCCCATCCGTTATATCGTGACGTGCAATGCTCTCAAGGAAGGGTGGGATTGCAGCTTCGCTTACGTCCTCGCATCGGTTTCCAATCTCGGGACCCGTCTCGGAGTGGAGCAGCTCATTGGGCGGATTCTGCGCTTACCGCAAGCCAAGAGAAAAACGGAGGACGCTTTGAACCGCTCCTACGTGTACACCTCTTCCCGGCGTTTCGATGAAGCGGCGCAGATCGTAGTTGAGGGATTGCAACGCGAGGGCTATGACAAGAGCGACGTGATCCGCAGCGATAGCGGGGAGCAGCGCACGGAGTGGGAGACGGCACGAACAAAGTGGAAGGCGGAATATTGCCTCCCGCTTCTTGCCATCGACGGTGAGCCGCTGGACTTCTATGACCTTATCCCCGAAGACTTCACCCTCCGGGGACGAAAAGGAGCGGTG
>MFXU01000005.1 GCA_001788965.1 Candidatus Peribacteria bacterium RIFCSPHIGHO2_02_FULL_51_15 | reverse complement strand
TCATACCGTACTTCGTTGAATGTTCCCAAGAGGGCTGCTCGCTACGCTCGCAGCCCTTCTGGATTATGCGTTTCACTTCTGAATTTCGGTTCCTTATATTTGACAATATATAATATTTGTATTATATTACAAATAATGAACGAATTTCTGCCATACCGAGACGTGCGAGAAGGCCCTCCTATTAAGTCCCCATATGTGCGGACTTCTTTGGAGATATGGCGCAAGAACCGGATCGATCCCAGCGATATGCAGTGGTACACAGATATCCATCTTCACGATATCCAAACTCTCGTATTTAAGGATAATGGGGAAGACAACTCCGAATGGACCACCCAAGATTCCCTCATTCTACTAGCCGAATCAGAATGGCTCCGGCGCTTGCCGCCGGACAGCCTTGCGGCACTGACCAAAGATGATCCGGATACCGCGCGCACCGTAGCTTTCCCGGATACGCTCGTCGCCCGACAGGGAAAGCCTCTGGCAGAGGATGCGATGGAAGAAGTACAGGCAGCAGCGGCGCATTGGAAGGAGCAACTTGATGTATACGAGCAGTCCCTCGATAACCCGGAAACGATGGACGAGCAGCAACGGAGGGAACTGGCATTGGACATCTTCGAGGAGCTCGACCGTATGGAGCTGGCCGTGTGCGCCGCGGAACGCCTGGGGCACACAAACAAGCGCGCAATGCAAGCCGTGGAAGAATGCCACACCTTATTTCGGAGTGCTCCCGAATATTTTACCGGTGTGCATTATCAGATTCAGATCGCCGGACTCTTGATTGATCCGCAAATAAATGAGCGAGATGCGCGGCTTGCCCGGACGGCGGAGAAATTCAGTGCCGTACTGGAGGCGGAAGAAATCATAGAAACAGGAGGCAGCCGCCAGCACAAAAAAAGAATGAGAGATGGTTTCTGGAAAATGGCGCACAAAATTCATGCAAAACAGGAAATCGCGCGCACCCTCGAAATCATCCCTCACAGGTATGACAGTGCGATGCTCAACGCACACTTTTCTGTGTCACAGGCACTGCGCACGATGGACAGGCAGGATGCGCTCATCGGTTCGGATCCTTCCCCCAAACTTCCGAGGCATTTCCAGAATTTGGTACACCAACAAACACAGGAACACATCGCTGCTTCTCGGCTTCTCCGTATATTGAGTACCCGCTTCAAGGGCCAGGAGGTCATTTCTCTCGGCAACCCCGATGTCCGTTCCGCTGTCGAAAAGCTCTGCGAGGAAACGCGGCGCAATGCCGGCAGTCTCGGCCTCGTGGAAGAGGAAAAACCTCCCTTTCCTTCCGTTCAAGAAACAGTGACTTCTCTGCGAGACCATCTTATAAAAGAACAGGCCAAGGCTTTCGTCGCCGCCCTTCCCGATGACGAGCTTGATCCTCTCGAGGATGTATGTTCACAAGAAGATGCCGCAGTAACCGAAGATACCGCACACGTGCTCACACAGCAGGAGGAAGAAGAAGTGAACCGGCAAGCCCAGCGTTTCAATGAGCTTACAGAAGATCTTTTGTGGCAAACGGGATACCACCACGAACAAGGAGCCTCCGATCCTCTGCAGGGAAGGAATGTGCACCATGTCATTCAATATGTCATATGGCGGCTGAATGACCTACTGGGTTGGTGAACCCTTTTTCTATCCTCCTTGACCGCCTGTTCGGTACGAAAAAAGTATAGCATCCAAACCCTAAACCCAAAAACTAGACTGTAAAGGAGTACATGATGAATTAAGAATTACGTATTAAGAATTAAGAAACCCTGCTTATAAATGCTCATGCTTGAATCTCATAATTTCGTAATTATTTCTGTAACACTGCACGCTGCAATGTTACATCGTGCGGGAAGAGCTTGCTCGCCCGCTCATAACACTCTTTCGCTTGCGCCGTTTTCCCGTCATCCACATAGAGTCTGGCGAGTTCAGAATAATATGATGGTTCGTGATCCTGCACCGGAAGTACCTTCAACCGCATTTCAAAGAGAGCAATCTGTTCTTGGAGAATGAGCGATTTCGCCGATTCTTGATTGCAGAAATCATATGTTTCACGGAGCGTCACCCACGCAACCCTATCGTACGGATTTAAACGTACCCTATCCTTCACAAGTGTCCGCCACTTCGTTCTGACTTGAGCTTCTCTGTTTTCGTCTCGTCGCCCTTCGGTGAAATATTCCTTGGAAAAGGACCGTATTGCTATCGGAGTTTTCTG
Source organism: Candidatus Peribacteria bacterium RIFCSPHIGHO2_02_FULL_51_15 (assembly GCA_001788965.1). GTDB lineage: Bacteria > Patescibacteriota > Gracilibacteria > Peribacterales > Peribacteraceae > 2-02-FULL-51-10. Next base: position 19,829 of record MFXU01000005.1, on the reverse strand, counting down.
TGCTTCGTTGGCGGCAGCATAGCGTTCCAACGTATGGATTGCATCGGTATTGAAATCCCCCCTGCCTTCCCTTTGCTGCCAATAGGCGGGGTCGATACGGACGCCCGAATCGACGTCTTTCCAAAATTGCTCGTCCATTCTCCCGGATGAACGCACGAAGTATGTGCGTTTGATGGCAGCCACTTTTTCACGAAGCAGCGGGTCTCCTTCCGTTTTTTTTCTAAAATCGGGGAAAGTCAATGGGTCAAGGAGAGCCTCGGCAATCGTCGCGCGATCTTCTTTCGGATTCAGGCGCCCATAAGGTCTCGCGAACCCAGCGGAAGACAGTTCGCTTGTCCAAGCGATATCTCTCGTTATGACCTTCTTTTGGAATTTCCCGTAAACATTCTCTCCGTCGGGCAACATTCCGTCGCCGTGGAATCGATGCCTCCAATCAAGTGAACCTCTGGGGCCCGATATATCCGTGTCGTCAGAGAAGTGAAAGTATTCATGATGAAAAATCATTCTGGCAACCGATTCCCCATCGTGCTGAAGAGGGCTCATGACAATAATCCCCCGATCAGAATCATAAAACCCCACAGGATTTTCCAACTTCTTCATTTGAAGATTCCCGAGGATATACAGAGTACGCAAGCCTTTCTTCAAATAGGAGGCGGGATAGGTGCCAACAGCTTGGAGAAGTTGTGGGAGGACCATGGCGATTTCGCGCATTTTCACTCTCGAACCTTCGGGAATGGACGGGTCAAGCCGGACTTGAAAAGGAACGCCCCGCTCGTTCAAATAACTCTCAAGATTTTGTATGTTTTGCTCCACTCCGTAGAGGATCCGCCCTTTTTTCAACACGGCATCACGGAGAGCATCGTTCTTCCCATGGAGTGGTGCAATATTCTTCCAGTATATTTCTTCAAAAAAGTCGAATTCCTCTTTTGTATTGAGATGTGCCATCACCTCCTCCATCTCTGTGCTAGATAGAGGACTCTCTCCGAATGGGGAAAGGAGCATCCTTTTTCCCTCACGAGAGACGGGGAACAGAACTTCCCCGTTCGAGTGTTGCGTGACATGAGTGATGCGTTCCTTGTCATTCATAATTTGGATGTGATCCGTTCTCTCCAGTTTTCCTTCCTTGTATGAATGACGGGCTACGAGCGTATCGCCGCGATATCCCTCTGATCGTTCCGGCTGTCCGTTGCGAAGAATAGTGCGTTCTCGTAAGCCCTCCAACTCGTACGCATCCTGCTGAACCATCCCACCACCAAGCGCCCGTTCGAATACAGGATGCTCGTGCAGATCGTACTGACGTACCTCGGCATTGGTTTCCTCATCTCGAACCAATCTGACGTCCATCTTGCGGCGGATGGTTCGCACTTCCCTGAAAAGACGATCGATTAACTTCCAATTTTCTTCACTCAGGTCATTTTTCTCTTGTGCAACATGCAATTGCTTCTGGAGATCCGGCAGCTTCCTCCGCTCCTCTTCGGAGGAAAAATCATGATGCTCTTCAGTTACGAGCAACACTTCCCGTGTCGTTGCGACATAGTGCTTCTCCTTGCCACCTTCTTGCACGATCAGGTCAAAACCAGTCTTGGCATTGAGAATGATGGTGATGTGATCTTTGGATCCGGCAATGGACCGCTTGCTTTCAATGAGACGTGTAACTTTTTGCAGCGATAATAATGCTGTCGAAATCGTCTCCCCGTATTCTAGAGGTGCCTTAGAGCAGTCAACCGAATACCCATTGAAGCGAAATGAATCGAGTAAGCCGTCCGCGCGGTAATGCATGTTTTCAATCGGCGGCAGATTGTTGCGAAGCGTCTTGAGCTTTTCCCGGATGGTTTGTTTTCGGTATTCTGCCAACTGCGACTCCCTTTCACTGGCCGATGGCACGGAATCAGGTGCACGAAAAATCAATCGCGATTCGTGGAACGACATTGAATTTTTGTGTCTACTCATTTTATAGTATTTTACACTATTATTTATAGTTTTGCAAAACTTACACTCTCATGTAAAACCAAAAATCATTGCCTACTTCTTCGCTTTCTTTCCCCTTCTATTTCTTCACGGGAAGGTGAAATCACTCCGTCATTTTTTTCATTTCCCGGTCAAACCGCTCAGATTTTGTCATTCATGTCAGGTATTTCACGCGTTTCTTCGAGGTGCCGGGCGGCAAGAAATTATCCTCTGAGACAACCGATTTCCCCGTCTTGTCCTCAAGTGCCTTCCGCGCATCCTTGGCGATTTGACCGCCTTTCTTTGCCGGAAGTTTATTCTTCTCGAAACCTTCCGCTTGCATTGTTTCGGCGATCTGGCGGGTGGAAAGCTCGGCCAACGCCGTGAAAATCAGTTCCGCCTCGTTCATGTGATCCCTCAGATTCTGCGACCGGAGTCCCTTGATATTTTTGTGGCCGCGCACCGTGAGCCCGCTCCATTCCTCATGAATTATGTTCGTGAGAACGGCAAATTCGTCGCCTTTCTTCACGCCATGTCCGCTCCAGTAATCCGTCAGCTTGTTTCTCGTTTCCTGACCCGTCATCCGCTGCTGGATCCATTTCTCGCTTCTGCCGTGCTTCTGCCAATTCTCTCTCGCCCTGTCGACTGATCTCTCCGGATCGGCGATTTCCTGCACGCGCTCATACCCAGCCTTCGCCAGCCAGAGCTTGAACGGTTCGGCTTTGGGTGATGGAATGGACTGGATAATGCGAAAGATGCCTTCAATATTTGCACAATCTGTTTCGCGCATTTTTCCGTCTTCAGCGGACAATTTCATCTGTCGACAAACTGTCGACGGTTCAAATCCATCCTCCGCTTGAACACGGGCTTTCATTTTAAACCAGTAATCCCGCGGATTTACGCTGTCCGTGAGAGCTCCTACCACATCCACCACGGAGAACCACCACTCATCGCCATGAAACGTCTTGCGTATGGTTTTGCCCTGAAACAGTGAAATATTCGTTGTCATGATTTAAGCGGAAAAGGTGTATAGGTGTCCTATCGTACACCATATAAGAAAAACCTCCAATGCGAATTTTCAAGTCAGCCATCACACTCTCTTTTCTCCCTCTTGCCCTTTTTCCTGTTTGCCTTATTTCTTCGCCTTTTTCTTTACCGGCTTCGCCTTCCTCTTCTCCTCGACCACCTTCATCTCCGCCTGCTTCTTTTTCGCGGCTTCGGATACTTTCCGGAAACGGTCGACTCGCCCGGAAGCGATCACGCCGCGGTATTCTCCGGTGTAAACGGGATGGCAATGGCTGCAGACTTCCACCTGCTGCTTTCGCACCGTCCCGGGAATTTTATACACCGTACCGCATGACACGCACGTCGTGACGGCATCGGGAAACAATTTCGGATGAATTCCTGCTTTCATAGCGGGGAGAGTTTAAGAGACAAATTGATAATTGACAATTGAGAATTACGCTGGAAGTTTGCAAAGCGATTATAAGCCGTAAGGTGGGCGAAATATTGGGGGAATTTTCAATTATCAATTATCAATTCTCAATTATTCTTCTTTATCCTCCTCCGCCGCCGCTTCGACTTCCGCCACCGCATTTGGATCAATAAGGATGACGCTCATCGAGGCGACCTTGTCGCCGCCGGTAAGGCGCATCACTATCACACCCTGAGTGGCCCGTCCCCGCGACGGAATATCGGACAGTTTCATGCGTATCGCCTGACCCTGCTTACTGATGCAGATCAGATCGCCATCATCGTCTTTGTTCAGTATCGATCCACCGACAATCGCCCCTGTTTTGGCAGTCAACTGCGCTGCTTTTACACCGCTTCCGCCCCGGCCCTGCAGTCTGTAAAGCGTCACCGGCGATGCTTTGGCCAGACCGTTTTCCATAACTACCAAAAGTCCGCTCTCCGCCGGATTGGAAACCGCAGCCGCCTCCACCACCTGATCTCCGCTCTGGAGACGGATCCCGTGGACACCGGCCGCCGAACGTCCCATTGAACGCACATCGGCTTCGGGGAACCGGATGGCTTTGCCCTGCCTTGTCAGTATGAAGATTTCGTCCTTCCCGGAGGTGGGCAAAACCCATTTCAATTCATCGCCTTCGTTAATCTTCTGAGCTATAAGACCCGACCGCCTGATATTTTCAAATTCCTTCAGATCGGTCCGCTTCACGGTGCCTTTCACGGTGGTCATAAAGAGGTGTGTCTTACCCTCGAGTTTCGATTTCATTATCGCCGAGACCTTTTCGCCCGGCTGGAGCTGAAGCATGTTAACGATCGCCTGCCCCTTGGCCACCCGGCTGGCCTGCGGCAGCTCATAAACCGGCAGCTTGAATACCCGGCCGGTATTAGTGAAATACAACATGTCGTCGTGGTTGTTGGCATAGAGAACACACAGGATTTCGTCTTCCTCTTTGGTGGTCATGCCTTTTACGCCCTTCCCGCCGCGGTTCTGCGCCCGGAATTGCGCCGGACTCAGGCGCTTCACATAGCCGTGCGAAGTCAAAGCCACGATCATCGGCGCATTTGGGATCGTGTCTTTTGCGGAGAACTCTCCGACGGGGTGCGCTATGATCTTCGTCCGGCGCTCATCGCCGAACTTTTTGACGATTTCGGTCAGTTCCGTCTTCATGATTTCATCGACTTTCTTCTTGTCTTTCAAAATCGCCTCGCATTCCTTTATGAAAGCCATAGTGGCTTTCAGCTCGTCCTCGATCTTTTTCCGTTCCAGTCCGGCCAAGCGCTGGAGCTGCATCTCCAATATCGCGGTCGCCTGCATCTCGGACAGTTTGAATTTTTTGACCAGATTCAACCTGGCGTCATCTTTGGTTTCGCTCTTCTTTATCGTCTCGATCACCGCATCGATATGGTTCAAGGCGATAGTGAGCCCTTCCAAAATATGCGCCCGTTCTTTCGCCCTGTCGCGGTCAAAGGTCACTCTTCTCGTTATCATTGTCCGCCGGTGCTCGACGAATATTTCCAGGAATTCCTCCAGATTCAAAAGCTTCGGCTGCAAGCCGTCCGCCAGCGCTATGCAGTTATAACCGAACGACGTCTGCAGATCGGTATGCTTGTAAAGCAGATTCAAAACTTTCTGCGGGTAGCTGTCTTTTTTGAGCTCGATGATCACCCGGATGCCGTCCCGGTCCGATTCGTCGCGGATATCCGAAATGCCCTGGATGACTTTGTCCGTAACCAGTTCGGCGACCCGTTCGATCAAAACCGCTTTGTTGATCTGGTAGGGCAGCTCGCTGATGCGGATAATATGCCGGTTTCCGACTTCCTCGATCTCGGCCTTGCCGCGGACCACGACCGATCCCCTGCCGGTGAGATAGGCTTTTTTCAGCGCTTCCTTGTCAAATACATAACCGGCGGTGGGAAAATCGGGGCCTTTTATGAACTTCAGCAGATCCTCGACGGTCGCATCCGGGTTGTCGATCAAGTGCATCACGGCGTTCACGAGCTCGACTAAGTTATGCGGCGGTATGTTGGTGGCCATGCCCACCGCGATACCGACCGTGCCGTTCAAAAGCAGATTCGGAATTTTTGATGGCAATACCGCCGGTTCATTCCTGGTTCCGTCGTAGTTCGGACTGAAATTCACCGTGTTTTTTTCGATATCCTGCAGCATCTCATCGGAAAAACTCTGCATCTTGGCCTCGGTATAACGCATGGCCGCCGCCGGATCACCGTCGATCGATCCGAAGTTTCCCTGGCCGAAAACCAGCGGATACCTCATGGCGAATTCCTGGGCCATCCGGACCAGAGCATCGTAAATGGCCGAGTCGCCGTGCGGGTGATACTTGGCCATAACTTCACCCACGACCGCGGCGGATTTTCTGAATTTCGCGGTGGAGCGCAATCCCAGCTCATGCATGGCGTACAGGATCCGCCGATGCACCGGCTTGAGTCCGTCCCGGGCATCGGGCAGTGCTCTGGAAACTATGACGCTCATCGCGTAATTGAGATAGCTTTCCTCCATTTCGGTCACGATCGGCCTGGCCTGAATGTTGCCGATGGGGTTCTGGGGTGTTGAATCTTCGGATTTCGGATCTTTCGCCATATTGAAAAAGTGAGTAATTCGGCAGCCCAAAGAGAGTACCAGAAAGGAATGAAAATGGAAGGCCGAAAACAGGTTTTTGGTTATTGGTTTTTTGGTTTCTGTTTTATTTGATGATCAGAAATGTTTCAATCAGCCTTCGCTCCTGTTGGAGCTTCGGCCGACGAGGAGCTTGGATGCAGGAGAACTGCTCGCGAAGGCTATGGTCTGATTCCCCGCAGCTTGCTGCGGAAAGAGGAGTCCAGAGCTTGCTCTGGGGTTCATACCAGTGATTTTATTTTTTATCATTTAACCAAAAACCAATAACCTTAAACCAAAAACACATCACCGCTTCCCAAAAATTTGCGTGGTCCAAAGAGTCACGTTAACCTCGCGAAAGATGGAGATCCCGGAAGCATCCTCCTCTCCTGACCCTGAAACAAAAATTGACCATGCAAAACAAAACCTTCCACGAAGCCGGGTGATGGAATTTATGATGACGAAAAAATTCGCGGTTTTCGCGCTTATGGCCGGTTTTCTCGGCGATACCGAACGTATTTACAGGCAAAAGATCCCGCCGCCACCCATAGTCGTCCAGTCCGGCGGTTCGCCCGTTCCGCATGAGGCCCCGGATCCGAAGATGGATATCGAAACCCTTATTCAAGCGATAGAGACTGTCGAGGATCTGGAGGAATTTTTGAAGGCCAATGCAAAACATGAGAATCCCTGGATCTGGAATTTTTTCCGGACCTACAGGCAGCCGCCGGAAAGATTCAAAAAAAACAAAAAGCTCGACCCGAAAAATAAAACGGTGAAATTTGAGGGACCCTGCAACAATTTCACGGAACTTATCGGCAGGTGGGCATTAGAACACGGCGGCGAACCTGCGATCTACTCCACATTTCCGTACTGGAATCTCGAAAAAGCACATCAAATGGTCGTCTGTAAAACCGGTCAGAATCATCTGACTATCTTCGAAAATACGACAGTCCATGAATTTGACGGAACCTTCGACGAATTTTTGAAATCAAACGGTAATCACGCGTTCGTACTGCCTATCGGCGGCCGCATCCCCTACACCGGCACAGTCCCCGATTCCTGGCGCGCAAAGTTTTGGGATCATGTTCAGTTTAATGTGTCTGAAAAAGAGATGAAAATCCGGCCTTTGCCGAGGCGTGAAAACCAAGACAAACCGCTGGAGCTGCCAAAAACCACTGCTTGAAAAATCGCGGATTATCCTTGACATTATTACTATTTTAGATTTTAATATTTTTATATGAAAGAAATCCGCACATTTTTAGACCGGGCTGATCTGGACAAAGTTTCCGCCATAGAACCGGATCTTCAAAGAAGATTATTGGGAGCAATGAGAACTCACGCAACCAACGAAGAACAAATCAAAACTTATCCTCAGGCCGCCAAATTGTTTGATGTCGCAAATAACAGGCGGGAACAAAAAATCATCCGTCCGCTGCTTCGTCAGCTCGAGCAGGATGCCGATCCCGATACGGCTGTTCTGGATGCCCTATGCATCCGCGACCTCGCCGATCTTCGCGTCCTCGAGGGTATGGCGGCGGTGATTCAATTCTGCCGTCGGGGCGTACAGGCGCTCGACAAAAAACCCATGTCACGCGAACAGTTGCATTCAGTACATCAAGAAATAGAAACTGCAATAACCAGGTTTTATCAGGCAGGAACTCAGAAGGCACTTGATTCGCTGATTGGCACAATCCAAGAGTCAGACGAGCGCATAATTAATCCGGGGGGAAAAATAGATTTAGCCGCGATAGCAGCCATAAAGGAAACTGAAAATTTGGATCGCGATCAATCGATTGCCTTAGGCATTTGGCATCGCGTCTTCAGTCTGGCCGAAAAAAACCGCACCTCTTTTCATGGGATATTGTCTGAACCATGATTCGCATGATTAAAGGATTAACTTGATTAGGTCAGGAAGGTAAAGTAGGTATAGGTGCTCTCCATCGTCTCGACTCCCATCGGCCCGTTCGGCTCATTTCATTCGCTCATGGCCTATTGCAACATTTAGATTCGATCGAGCATTTATGCTTTCAATTGTTTCAACGCCCATCGGCAATCTGGATGACATCACTTTGAGAGCGCTGAGTAAACTCAGGGAATGCGACGCCATTGTTTGCGAGGACACCAGAGTAACCGGAACGCTTTTGCTTTTTCTGAATTTACCCAAGAAACAATTGATCTCGTTCCACGGTTATTCCAATCCCAAAAAAGTGGATGCAATAATCGACCGGCTGAAACAAGGCCAGCGCCTGTGCCTGGTCTCGGATGCCGGCACTCCTTGTATATCGGACCCGGGTTTTGAAATAATCTCCGCCGCCAGAAAAGCTGACCTCGCAATCGAAGTCGTCCCCGGCCCTTCGGCTTTTTTGGCAGCGCTCAGCGCCAGCGGCCTTCCGATAAATCGATTTTCGTACCTCGGGTTTTTGCCGGTAAAAAAAGGCCGGAAGACGCTTTTTGAAAGCCTGAAAAATGTCGAACAGACGATCGTTTTTTACGAATCACCCCACCGGATTTCCAAAACTCTTTCGGAACTTTCAGATATTCTTTCAAGTCAGCCCGACCGCCGCATTGTCATCGCGCGGGAACTGACGAAGCTTTATGAAGAAGTGATTTCTACCTCAATCGGCGAGCTGAAAGAACAGATCAAAACAATGAAAATCAAGGGCGAGTTTGTGGTGGTTTTGGAGAGAAAATCTGCATAATTCAAAAAATAATGATTTGGATCCAGCAGCGGCCTTTCAGGCCGCGGATTGTTCGAGTAGAGGTACCATCCGTTGAGTGTCCTAAAGTTACCCGATTAACTTGCAATCATGCTTTGATACCACTTCGCGTTTAAAACGTTCTTAATCAGACGCGCTGGCGGTATGGAGTTCTTGGCTTGAGTAAACGCTACGCGGTACGAGATGATGCCGTTACGAATGACCGATTAGTTATGTTTTAAATGCAAAATGGTATGACATACGATCCGCGGCCTGAAAGGCCGCTGCTGAATTGTATTTAATTCTCTCAAAAATCCTACCTACAAATTCGGAATGATCCGCTATTTCGGCAGCACACTAAGCGGGTTCACATGCTCGCCGTCTTTCATTATTTCCAAATGCAGGTGCGGCCCGGTGGTCATCGGTCCAGAGCCATTAGTGCCGGGCTTGCCGCCGGACAGGGCGATGGTTTGCCCATAACGGATGATGTCGCCCTTCTTGACCATGGCGAATGAAACATGGCCGTAAAGTGAGGCATAACCGTTCCGGTGACCGATCAGGATATAACTGTATCCTTTTGCTCCCCCGTCTTTTACCGCGAAGACCACTCCTTCCGCTATCGCTTTGACCGGCGATCCCTGGGCAACCGCGATATCGACTGCCCGGTGCACCATGCCGAAAACCAGTTTATAAGCCGCATCCAGGAATGTCGCAGTCAAAGGCCCCCTTACCGGCCAGGAGAATATCGGCGGCAAACCCTCGAAACCGGTTTCTTTTTCCGTGGCCTCGATCGCTTTCATTTTCTTCTCGATGGAAATATTCATCAGGCTTGTCTCAGCGGAAATTTTTTGTACGGCTTCGGCATAATCCGCGATCCGTTCCTCGGCGCCTTCGGCTTGCCGCCTGGCAGATACCCGTTCCCGCGCCGCATCGGCCGGGATGCCTTCTTCCATCAGCGCCAGCTGCTCCTTCTGAAAATCCAAATCGGCCATCAGCACCCGGCCGGGGGCGAGCTTCGATCCCGTTCCCATTTTTTTCAGCTCTTCTTCTTTTACTCCAATCGATTGCTTAAGCTCATCGATTTTTTTATAAAGTTTTTTGTCGGTATTTTTCTTCTGCATCGCGTTTTGCAGCGCTCGCATCGCCGCATCATTCAGCATTTTCAATGCCGTGCTTTTTCGTTCGATCCCGTCAATCTGAGTCAAAAGGTCCTGCTGGTTGTTCTCCTGGATCTTCAATTCGGATCGAAGCTCGGAAAGCCGCTCTTCTCTAAGCTGATTGTTGATTGATGCCAGACTGTCGCGCATCGAATAAACTCTGGCTTGCGCCTCGCCCTCTTCCCGGGCTACGGCTTGCAATTCTTCTTCCGTAAGTTTCTTAAGCCGCCAGCTGTCATCGATGAATGCCGCATTTTTGTCCGCGATGCTTCCGAGAATTTTGCTTTGTCCTTCCAGAGACTCCAGTTCAGCGGTGTATTCCTTGGCGATTTCTTTCAACCGTTCTTCCGCGCGGCCGGATTCCTCGACCAGGTACCCGACTTGTTTCAAAAACTTTCCGCGGGCTTTGATCAGGGCGCTGCCGGCCAGCTGCTCGTCAATCGATTCGCCAAGCGAGCCTTTCAGCACCCGGCGGAGTACGCTTCCGCCGAAGACGGGCCCTGTTTCGAGATATGCGGTTTCTTTCGAGGAGATATACCGGATGAAAGCGACGTAATCGTCTTTTTCGTTCAGGGCCACGGAGCTGTAAAAAGATTCGGTTTCCCCGGCGGCTTTTATCTGTTTTTCGAGGAGTTCGATCAAAGTCCGCTTTTTGGCGATTTTTTCCCGGATATCTCTCCGGCTGTCCACCGTCTGCGCCAGGTCTCTCCTGGCCTGCTCGACTTTTTGGTCGAAATTCTCCAGGTTTTGTTCCAGATCATCCCTCTTTTTTCTGGTCTCCGACGCCGAATTCCACAGATCATCGAACGCATCTCTGGCCTGGGCCAGCCGCTCTTTGCTTTCACTTGCCCAACCGTTAAGCGGCATCAGCGAAAAAACAACCGCGACAGCCGCGATTTTTTTTGCGGTGTTTCCAGCGCAAAAAGGCATCGGGATATTATAGCAGAAACCACTTCTTTATTGAAGACTCAAAACCGCGATATACGATTAGGGCAAGACCAAGATTAAATTGCTAAGCTGTTCCGATTCGTTCATCAGGATGATCGCAATGCTTTATCTGAGTTATTTACCAAGTACAAACCAACGTTCCGCTTGCGAACAATTTAGCAATTTAACAATTTAGCAATGCCACACCCTGCGTCTTAATCTTGGCAATTTTTTGATGATTCTGTTACCATCATGCATATGTTTTTCGCGCTCAAGGGAACCGTTCACAAACTGGCCATCCCTCAGATCGCAATAGACGTTTCGGGAGTGTCTTACCTCCTTACTGTCCCTTATCCTTTTTGGGACATGCAGACCGAGGGCGCGCTGACTTCGGTGATAGTTTTTACCTATGTCCGCGAGGACCGGCTGGATCTCTACGGTTTCGAGGACTTTCCCGAGCGAAACTTTTTCACGGAACTTCTCAATATTTCCGGCATCGGCCCGAAGCTGGCTCTGGAACTCGTCTCCATGCCGAGAGAAATTATCCTGCAGGCGGTTCATTCCCGGGACACCGGAATACTGACCACGATAAAAGGAGTCGGTAAAAAAACCGCCGAGAAGCTTTTGGTCGACCTCAAGTCGCTTTCTGAGAAACATCCGGAATGGCTGACCCGCGTACATCCCGAAACACGGGAAAAAATGGCTTCGCTGGATTCCGATGCCATAGCCGCGCTGACTTCACTCGGCTACGACCAGCCGGATATAGTCACCGCTCTGCAAAAGCTTCCTTCGAAGATCAAAAAAACCGAGGATCGCGTCGCCGCCGTCCTCCGCTCCCTTTGATAATTGATAATTCCTCCCAACATTTCGCCCTCTCTTCACTCATTGCAACAACATCTTATTTATCACCCCACATGTTTTCCTTTAACAACTTGCGTTAATTCTCAATTATCAATTCTCAATTATCAATTCTAATGATCACCCTCGACATAAAAGGCACCCTGGCAAAAGTGATAACTCCTAGTTTCGGAATACCCGACCAGGAATTCTCGGCGATCCGTACAACCGTCCGTCGTCACACCGAAGAATGGCTGCAGGAAAGAGAAAAAGGATTACATGCCTGGTCAATGAATCCGTATGACAAGGCCGCCCTGAAAAATTGTACGGACATTTTAAACATGGTTAAAACCGAGAACATAAAAACCGTGGTCTGGATCGGAATCGGGGGCTCGGGTCTGGGGCCGAAAGTCTTGCAGGAGATTTTTGAATCGCCTTCGTCCCCCGCTTTTCTGGTGCTCGACACCATCGACCCGGCATCGCTTCAGCTGCATCTGTCGCTTATCGACTGGCGCAGCGCTTTGATAGTCGTGGTCAGTAAGTCGGGCAGCACACTGGAAACCATTTCCGCTTTTTTCGCCTGCTTTGAAAAACTGAAAGAAACGGTGAAGAGCCACCCCTGCAACCGGGTGATAGCCATCACCGACCCGGACGGCGGGCCGCTGAGGGCTTTCGCGAAAGCCAACCGGATTCACGCACTTTCCATCCCGCCCAACGTCGGCGGCCGGTTTTGCATATTCACTCCCGTCGGCCTTTTGGCGCTCGGACTCCTCGGCGGCGACCCTGCGGCTTTCCTCCGCGGTGCCAAAGAGATGGACACCCACTGCCAGGAAACCACCCTGAGCCGCAATCCCGCGGCCACGCTGGCTGCCGTGCAGTTTCTTTTGGATACCAGGCGCGGTTATCCCATCCGCGTGATCATGCCTTATGGCGACAGGCTGCAATCACTCGGCCGCTGGGAACAGCAGCTACTCGCCGAAAGCCTGGGAAAAAACGACGGTTTCAATCCGATTCCGCTGGCCGCCATCGGCACGCAGGATCAGCACTCCCTGCTCCAGCAATGGATGGCCGGACCCAGGAAATGCTGGCACCTTTTCATCCGGGAGCTGGACAAGCCCAGGCTCGAGCTGCCGCGCGTCCTGCCGGATGCCTTCAATTATATTTCGGGCAAAACCTTTGGCCAGCTGCTCGATGCTTGCTACGAAGGCACGAGCCAGGCGCTCACATCGGTCAAACGCCCGCATGTCACCATCTCACTCCAGCGGCTGGACGAATATCATGTCGGCCAGCTGTTTTTCCTGCTGATGACCGAAGTGGTCTATCTGGGGAAACTCTACCGGATAGATATCTACGGCCAGCCGGCGGTGGAGATCGGGAAGCAAATCACGAGGGGAATTCTGTCGAAGGGACATCAATAGCGAAACGCGCGTTGTTGCCTGTCAACAATTTAACAATTTAACAATTTAGCAATGGAACAAACTCTGATACTCTTCTTCCCACCCCGATACTCATATTTTTCTATGGCCACCCCCCTCACCGACGCCGAGTTTCAGTCGAAAGTCATCAAATCGCCGATCCCGGTTTTAGTTGATTTTTGGGCTCCGTGGTGCGGCCCGTGCAAAGCCATGAATCCTATAATCGACGAGCTTGATGAGGAGTATTCCGGGAAGGTGGCTTTTTATAAAATAAACGTCGATGAGAACAGCGCGACTCCGGGGCAGTTCAACGTCATGAGCATTCCGACTTTTATATTGTTCAAGAACGGCGAGGTTTTCGATACCTTCATCGGGGTCCGACAGAAAGAAGACGTGGCTGCGCGCTTGAGTTCGCTTCTCGGCTGAAAATATGAATATCATCGGTGGAATTTTCGGCATCATATTCGGCTACGTTCTCATCCGTTACCGCGAGCGCATCGGAGGAATGCTCGGCGACCCGGCTTGGGCCGCCTCTATCGGCGGCATTTACAACGTACTGATCATTGTCGGGATTTTTATTTTCCTCTGGAGCCTGACGACCATGACCGGCACGTCGGACTTCTTGTTTTCGCCGATCATAAATCTTTTCGGAGGAAACACCCCGCCAGCTCCTTCGGACTTTTAGAAAGGCAAAAGGACAGATAAACAGGGCAAAGAAGCAGGGTTTCTCGTTTTCACGTTTTGCCTTTTTTCCCTTTTTCCCTTTTGCCCTTTTGCCTTTTTTTATGCTGCCATCACCACCGCCCCCTCCTTTATCGGCTTCTTCACTTTCACTCCCACTACGGCTCCTTTCGCCGCCTTCGGCACGCCCTGGTGGTTTACCTGCAGTGAAGAAATTGACTGCGTCACCTTCTCGTCCCCTCGCTTGAAACAAACTGTGTCGCCAAGCTTGAACGGCGAATTGACTTTGATGATCGCCACGCTGATTTTGTCATAAAAATGCACTACCCTTCCGAGAACTTTCTGCTTCACGGCTTTCCCCTTTGCGACGATTTTCCTCACCTTGGCTTTCGAAACCTTTCTTCCTTTTCCGCCCTTTCTCACCTTTCTGTCTTTATTGATTGTTTTGGCTTTTGTCTTCTTCGCCTTCTTGGCTTTCTTTTTCGGTTGCTTTGCTTTGGGGGACATAAATTATGGGGAAAGGATATTTGCCATTCTACTCTCGCCAAAAAAAAGGCAAATAAAATATTTAGAATGTCTATTCAGTCAAACTGACTGCCAGCCACTGATACCATTTTGCATTTAAAACATAACTAATCGGTCATTCGTAACGGCATCATCTCGTACCGCGTAGCGTTTACTCAAGCCAAGAACTCCATACCGCCAGCGCGTCTGATTAAGAACGTTTTAAACGCGAAGTGGTATGATTCGTAATAAGCTTGAGCAGTGCAGACCCTTTTCGACCGGATAAAAAAGGCCAACTCATTTTTGCTCCGTATGCCGTTCCAAACGGCGGATGGCTCGGGCGGGTTCATCCGGAGGCGGACGGCGCTGCACGGTCTTATCCTATGCTTCGCCAGAGAAAAAGTCGGCTAAAGGAGATGGGTCACCACCAAACATCCTTGAGCCCCAGAGTGTAACCGGTGAGGTTGGTGAGGAAGTGCAGGAACGGAGTAAGGAGCAGCAGAACGAGCACCCGCGGCAGATCAAGCGCATACACCGGGCTCACGCAGATGAGGGCTCCGAGGACGAGATCGATCTGATCAAAGGGAATCCAAGGTCGGCCCTCGGCGATCTTCAACCGCCGCTTGAAAAAAGATTTCACCAGGTCGCCCGCGATGGCGCCGAGGCCGAAGAGCGCCGCGAGAAGCCAAAGGTTGCTTGCGTGGTAATCGAGCAACCGGAAGGATTCCAGAACTCCGTGTTCCTGCAGCCATCGCTGCAAAAAAAGCGCAAGGAGAGCACCGAGGTATGACGCATACACTCCCCTGTAAGTTTTGTGCTTGCCAAAGAGGCTTGGCTGAATTGGAATGTCGAGAGGAAGCCGCATAGCGCCTGCAAACACGGGACACATGTTGGCCACGTACGCGGGCAGCAGGAAGAAGAGTGCGGAGAGAACCAAGTTGAGCATGCACGCAGTATGTGGATGAGCGCGTGCCGGCGCAACTCGCAACAGATACCGAGCTGTGTCATCATCGAGACATGCTGGGTCGCTCGATCCTCTTCCTCAACGCGGGATACTGCGCCGGACTCAATGGCTCGCTCAGGGACTATGTCTTCCGCGGCCACCGGCAGCTCTTCCCGTCGAGGCGCGCGCAGCACGAGACGGAGCGGAAGATCATTGCTCTCCTCCGCAACATTCAACCGGACGTCTGCTGCTTTGCCGAGGTGACGTCCCACTCGTTCGAGCGCATCCGGACGGCGCTTCGGGAGCTCTATCCCTTTTGGGACGCCGCCAATAAGTACGGACCGCGTCTTCCCTCTCACACCCCCTTCCTCCGTCACCGCCAAAACGGGATCCTCCTCAAAGAGGAGAGGCCCATCCGCAAACACTGTTTTTCGCACGGCCTCAAGCGGCTCCTCTACGAAGTGGATCTTGGGGATGGCATCAGCCTCTTCACCGCCCACTTTCCCCTCTCCGCTTCCGCGCGCCAGCGGCAGTTTCATGAGCTCAGGGAGCTGCTTCCCGGTCATGGCCGAACCATCCTCTGCGGCGACTTCAATATCTTCCGCGGATTCCAGGAACTCGATGAATTAACGGAATCATCCCGCCTCCGCATCGTGAACGGGGCGCACGACTGCACGTACCCCGCCTGCAAGCCGGCGAAGGCTCTGGATCTCTTCCTCTGCTCGCCGGCGATCGCCGTCCGCTCGCTCAGGGTCATTTTCTCCCCCTTGGTCTCCGATCACCTCCCTGTCCTCCTCATCTACTCCGCCTCCGGATGACCAAGCTCCTGACCGTTCCCAATTTGATCTCCGCCTCCCGCCTGCCGCTCGCGGTACTCGTGGTGATCTCTCTCAATTCGCCCTGGAAGTACGCCTTCTTCGCGCTGGCCGTCCTCTCCGATTACCTGGATGGTGCGGTGGCACGCCGATGGCGCTGGGCATCGTCCGCCGGGGGCTTCATCGATCCGCTCTTCGACAAAATCTTCGTGCTCATCGTGTTCCCCGCCCTCCTCGTCGTGCTCCGTTTGCCCCTCTACTACGCACTGATCTTCTTCGCCCGGGACATCTTCACCGTCATGGGTATCGCCCTCTTCAGGCGCCGCCTGCCCGCCATCAAGGCCCGGTTCCTGGGCAAACTCGTTACGTGCATGCAATTCGTCGCCCTCGTGAGCCTGCTGACGCAACACGGATCGTTCATACGGATTTCTATGGCGCTCCTAGCACTCCTGACGATTGTGAGCATCGTCGACTATTCATGGTCCTTTGCGATAGGGAACCGACGGCCTCTGGGCTCATCAGTCCCATAGGATGGCCCGGTGCTCCGGTGTGATCACATCCCATTCGCGCTACACTTCTCTCTCATGATGCTCCTTCCCGACCGCATCCGGCAGGCCAACAAACACCTTCAGTCGAATAAACTCACGAATTGGCAGATTTTTTTCCAAAGATGTCAGAATTATCGCATCACCGCGGCCGGGGACGGCCGCTGCTGACGTGAAAGAAGATTTTGCTAATTAGAAACAAAACACTTTAGCAGCGGCTTTCCAAGCCGCGGTGACTCGAGGAAAGAAAAACTGATCAGCCAATTCGTGAGTTCATTCGTCGCTGGAACTTGACAGTATCACATTGATATGTAGAATCACCTAAGATTCCAATGGTTCGAGCTGAGGGGACTTAAACAGATTGTGTGCAAAGTAGCGCAAAGTGTGCAGACCTATCCAAAGTGCATCAAATAAGCCTCTTATTTCGGAATGCAAACCCTAAAGAACTTTTCAGGTACTTCTCAAAATCGTATGCTTTCTCCTTACTCTTGAATGCTGCATAGAACAAAAGCTCGTGTGGGCGAATACGGCTTGTCGTTGGTACGGCATGATGCTTGTGTTTCTCAAGACGTTTCTTAAGATCCTCGGTACAGCCGATGTAATACTGACCGTTTTCAAGTTTCAGAATATAAACATAGTGCATAGCTGCTCGATTGTAGCCCCACTTCGCTCTGCGAATTGTAAAGGATTAAGACAGAGCTTGTCGTAAGCAATTACCCAGACTTGGGCAGAGCTACGCGGGGCACACTTCGCTTGGAAGTAAGTGGCTTGCCACGCGTAGCTCTCGTGAACGAAGTGAACGAGAGCGAAGTGTGGTGGAGCTGAGGGGACTCGAACCCCTTACCTCCGCGTTGCAAACGCGGCGCTCTACCAGATGAGCTACAGCCCCGACCAACGGCAGTTTACAAGTCGGGCTTTAAGATCGCAAAGAACTCTAAAAGAAGGGCCTTTTTTCCCTTTTTGCCCTTTTGCCTTTTTTTATGCTGCCATCACCACCGCCCCCTCCTTTATCGGCTTCTTCACTTTCACTCCGACCACTGCGCCTTTTGCCGCTTTCGCGACCGCCTGATGGTTGATCTGCAAAGATGAAATGGACTGCACCAGTTTCTGCTCACCGCGCTTGAAACAAACCCGGTCGCCGACTCGAAGCGGGGACTTAAGCTTGATGATGGCAACACTGATGCGGTCATAGAAATGCACGACTTTGCCGAGGACCTTCTCTTTCACCGCTTTTGCCTTGGCTGCCACGCGCTTGGCTTTGGCCTTGGAAGCCGGTTTTTTGGCCTTAGCTTTCTTGGTCTTAACTTTCTTCGCTTTAACTTTTTTGGCTTTAACCTTCCTTGTTTTCTTCACTTTCTTCGGCTTGGCCTTCGTCTTCTTGGCCTTTTTCTTGGAGCGCTTGGCTTAGGGAGACATAGAAAAGGGGGAATAGGTTTTCTATTTTACTCCGCTCTATTGGATTGCAAATGAAAAAATCGGCCTGCCATGAGGATCTTTGTCGTCCTTCTTCTCACTTCGGGCATTGTACATCGGGAAAGAGTGCGATCATTTCCTTAAGGATTGATCTGTCCCCCTTGTATGGCAAGTCATCCCGAAATGTATAAGTATGAATGGACATGAGCGCGCCCCTCAACAATTGATTGCCCGCGAGCTCTGCTTGTGGATCGAATTTAAGACCGAAGCGTGTTGCAGCTATTTTCCGTAGAAGTGCACTACGCAGTGTAGAAATAGTTATGTCCCAAATCTTTGATTTATCGCAGCCCGCTGCCAATTCCTCAAAACGCGTGAGCAAAGGATCGGCAAGCTGCGACGTGAGATTCAGGCAAACCGCCCTTCGCACGGCATCAAGAGCACCTCCGAGTAGTTGCTGTCCTTCTGGCGTTGCACCAAGTGATTGCTGTTCGATTTGGCCCAATGCAGCTTCAATCGCTTGAACGCTGTCCGAAACTGTTGTCGTTGACATAGTGAAATCATAACAATGAAATGCATCATGTCAATGTTTCTATCAGCGATCAAAATTTCTAAAACCGCCACATCGCGGAATCCGAGGAACGAAGCCACCTTCCGCTTTTGATGGCTTGCCAAGCGAAGCGCAGCCCAAATTGAAGTGTGCCCCACTTCGCCCTTCGGGCTACGCGGGGCACACTTCGCTTGGAAGTAAGTGGCTTGCCACGCGTAGCTCTCGTGAACGAAGTGAACGAGAGCGAAGTGTGGTGGAGCTGAGGGGACTCGAACCCCTTACCCCCGCGTTGCAAACGCGGCGCTCTACCAGATGAGCTACAGCCCCGACCAACGGCAGTTTACAAGTCGGGCTTTAAGATCGCAAAGAACTCTAAAAGAAGCGTTTTTGTCATTAAAATGTCAATAAAACGTCATAAATGATGGAATAAATTGCCTCCACCATCAAGTAAGGATTTCCCCTATCCTCTTCTCTTCCACCGCCCCCCTTATCTCCACCGCGACTCTCTCTCCGACACTCATCGACTGGCCGTAGAGATAGCCGGAGTACGGAGTGGCCGCCGTGCCCGGCGAGCCGGGGATCCGGAGCGATACATCGAAGATCACAATGTCTTCTTTGCCTTCTTCGGCGATCACCGCTCCCTGAAGAGCAAAAGGCCCGATGATCCCCTTTCCGCTCGGGTCCAAATCCTTTGGCAGATTTTGCGTGGCTTTCACAAATTTCTCACCGAGATCGAAAGCTTTCTCGAGAATCGATTCCTTCACCGTGCAGGCGATATGGCCGGTTTCGATCATCTTCAATGGAACAACATTCAGAGCTTTATGTTGCGTTTGCCCAACCAAACGAATGAAACCATCCAAATTTGTCTGGCGACGGGTATCTGTCCCAAGCAATTCCAATTCGTTTGTTAAAGGAGAATAAAAGAAATTGAAATTTACGGGAGCGCCGACTATAAATTCTTCGATAGGAGCGTTCTTCCACTCCGGACCTACAATACCTTTTTGTTCTAAACGTTCACCTTCTTCTTTCCATTCAGCAAACCGACGAACGAGAAAAAAACTTCTCTCATAACCTCTTTTTGCTTCGTTCGCCTTCACGATACAAAGCCGATCAATATCCTCAGGTTTATCGAATATTTTAGGAATCCTGATCCCTGCATCGTTTAAAAGATGATATTGATTATATGGTTGATCTCGTTCTTCGAGCTTAAGCAGATTCCGTGATCCGAAGATCGGAACCTGGAAATCATTTTCAACCTTAGAAAAGTCCTTGAAATAGACCCAAAAATAACGATTATGTATAAATATTGTGTTCAGCTTTT
>MFXU01000004.1 GCA_001788965.1 Candidatus Peribacteria bacterium RIFCSPHIGHO2_02_FULL_51_15 | reverse complement strand
ACATATAACTGCAAACAAAAATCGCTTCACCTTCGACTCCGCAGCCACGGAGGTCTGCTGCTGTTTTAAAAAAAATCTTTTTCCACTCAGCAGCGCCCCTCCGCGGGCGCGGCAACTGCTCGTTGCCTTCGAGTAGTCATTCAGCCAATTCATGAGTAATTACTGATAGTGCCGTGTTTTTGAACTGATCCCCGCGTTCTTCGAAATTTTTGAAATGTCCGTAGCTGGGGGAGGCGGGGGAGAGGAGAACAATCGGAAAGCTGTGAGCTATGAGCTTTGAGCTTTGAGACATTTTTTTTGCTGTCGAAACGGCTTCTTCCATCGTTTCGACCTCAACGCAATTCACTTTTATCCCGGCTTTCTCGATTGATTGCCGGATCGTCCGGCCACTGTCCGGGAGCAGGATCACGGTTTCGATTTTTGATTTAGATATTCGTTCGGCGAGGAGGCTGAAGTCGTAGCCCCGGTCTTGACCTCCTAAAATAATGATCCGGACCCGGTTACCGAGCGCTTCCAGAGCCGCGATTGCGGATTCGGGTGTGGTGGAGATGGAATCATCGATCCAGGCGCAGCCGTCTTTTTCGCCGATGAATTGCAGGCGGTGAGGAAGGCCTTCGAACTCACTGATGGCTTCAATCGCGGTCTTTTCAGGGATTCCAATAGACATCGCGACCTTGTAGGCTCCGGCGATGTTTGAAAGATTATGCCGGCCAAGCAATTTTGTTTCTTCAATCGTCACCGGGGAATCATCATCGGAGAAGGGGATTTTCTTGCCTTTCCCGTGTGCGGCGATTTTTTGGCATTCTTCAGATTTAGTGTTGAAGAAAACGGAACAGTCTTCATTTTGAAATAACGTGATGTTTTTCTTGGCCAAAAAATAATTATCAAGCGATCCATGGTAGTCCAGATGTTCCGGGAAAAATGCAGTAATGACGGCGATTTGCGGACTGCAGTTTAAATCCATCAGCTGATAACTGCTCATTTCATGTACAAAAAATGTGTTCGGCTTTGCTTTGTCAATGAAGCCAATTGCAGGCATGCCGATGTTTCCAATCAGATAGGATTCCTTTCCGGCTTTTTTCAGTATTGCATGAATAAGCGAGGATGTAGTGCTCTTGCCTTTTGATCCGGTAATTCCGATAACGGTCGCGCCGGAATCTTTTATTGTGTCGAAGAAAATCTGCGTGGGTGATGTGAGCTTTGTGCTTTGTGCTTTGAGCTGTGAGTGCGGGGGGATACCGGGGGATTTGATTAATACATCGAACCGTTCAAGTTTATCCAGATAATTCTCTCCAAGCTGAAATTCGTATTCTTGATTCTTGATTCTTGACTCGCCCTGAGAGAAGCCGAAGGGTTCTTGATTCTTATCCGCAACCGTTATCCGGCATCGCGGTGCATGTTTTTCCAAAGCCTCCGCCATCGCTTGTCCTTCGCGGCCGAAGCCGATGATGCAGACGGATTTGGCGGATAAATCCTCGATGCGCATAAATAATCAATTACACAATAAAAATCTATAAATATTTTCCGCAGCCGGGACATCGTGTCCCGGTGCAATGCTAAATTTATTCTGCTTTCTCCGGGACACGATGTCCCGGTTACGAATCTTTGGGAAGTTTTTAGATTTCATAAAACGATTAACTTTTGGAATAAATCCGGAATGCAATGTTCTGGCCGGATAGCCAGGACTTCAGCAATTAATTTTTCCTGATCTTTTATGGCCGGCAAAACTTCGTCGATAAACATTTTCATGATTGGTGTGCCACTTAAGTCCCCGCGGCGCATGGCGAGCAGGAAAGCGGCTTTGGTTTCATCGGCGGTGCCGACGCACTCGAAAGGCTTGTGACCGCTGACGCCGAGAAGTTCGCGGTAGAGGCTCATAAGAGCTTCGTTTTCAAAAGGTATCGCACCGAAGATCATTTCAAGTTTTTCTCTCGGCAGAAAAGCGGCCAGACAAGCGAAAACAGAGGCGCATTTGGGACAGGCGCAACACCAGCGGTTGCCCCCTCCCCCGGCCCCTCCCCCGTTCCGGGGGAGGGAAGGGGAAGCAAGTATTTTCCAGTTTATGTTGCAGCTGGTGAATTCGCCGAAATATTTCGGGAAACCGGAAAATAAATTAGCGATCTTTAGCTCGGAAAACGGCCTAAGCAAGCTAAAATATTCGATATTGCTCCCGATACTTGTCTTTATGTATTTACGGAACATATTCTCGAACTCCAGGCTCTTGCTCCATTGGTGATTTATGTCCATTCCGTGAAATTTTATATTGCCTTCGTCCGAGCTGGCTTCGTCACTCATCACGACGGCATCGAAGTCATAGAGCAGTGCGACCAGTATCGAGAGGATCGAGATATAAGCCGTGATGGGAACGTGTCCGTTCAGGGCGCCTTTTTCATTCAGCTTAAAAAGAGCGGGGGACAGAGAGCGGCGGATTTCAAGCAAGGGAAGACCGGCATCGTGGGCCAGCTGTTCTATGAAAGGATGCGGGCCTACCCGGAGCAGAGTGATGTCCGCGCCGCTTTTTTTCAAAAGTTCGATAGTTACCAGGGAATCTTTGCCGCCGCCGATTGGAACCAGGATGCGTTTTTGGTTTGATTGGCGGGGGGTTTGGGTTTGGGTTGGGGTTGGGGAAGATGGAAAATTGATTCGGTTCCTGAAATCCAGCTTGTTTTCATAAAAAAATTGTCCGAGGCCGTTCAAGTAAACCGTATTCCAAAATTGCGCTTCGGATTTGGACAGGCCGCCGTTTTTGATCTCGATTTTTCCAGGACAAAAAGTTTTGTAATAGCTGATGCCGCCGATCAGATGCAGGGCGAAAAGGGCAGCTTGGATATCATCGCGTTTTGCGATATCGGGAACCAGGGTATCGTCCGGAAGCATTATCGTCTCTTCGAACGACAATTCTTTGTCCAGTGAATATCGCAGCACGATTTTTCCGCTATGAGGGCGAAAATTGATACTTTCGAAAATAAAGGACTTATAGCTCTTCATTGAGATTGAATTGTAGCTCAAATTCAACCTTAAAACACCGTGCCCACGGAGGGGTACTGCTGATTCAAAATAAAAAGAAAAATCAGCAGCGACTACTTGCCCTGAGATTTGTCGAACGGGTCCCCGGCCGCGGGTTGGTTGATTTTTCAGGTCGGGCGAGAACGCCCGACCTGATGCCAGGCGGGAACGCCTGGCCTGGAACACGTAAATAATTTTTAAAAAATCAATTTATTTGATACAGGCCGAGCGTTCTCGCTCGGCACAAGACCAGGCGTCCAAAGCCTAGTCTTGATGGGCTTTCAATTAAAAAAAAGCGCTCTGCCGAGTCGCAGTTTGGATCAATAAATCACGTTCATATAACACCCCCGGCAATAGATTTTTTCCGGGCGACCGGGGGCGTAGGCGGTATTGAAATCCTTTCCGCATTTATCGCATTTGCGCGGCCAGAGCCGGGTCGGGGTTTTCCTTTTGAACCGGTCAAGGTGCCTGCAATTGGGGCATTTACGCGGCAGGGGAGCGGGCATCTGGCGGTAAAAAGTCAGTTCCTGAGGAATGATTTTGAAGTTCCGGTTGCATTGGCTGCAGGCCAAAACTTCAGCGGTGAGGCTGTCTGGGATACCGGTTATGGAGTCCGGGAGGTTTTCCATTGAGACGGTTTCTTTTCCCGTCGTATAGGGCAGATCATCTGTCCATTTCCAATTATTTTTCCGCACCTCCTCTTTAGAAAGCGGGTAATACTCATTGGCACCGGTTTCGTTGTATCCAAACGGAGACAGTCTGATCGGAAACAAGCTTCCCCAGGATTTGTACTGTTCAAGTGATTCGAGTATTGGGCCGGCGAGCCTTTCATATTCTTCTTTCGAATATTGCTTATTTAAGATGCAATATTTTTTCCGGTGCATGGAGATGCAACCGAGGAGATGCTCGCTACTGTGGCAGTTGTCCGAGAGGATTATGTTTTTGCATTTCCAGCACCAGATTGAGAAAAGGGTCATGTACGAATCATCCGGCGTC
Source organism: Candidatus Peribacteria bacterium RIFCSPHIGHO2_02_FULL_51_15 (assembly GCA_001788965.1). Lineage (GTDB taxonomy): Bacteria > Patescibacteriota > Gracilibacteria > Peribacterales > Peribacteraceae > 2-02-FULL-51-10. Next base: position 43,327 of record MFXU01000004.1, on the reverse strand, counting down.
ACGCAATCCAGGCACCACTGCGGACCGCCGGTATTGATCATGTCATAGCAATGAATCGGCCCGTCCGACCGGTCGATGTATTTGCCGTATTCCGCGGAAAAAACACTGTATCCGGTTACCGCTTTGCAATTGAACAGATTATTTCCTTCGCAATCTTCGCAGTTCTGGAGATTGGCAAAAAGTCTGGGGAACTTCAGGCTCCATTCGTCGAAACGCTTCCTCGCTTCGTTTATCGCGGAGTAAGAACCCAAATCGATTGTGGTGATCATTTCCTGGTATTCCGTCTCGGTTTTTTGTTCGTTGAATATGCAGAAACGCTTTTGCCTCAGCCCGAAACAGCCGAAGCAGTCACTACAGCCTTTCAGATCATAACCGAAGAAACAGTCATGGCAATTTTCGCAGTTTTGGAGGTAAGCGCAGTGGTAGAGATGCTGCGAGTCGAGAGATTCGTAAACGAGCTCCGATCGAATACTGACCGTGTTGCAGTCCACCACGTTTTTTGAGTTGTTAACGTTCAGCCCGTAGTGACAGTCGTGGTCATACCAGCTGCCGATCAATCGGTAACAATTTTTGCATCGGGAAATATCGTAGGAATACTCGCTGTTTTCGCTCTCGACCCCGTCGTCGTTTTGCATCGCCAGCTTGGGCACGGTTTCATGAAGTACGGCCCATTGATCCAGGAAATTATTCGAGGGATCGTAACCGATTCCGTATTGAGAAGCATCCCACTTGTCGCTCCACCAGCATTTGACGCAATAAACCGGAAAAGCGCCTGCGCCCGGCCAGTAAACCGAGACCATGTGTTTGCCGCAAAGGTCACAGTTGCGACTGTAGATATTCCGTTCATTCCGGAAGGCAAGCCGGCGCTGCTGCCTACAGACCGGGCAATGTTCGGGTGGCGGTATCGGATATTTTTTTCCGCCGAAAACCGGCGAAACGGCATCATAAAAAACCAGATCCTCGGGGGCTATGTCATAAGTTTCTCCGCAATGGTTGCAGGATTTTTGCATTAGAGTGGTGCCGAAGGAGGGACTCGAACCCTCACACCTTGCGGTACACGATTTTGAGTCGTGCGCGTCTACCAGTTCCGCCACTTCGGCAATGTTTAAATCTTATATGTTCCGTTCCTTCAGGACTATTTGAAATTGAAAAATTGACACAAATTGACACAAACTAAAAAATAGTGTTAATTATCCACTTCGGTAGTTCTTTCCCAACATCGCTTTTTCCCCTACTTACCCTCATTCGAGGGTTTCGTGCTTGCTCACAAATTCGAATTTCATTGTTTGTGGGGGAGCACAAACGATGAATGAGGATACAGTGGGGGAGCACATTGAAATTACCGAACACTTTCTGACTTCAGAACAAGGAGTTCTGCCGTGTTTAGAGACGAACTGATTAGGACGTTGGCTGGCGTCGCAGGACAAGAGTCCGTGAGATGTGCGTTCCCGTTCGGGTGCGAGGGGTATCACATTTCCCAGCATCATGGGCCGCGTGGGGTACGTATCGCAGTCACTGCACAAAACCTTCAAAACCTTCTCCAATTGTCCGTGAGGAATGAAGATGGTGTGGAAGCACACCAAACCGTGAATGACGACACGGCGATCCTGGAGCTCGAGGGAGTTGTCGTGTTTACCGGTGTAAAGCCGAACCTCTACCTGGACAGCGGATGCGTAGTGATACTCCTGTCGCAACAGGTGAAATTCACCGTTGTGGAGGTGTTGGTCCCGCGTGATGCGTCGTATCACGTCTGCAATGACCTTCAGCCCGGAGACACCCTACCGACCATTCTGCCTCTCGAGGTTGCATGCCGGCTTGCCGAGACCTTCATTACAAGGAATGCGGTGCTAAGGCAGGCAGTCAGGATGGGCATTCCCTTGGTCCCCGACAACATGATGACGGTACCCAAGCGGCCGGTTGCTGACAAGCCTGTGGTTGCACCGATGGCCGAACCGCCGAAGGTCGGGAAGAAGACGGCCAAGAAACGTCCGGCCAAGAAGCATGGCCGCAAGGTCAAGCATCAGATGAAACCGGCGACCAAGCCGGCGCGCCGCATCAACAAGAAGCCAGCCAAGAAGCCGCGCGAGTAAGTAGGCGCGAGATCAGACGATTCGGAAAAAGGAATGGAAGCCTAAGGCTTCCGGATCGTGCTCCCCCACGATCAAATTGATTTCAGATTTGATTCATTTGAGTAATTGCAATACATCCTCATCCGTCAGCTGCGGAAAACTCACATACCACTTGCCGACAGCTTCGAACGGTTCGGGGGTGGCGAGAATTATCACGTCGTCCGCAATTCTCAAAAATTCATCCTCGATACCCGGTGGGCTCACGGGGAGCGCGATGACGATTTTTTGAACGCCGGCTTTGCGCAGGTCTTCCACGGCCGCGAACATCGTGCCGCCGGTTGCGGCGCCATCGTCGGTCAGGATTATTGATTTTCCGAGAAAAGACGGTCTTTTATTTGCAGAATAAGCCTCTTTCCGGCGCCTCAGTTCCAGCATCTCCTCCTCGATCACCGGTTCCATGTCTTCCCATTCCAGATCCAGGCTGCGCATCGTTTTTTCATCCAGGTAAGTGGCGCCGCCTTCGCCGATGGCGCCGATTCCGTATTCACGGTGGGATGGGTGTCCCAGTTTTCGGACGATGTAAGGGTGAAGCGGCAGCTTCAATATCGAGGACAATGCGGCTCCGATCTCGATTCCTCCGCGCACCAGCCCCAATATGATCGTGTCTTTTTTTCCGGCGTATTCTCCCAGTTTTCCGGCGAGGATCCGCCCGGCTGCCGTTCGGGATTGGAACGGAAGTATCATGTGGAAATGATACGTTTGAGAAAAAATAAAATTTCAAGATTCCTACTTAAAAAAAGATGTAAGATGTGAGAAAGATGTAAGATGTAAGACATAAGATATAAGTACTTATATCTTTCATCTTATATCTTATATCTATCAAATATGTTTGATGTTCTCATAATCGGTCTCGGAAGTGCTGGTTACACCGCGGCGATTTACACGGCAAGGTACAAGCTGAAAACGTATCTTGTTGGAGCCGAAGAAGGTGGTATGGGCAATACGGCGGCCGAAGTGGGAAACTGGCCCGGAAACATCGAAATAAAGGGTCCGGATTTAATGGAGAATTTCAAAAAACACGCTTTGAGCTTCGGTGATCTGGTTACATATAAAATTTCTTTTGTGAAAGAAGTGGCTTTGATTGACGGCGGTTTTCGCCTGACTCTCGGGAGCGGTGAAACCGTCGACGGCCGGACAGTGATATTCACCACGGGTTCGGTGAAGCGGAAGCTCGGGATACCCGGCGAAAAAGAATTCTCGGGAAAAGGTGTGACTTATTGCGCCACGTGCGATGCGTTCTTTTACCGCGGGAAGACAGTGGCGGTCATCGGAGGCGGGGACAGTGCGGTCGAAGGCGCGGCCATAGCGGCGCAGGTGGCCAAGACCGTTTACCTGATTCATCGCCGCAAAGATTTACGGGCAGAGCCGTACTGGATCGACCAGGTAAAGAGCCGGCTAAACATTAAATTCGTTTTGGAGCGGAATGTGGTTCAGGTTTTGGGAGATCAAAAAGTAAATGCGGTGAAGCTCGACAAACCGTTCGAAGGCTCGGATGAGCTGAAGCTTGATGGGGTGTTCATCGAAATCGGCTCCGATCCTGCGGTGGAGCTGCCGCAGAAGCTCGTCTGTGAGCTCGACAAGATGGGTTTCCTGAAAGTCGATGCCGGCCAGGGTACCAATGTGCCGGGAGTTTTCGCAGCCGGCGATCTGACTAGCGGGAGCAATCACTTCGCCCAATTCGCCACGGCGGCCGGCGAAGGATCGGTAGCGGCAAACAGCGTATTCAATTATCTGCAGGGGAACGGGCATAAAGGGGGAATGGCATAGAAAGGTAAGGAAGGTAAGGAAGGTAAGGAAAGTAAGGAAGGTACGGAAGTAAGGAGAGCAAGGAAGGTATCTCGCTTTCTTTTATTTCGTCACCTCCCTTACTTCCCTTACCTTCCTTACCTTTTATGTATACTTCCCCCAATGTGGTTCCCACTTGTTCTGGCTGCGACTGCGGCGTGGGCCGGGATCAGCGTAATCGACTCTTCGCTGGTCAAACGGTACGAGAAACATCCTCTGATTTTGCTCTGGAGCCAGTCGCTTTTTACCGTGCCGGCGCTCATTCTGCTTTCCCTGCTGATCGATGTTCATACAGCATGGTGGCCGATGCTCATGCTTGCCGGCATGGCGGCTTATCTCGGAGACATTTATTTCTTCCTTATTTTGGAGCGGGTGGACGCATCCATCAGCAGTCTGGCGTGGGCAATTCTGACGATCTTGCTCAGTATTGCGGGATTTTTGCTCTTCGATGAAGCGTGGTCTTTTAACCAGGGGTTGGGCGCCGCGCTGGTGCTTGGCGGAGCCCTGCTCCTGCCTCTTCAGCGCAGCCGCCTGATCACATTCCGGTCACTGGCACTGCTCACGGGCCTGGCGATCTTCTACGTGCCGGTTTCACTTGCGAAAAAAGCTTCGATGGCGGCCGGGTTATCGATTGAGCCAGTGTTCTTCTGGCTGCTCATCGGTCGCGAACTGCTTTCCTTTTCCGGGGTCTGGTTTGTACCGAGTTTGCGCCGGAGAGTAAAGACGCTCAATACGCGAGTCGGTCCGCACTTTTACCTCATGGCTGCTTCGGTGATCGGTTTGTTTTTTCTCGGCGAGTATTTCGGAACGCTCTCGTATCGCACCGGGCAGCTGTCGCTGGTTTCGATCGTCGGCAATATCCAACCGTTTATAGTGATGATCTTAGGATGGTTATGCCATCGGCATACGCCGTCTTTCACTCCGAAGGAACTGCTGGATGCCGATTCGGTGCGCGCGAAACTCCTCAGTTTCATGCTGGTTTTCCTGGGTCTTGCGCTTCTTGCCGTCTCACAGTAGAGTCTCCGGGCTATGCCACGCGGCAAGAAGACTGTTTACGCCGGCTTTTGTACGGATTGCAATGCCCGGACGACCACGGTCCGGATATCAAAAGCGAAAAAGGCCGATTTCCGGCCGCTTGAGAAATTTTGCAATCGTTGCAGGAAACAGACCAAAGTTAAGCTGAAGGAGGAGAAACACTCAAGTTAAAAAAGAGGAAACCGAAGAAGCCGAAGAAACCGACGAAACCGAGGATTATCAGCATTTCCTCGGACTCTTCGGACTCTTCGGTTTCCTCGGTTTCTTTCTGGCATATTTCATAAAAAGGTATAATCCAAAACATGAAGAAATATCGCAAGGCTGTTTCAATTTTAGCGCTGAAAGATAAGTCACCCGAAATATTGCTTGTACATAAGCCCCGCCTGGCCGATGCCTGGCAGCTGCCGCAGGGGGGGATAGAGGCCGGGGAGAGCGACCGGGAAGCGGCCAAAAGGGAACTTCGCGAGGAGACAGGGTTGAAAATAAGCGGAATCGATTTTATGAGCCGGATAACTTACAGCTACGATTTTCCGCCGGAATACATCGAGCGTTTCAAAGCCGCGAATTCCGGCCAAACATTAAGTTTTGTAGTCGTGAAAATCGACGTAGAGCCTGTGATAAAAGTGGATAACTCGGAAATAAATGATTACAGATGGGTGACTCGGGAGGGATTAAAGGAATTCATAAAGCGAAAGGAATATTTGGATGTAATTTATTCAGTATTAGATGAATTTGGGAAAAAAAGTAAAAACGAAGAAATGTAGAATGTAGAATTTAAAATGTAAAATTCTTGATTCTTTATCTACAATCCGTGTGTGCGAATTAAATCCCTGTCACTGGAAAATATGCGGTCATATGATCGGCTCGCGTTGTCTCTTGGAAATGCCAGGCGGCATGTGTTCGTCGGGCCGAACGGCGGCGGCAAGACGAACCTGATCGAAGCGCTCTCTTTTTTGTCTTATGGCCGGTCGTGTCTAAAGGCCGCTCCGGATGACGTGCTCCGGTGGGGGGCGGATTTTTTCCGCATCCGGGCCGAAGGTGAAATGGCAGACAGTTCGGCTTGCAGCCTGGAATATGTCTGGCAACGGGCTCCGCGGCGCAAATGTGCGACATTTATAAATGATGTGCGCCTGCCGCTGCTTAAATTCGTGGGGGCGCTCAAGACCGTGATTTTCCTGCCTGAGGATCTGGATCTTTTCACCGGTGCACCGCAGCACAGGAGAGGTTTTCTCGATATTCTCATCTCCCAAACCGACGATAATTATACGAGTCTGAGGGTCGAATATGATAGGCTTCTCAGGCAACGCAACGCGCTTCTAAAAAGGATTTCCGAAGGTCAGGCTGAAAAAAACGAAGTGACGCTTTGGGATGATCAGCTGGCGCATACCGCGGCTGAAGTGCAGCTGCGCCGGATAAAAATCATCGGCCTTTTTAACGTCGGTTTGAAAACGTCGCTGGCATTGCTCAGTGAAGAGTCCGATGATGCGCTGATGGTTTATGAAAGAAAAACTCAGGCAACGGAAGCCTCGGTGCTGAAAAAAGAATTTCAGACCTTTCTCTCCGGATCGATAGACATAGATTTGATGCTTTGTACCACTACTGTCGGTCCTCACCGGGATGATTGGCATCTGGTGCTTCGCGGACATCCACTCGAGAAATTCGCTTCCCGCGGCCAACAGCGCACCTGCCTGCTTGCTCTGTTGCTTCGAAGCGCTGATATTTTGGCAGAGGTTTCCGGCGAACGGCCGACTGTGTTGCTTGACGACGTGCTTTCGGAGCTGGATGACAGGCATCAGGAAGCGCTTCTGAAAGCGTTGTCCGGGAACCAGGTTTTGATCACTTCGACGCATCAGGTTCCGATATACAGAGATACCGCTGTTTGGGAAGTCAATAAAGGGGTGGTGATATCAAACCGTCAATAATGCCCCTTTGTTCCTGCTGCAATAAGCGCCATACAGAGCGAGAGCCAGACCGTCCGCGGCATCGGCGGGGGAGGGGATTTCATTCAATTTGAGCAGTCTCTTCACCATTTCCTGCATCTGGCGTTTGTCGGCGGTGCCGTCTCCGGCTATCGCCGTTTTCAGCTCGAGCGGCGTGACTTCGAGTACGTCGATGTTTTCGTTTCTGAGAGTAAGCAGTATCACTCCCCGCGCATGGGCAACGTCCATAGCTGTGCGGCGGTTCGCGGCGAAAAAGAGTTTCTCCACGACGGCCAGATCCGGGTTTGTTTCTTTGAGATATGTCCGCAGATCTCTCGCCAGCTCACCCAGCCGTTCCGACAGGCAAAAAGTTTTTTCAGTAGTTATCGTCAGCCATTCGACGACCGCTGTCTCGGTGTTTCGGCATTCGATCAAACCCAAACCGGCGGCGGTAAGCCCGGGATCGATACCGAGGATGCGCATGATGAAAGAGTAGCGGGGTTCGTGGATGTTTTCCATGTTCGAGAGGGAATCCGAAGAAACCGAGGAAACCGAAGAGTCCGAGGAAAAGCAGCTTTCATCGGTTTCATCGGACTCTTCGGTTTCCTCCATGTTGTGTAAGTGCTCACTGACCTTGCGGCCATTCGCCCTCACTCCGGCGCTGCGACGCCACCTCTCTCCCGATGGGGGAGAGAGGAATCCGTATCACACTTCATTCGGAGGTGAAGCGAAGCTCCCCCGAGCACAAGCGAGGGAGAGGGGCCGGGGGTGAGGCGACAAGTTTAGCGACACCTCCTACAAGGTCAGTGAGCAGTTACCATGTTGTCTATGGAAAAAATGGCTTATATCTGCTAGAATATACAGATTGACCAACATAAAAACCCAACTGGCCAAAAGATACCATCGCCACTTCGTCGCGATGCCGCTGATGGTTTTGAGTATGGTGTTGTTGGCCGGACTGGGGAAAATTGTTCCCGTGCGGGCCTCTGCCGGATCCAGCGCAGATGTTTGGGTTATAAAATCGGAAGCCAAGCCGCGCGATTTCTCCGTTTCTTCCACACTAAACGGGCGGTTGGAACCGGAGAGCAGGATCGATATTTTTGGCCGGGGAAACAAGATCAAATTAAACCGCGGAACCGCCCATGTACGAGCATTTGGTCAGGTAGAGGCGAGTGTCGGCGATGTGAAAGCTTTCGCTATGGATACAGACTTCATGTTGATGACCGGGCCGGAGAAAAACACGATCGTATCTTTGACTGCTTCCATGCTGGTAAAAAGTGGCGGGAAAAGCTGGATTTTGCCGCCGGGGTATCAGCTTGTATTCGAGACTGGGGCGGGCAGGAGAGCTCCTCTCCCGGCTGAATGGCTGGCAAACGAAAAAATAAATTTTGAGACGCTTGAGAATGCAGATGATGCGACAATCGGCACGAATGATATTGCAGACAATCCGGCCATTTCGGGGGAAGGGCTGATTGGGAAGGAGATCCGGAAGGACGGTTTATACGATGTTGACCGGGTGGAGTTGATTTACCGGCTTGTCAGATCCAGTGCTTTTCCGGAATTGGAAGAGCTTGTGACAATCAGGTTGATCCAGGAAGGAGAACGGATCACAGGTGATGCCGCAAAACTGATCCTGGGCCGGGTGCCGGGATCGGATATTTACGTGGATTTGCCGCATGCCTTGCCTCAGGTCGCCGATTCTACGAGGAAGCCTGTTGTGTCCGGCCTGGTAAAGATCTGGTCGGACCGGATGGTCGAAGTCATGGCCAGTGACCCAGGTGTTGCATTCGGCATAATGCACAACGTCACGCCGAATATTCCGGCCGGATATTTGCAAGCCGGCTACCCGAAACAGGCGCAAATATGGGAAGAAGAAATAAACCGGTTATTGCCGATTCTCAAACCTTTGTTCGGCGATGAAATTCAAGCCAAAATCGATGAAGATTTCCGCATCGTAAGGCGTGATAGCTTCGAGATCAGGCAAGCCGATTACTCCGGAGAATCACCGGCTAAATATGTCGGAGAGATAAAATTCACAAATGATCAGCTCGTTTCGAAAGCCCGAATCCTCATCTTAGGCAACGGATTTATGCAATCGGCTCTCACGTCCATAAAAATACTGGAAGACCAGCCCGACAGCGTGCGAATAACGGGCGTGTTCCGCGCCGAGGGAGGCCGGGACATTTCCTATGATTTCGCTTATGACGCGGCGGATGAACGGATATCCGAAATAAAAAAAGACGGAGTCAGCCAGCCGAACAGCCTGAGTGTGGAACAGTTTGTCAACTGACTGATGCCAAAATTACCTGAGATCAAATCCAAAACTACGGGAGAAAAGTGTCGATGAATTCAATCCATTTGCGATCTTTCTTTGATATTTTATTTCAATCGGGAGGATTTGACCCATTACCCGACCGGGAATTTGTGAAATAAAAAAAGCCTCCAGAGAAAAGGAGGCTTTCTTTTTCGATGGTTACATCAGGCCGAGGGTTGGCCGGGGGCCGAGCATGAACTGCCGCAGCACTTGCCCCAAACGATGAGCTTATAAAGTCCGGCAAGACCGATTATTACGTATACAACGGCTTCCGCTGTTTGCCATTTGGCCAGAAGCAGATTCACGACGTTCCAGTTTGCCCCGCTTACCAGGAAGCCCAGACCCTGGAGGCCCCAGTTGAGGGCGCCGATGACTAGAAGTACGCACACGAGCGTGCAAAGTGGGGACTTCTGATTCATAATAAAATGAGGGAAGTGGTAGAAATTAAGACCGTTATAGAAACTCATTAACCTTTTTGCAACATTTACCCTTGTACAAGCGGAATTGATTGTGACGAAATAGCTTTTTGTACTAATTATTTGAACATATACAAAAAAAATGAAAATAGTATATAGTACTAGCGCAGACATGTGTTTGCATGATCTTTTCTTCTAATACCATTTTGCATTTAAAACATAACTAATCGGTCATTCGTAACGGCATCATCTCGTACCGCGTAGCGTTTACTCAAGCCAAGAACTCCATACCGCCAGCGCGTCTGATTAAGAACGTTTTAAACGCGAAGTGGTATAACGGCAACGTTTAAAAGTAGAAGGGGAAAGGCGATGAAGAATATGAAAGTGGGGTTCGGCGATTTGTGTTTTCTGAGACAGATCGTCTTCGGAGCAATCGAGAGGCCGGCTGAGACCGAAACCGAAAGGCTTTGGTAGTGTCGGAACTCGCGAATTACTTAAGCTGGATCGCCGTCACGGCGGTCTACTATTACTTGTTGCTGTTAAGAAAAGCTCCGGGTGCAGGACGCACCCGGGATTTAAAATGTCTTGACGGGAAATTTGGTGGGCGATGGCTGACTTGAACAGCCGACCTCGACATTATCAGTGTCGCGCTCTAACCAACTGAGCTAATCGCCCACACCAAAATTATTTTAACAGGTGGTGTTCGCGAGAGCCAATCCCCGATTTAGAATTAAGAAATTCATTCTTGTATCACCGCGGCCTGAAAGGCCGCTGCTGAATATTGATTTACTTGAACAACCAAAATAAAAAAAGCTGCGGCGAAGCGCGGGTCTCGGTCGTCGACAAGCTCATACCATTTTGCATTTAAAACATAACTAATCGGTCATTCGTAACGGCATCATCTCGTACCGCGTAGCGTTTACTCAAGCCAAGAACTCCATACCGCCAGCGCGTCTGATTAAGAACGTTTTAAACGCGAAGTGGTATCAGATCGCCCTGAGCCTGTCGAAGGGCGCGGGTTCCCGCGCTGGAGCCGCTCCGCTTAAAGGAAAAGAGAGCACATGAGAGAAAAACCGCAGGTTTGTCTCTCATGAATTAATGCAGATAAATCTCTGTCACACTCTCACCCCGTTCGATATGCCGGATAACTTCGGCCAGCAGGGGGGCGATGGGGAGGACGGTGAGGCCGGTGAAGGCTTTCGGATTGACTGGGATCGAGTCGGTGACGATGACTTCGTTGAATCCGGCCTTCGACAGGTTTTCGATGGCTTTGCCGGAGAAGACGGCGTGAGTGGCCGCGGCGTAGACATCCTTCAGGGCGCCGCGCTTGATCAATGCTTCCTTGGCAGCGGAAAGCGTGCCGGCGGTGTCGATCAGGTCATCGAAAATTATGCAGCTGCGGCCTTTTATCTCGCCGACGACTTCCAGTATTTCGGATTGATGGTGAGCGGCGCGATGTTTGTGCATTATCGCCAGATCGGCTTCGAGCAAGTCGGCAAGCCGTTTCGCACGCTTGGATCCGCCGACGTCGGGGGCCACGACCACCGGGTCTTTGATCTTTTTTTTCTTTATGTATTCGGCGAATATCTGCCGGCTGTCGAGAGAATCCACCGGAACCGAGAAAAAACCCTGGATCTGGGGGGAATGAAGGTCAAGCGTGATCACGTGGTCCGCGCCGGAAGCTTCCAAAAGATGGGCAATAAGTTTGGCGGAAATCGGCTCGCGCGGATCGGCGACCCGGTCCTGGCGGGAATACGGGAAATGCGGCAGGACGACATGGACTGAGCTTGCGAAACTGAGCTTCGCCGCCTGGCACATCAAAAAAAGCTCCATCAGATCGACGTTTGGGTTTTTTGTTCCGGTTTGAATCAGATAGACCTCTTTTCCGCGTATCGATTCCAGAAACTTCACGTACCGTTCTCCGCAATTGAACGCTTTCAAAAGTATTTTTCCGAGATCGGTTTTCAATTCTTTGGCCAGGGCTTCAGCCAGGGCGGGGTGCGACGAACCGGAGAAGAGATGCATGGATGCAAGTTTAGCAAAGAAGACAGGTGTAGGCATATAGTTTTTTTGTCGGATGTTAAATTGCTAAATTGCGAAATTGTTAAGCATTCAAGAAACGTGGTTTTCGCTTGCGACCTTCGACAAGCTCAGGTCGCCCATGATGACACTCATGTTTGTGTGTCGATAAGGTCGCCCTGAGCTAATCGAATGGGCGAACAATTTAGCAATATAACAATTTAACAATTTGGTTCAAACTAGTTGTAAAAGACATTAATCAGAGGTTCCTTTATAATCTTGGTAATGCACGTGCGTTCATCGTCGGTCACCGGCCTGCCGATCATCGATGATGAGACACTGGAAACAGTCGGACACCTGATGCATCCGCTAATACAACCCGACACCGGACGCATCGAGGGTTTTTTTGTCATCCCTTCGATTGCGCTTTCGGATGCCAGAGAACTTTTTTTACCGGCCGTGGATATCATCGGTTGGGGTTCTGGAGTTCACATCAAGACGCGCGACAGGCTGGCTCCGCCCGAAGAATTGATTCGTTTGCAGCCGTTGATACGCGACAACCGGAAAATATTGGGTCAGCGAATACGGATAAAAGGCTCGAAAAAAAGTCTGGGAATCTGTGCCGATGTGCAGTTTGACACCCGTCATTTTTGCATCGAGTGGCTGTTTCCGCGGAAATACTTCGTTCAGCGCCAGCCAATGCCTGCGACCGACATAGTCGAAGTGACGGGCAGTGCGATATGGGTGAAAGATCCTTTTGCGCCTTTGCAGGAGGAAAAAGAAGCCAAAAGCGAAACCGGAATCGTGATACCGGAGGTCATGCCGGCGGCACAAAACTGAGGTGACCGAAGGAACCGAGGGGACCGACGCGACCGAGGTACTGAAAAGTTTCTAGTTTTTGGTTATGAAGTTGTTCGAAGGAACTCACGAATTGGCTGAATGATACCACTTCGCGTTTAAAACGTTCTTAATCAGACGCGCTGGCGGTATGGAGTTCTTGGCTTGAGTAAACGCTACGCGGTACGAGATGATGCCGTTACGAATGACCGATTAGTTATGTTTTAAATGCAAAATGGTATGACTACTCGAAGGCAACGAGCAGTTGCCGCGCCCGCGGAGGGGCGCTGCTGAGTGGAAAAAGATTTTTTTTAAAACAGCAGCAGCCCTCCGTGGCTGCGGAGTCAAAGGTGAAGCGATTTTTTGTTTGCAGTTATATGTGAACACTACCTGATATCAGCCAATTTCTGAGCACATACAGTTGTTCGAGTAAAGAGTGGCAGCTGAAACAAAAACCATAAACCAGTAACCAAAAACCTCTCCAAATTTCCGGTTGAATCGGTCACCTTAGTCACTTCAATGACCTCTCTTTTAGAACCAGTTGTTCACGAAGACCACGATGACCCGTGCCAGCAGGATCACGATGATGCCGACTATTACGTAAATAATCGTCTTCTTAGCCGTTTCTTTGGCGGCGTCGTCCCCTCCGGAGATTATCAGGCGGATACCGGCGTAAACTACGAAGGCAATCGCCAGAATCAGAACAAAGTCCAGAACTTTGGTTATTATTGTAGTTATGGTACCCACAAGATCGGTCGATGAAGCCAGTCCGTTTGGAGTTGTCGGTGTATTCAGAGCCGCCAAGGCCTTTGGGAAAAACACCGGGGCGACTCCGGAAAATCTCGATATAAATTTTTTCATGAAAGAGGGGAGGGAATTAGTGAAATTATCGACTTTATATTTTCATTGCGCAAGTTTAACGGATTTGACTATGGAAGTTAATCATTATGAACTAATCCTGTAGCGATGATCAGGAACGCCGGGAGCGTGAACCATATATCCTGATTTAAAATCATCAGCTGCATCAGCCGGCTGCCTTTTGCCATGGTAGTCAGGGTCGAGCTGGCGATAATGCTGCTGTCGAGTATTCCTGCGCCGGAGGCGTATGTCAGGATGGTCGAAACGATCAGTCCGGCGGTCGCGAAACCGAAAAGCCCGGTATAGACGATGCTCAATATCTTCCCGGCTTCTTTGTCAAAAGTCACTTCGATGCCGCTCCGGATTACGAAAATGATGATACAAACCGCGAAGAGAAAAATTTTAGCCAGCGATATCAAGGTCATATCGAAGGGAATTCCGACCGAGGCCAAGATCGCCTGTGAATCGCCGCCCATAAGCCGGGCCAAAACATTTCCTATTCCCTGTGTCGCGATGATACCTATATAGGAAGCAATGATGACTTTCATCGACTGATGCTGGCCGATGATGAAGCTGTAGGACACGATGATCGCGAAAAAAACGACAATGAAGAGATCCCAGCTCAGGGTAAGGTTCACCATAACCACGAGCCTAGTCTCTAGCGGTTAGAGATCAAATTGCTAAATTGCTAAATTGCCAAATTGTTATTCCAGGCAGATAAGGCAGCATCAGCAATTTAACAATTTAACAATTTCGCCGTTTTATCTTATGGCAGATATACACTTTGGTTTTAAGTTATCCTTCCTACAATGCGCCACGGTTTTATTTTACTTCACAAGCCGCGCGGGCCGACAAGCCACGACATGGTGGACCGCGTTCGGCGCTTGTTAAATGAGGCAAAAGTCGGGCATTTAGGCACCCTGGATCCGATGGCCGAAGGGCTTTTGGTTCTTGCGGTTGGAGCCAAAGCGCTGAAAGTCATAGAGCTCTTCAAGGGGCTTACCAAGGAATATCTGGCGACCGTCACGCTCGGAGCGGTGAGCACGACTTATGATGCCGAAGGTTCGATTTCGATGAATAAACCGAAAGCCGGATGGCTGCCTCCGGAGGATGCCTCGCGGATTCAGGCGCTGATCGACGACCGTTTTCTTGGCAAAATTTCGCAGATTCCGCCGGCTTATTCGGCGGTGCATGTCGGCGGCACACGCGCTTACCGGAAAGCGATGCGCGGCGAAAAAGTGGAGCTAAAAAGCCGCGAGATAACGATCATCGAATGCAAAGTGAAGGAGTATGCGTATCCAAAACTTGTTTTATGGGTCCACTGCGATTCCGGCACATATATCCGTTCATTGGCACATGATCTGGGTGAATGCATGAGGTGCGGCGGGTATCTCGATGCACTGACACGGACGAAAGTGGGGAATTGGGATTTGAAAAAATCAATAAAACCCGAGGATCTCAATTGGACGGACGTAATTCCGCTCAAGGAAATTTTGAAAAATTTTCCGAGGATCGATCTGATGCCGGATCAATTTGATGAAATACGATTCGGCCGATCGATCACCGGTGAAATTGATCAGTCGCCCTTGATCGCCTGGTACGATGGCTTGCCGGTTGCGGCGATGGAGAAGGATTACAGGGATTCGGGGAGATTGAAGGCGAAAAAAATTTTTTAAAAAAACGTTTACAGTAGTATTATTTTGAAAGGTAATTACTCAGGAATTGGCTGGTATCAGACATTGATAATAAGAGTAATTATTATATAATAGAATTATGGACGACAATGGTTGCAAAGTTATCGCGGAAAGAGATTGGGAAATCAGTGTCCCGTTGGACTTGAGGAGGGGTTACGGTCCGGTAGAACCAGAAAAATCAATATTTTCTGATCCATGTGATGAAGCTGCGGACGGCAGACATCCCGTATTGGTCAGGCGTTTGGCTGAGGTACGGGATGATTTCCTGGGCTTTTTGGGGGAAATAATGCCGACCGATGACAATGAGATTTTATTTAAAAGAAGAATGCTGGCAGAGGAGGCTCTGGCCAATGCTTTGAGATGGGGGACGAAATATGATCCGGAATTGAAAGTTAAAGTGAAAATCAGGATCGAGGAAACGGCCGACGCTCTTTCAAGATCTCTCCGGCTCGTATTTGAGATATGGGACGAAGGTCCCGATTTTGATCTGGAGCGGGTACCTGATCCCACTGACGAAAAAAATATCGAAATACCTCATGGCAGGGGCCTCCTTTTGATAAGAGGACTTTGTGAAGCCGAGATTGTAAAAGATGCGACCGGTAAAAAAGGAAAAACACTCAGGTTTATCAAGGTTCTGAAATGAACTTAATTCTGGTGGACGAGATTAGACTGAATTGGAACTCCCTCGTTCCATACCTCGAACATATCTCAACTATCTCTCATACCATTTTGCATTTAAAACATAACTAATCGGTCATTCGTAACGGCATCATCTCGTACCGCGTAGCGTTTACTCAAGCCAAGAACTCCATACCGCCAGCGCGTCTGATTAAGAACGTTTTAAACGCGAAGTGGTATCACAGTTGTTCGGATCGAGTTTCTGGAAACAACGAGCACTATTCCATGGCCTCAATCCAGCTGCGCGGAGAATATAATGAACGTCTTGAGCTGCATCAGAACTCACGGTGAGGATTACTCTATTGTCTTCAACGCGTGTGGATTGAACACCCTCCAGTTTTCCGAGATCCTCAACTTTTCGATTTGCCTCATAGGTGCTTCCGAGATCAACCGTCGGAATTTCGACCGTGCTCGCTGCTTCTGACATACGGAAAAATGGGGAAGAATGTTAATATCATTCCATCACATAATTCATTTGTCAAAATATAGTTAAGTGGCTTATATAAGTCAATGGTGGGTCAGGTGGGATTTGAACCCACGGCCAATTGCTTAAGAGGCAACTGCTCTACCAGGCTGAGCTACTGACCCGAGTGGCGACATCATAAGGATATGCCAATAGAAATGCACGATTTTTTTGAGAAAGCGGCCGCCGTAAAAGGAGAGATGGCGGCCGCGGCGAAGTCCGGAGGGGCTTCGCGGATTATTCTTTCGTCGTCCCGCTCAAAGCGTTTCTTTTCAGCTCCTTGGCCATTTTTTTGACGGTTTTCAGGTCGGCGGGACCGAGTCCGCGCTCGATATTTTTCATAGCTTCATCCGCTCTCGGGTTCCCATTGTCCCGAGCCAGTGAAAACCAGGCATAAGCTTTTCCGATGTCCTGACTGACTCCCTCGGCTTTGGCGTACATGACGCCGATGTTGAATTGCGCTTCATTGAAATTTTGGACAGCCGCTGTAGTGAAGTATCGCAGTGCCTGGGTGTAATCCTGTTTTATGCCTTCGCCACGGTAGTACATGACTCCGAGATTGAACTGCGCCCTCGTATTGCCGGACGCAGCGGATTCCTCGAAAAGTTTTTTTGCCTCGGCATAGTCCTGTTTCACCCCGATTCCCGTGTAGTACATGACTCCGAGATTGAACTGCGCCCTCGGTTCGCCCCGGGCAGCGGCTTTCTCCAGCCACTTGCGTGCAAGTTTAACATCTTTTTCGAGTCCGCCCTGGCCGTCGTAATAAAGTGTCCCAAGCTCGAACTGTGCAGACGGGAGGCCCTGTTCCGCTTTAGCGGTCAAAGTTTCCAAGGTTTCCAGTTGGCCCGAACCCGTTGAGCTGTCCGGAGCAGGAGGTTTTGAAGTATCAGACCCGGAACCGCAGGCGGAGAGTATCAACGAGCCAAGAAGCAAGCCGATTAAAAAGAAAGATTTATGCAATGCTGGGGAAATATACATAAAAAAGGTCAGGCAGGTAAGGAAAATAAGGTAGGTAAGGTAAGTAAAATAAGCCATAAAGCACATGTAGACACAATAAATAAAAGTGTTAAATCAACTTGCCTGGGAGAACCTTACGGTTATACTTCGCGCGCAATCCTTTTTTCTCTTATTTCTCTTAATTTTATGGAGCTTTGCGCAGTATTTTCCGGCGCATATGGCGACGATGATGACGACGATGTCGTTGACGTTGAAGGACCGGATGACGAGGGCGATTTCGAGTACGATGATGAAGAAACCGACACTGAAAAAGAAGAAGATGAAGATTTAGGAATCGATTTGAGCAGATAAAATCAGGAAACTCTGACTGGCGGCTGTTATTGATATCCTAACGCAATTGTTAAGTTGCTAAATTGTTAAATTGCTGACAATAAATCCATGTGTCGCCTGCGAACAATTTAGCCATTTAACAATTTAGCAATTTTTCAGAGTTTCCTTAAAGAATGACCAAATCTAGTCGGACCAATTGATCAATAACGCCGCTTCATACCATTTTGCATTTAAAACATAACTAATCGGTCATTCGTAACGGCATCATCTCGTACCGCGTAGCGTTTACTCAAGCCAAGAACTCCATACCGCCAGCGCGTCTGATTAAGAACGTTTTAAACGCGAAGTGGTATCACACCTGAATTACCGTCCGTCGATCCACCGATTCCATCGCATGCCGCTCAATCGTGCGCCAGTCGTATGGAAACTTGAATGTTTCCAGTGCCCGCACCAGACTGGCGAAGCATAGCCAGGGTGTGGGATTTTCGTATACGAATGAATTGCCGATTTCCTGTACCGGATTATAGTTTTCCACTGTGTCCCTCGGAGGAGTAATCGGTACGACGCCGTAACGCAGCGCGTTTTCGAATTCCTCTTCCTCTTTATCGGAAAAGAAAATCGCCATATCCGAACCGGCCAACATCTTTCTGAGATGGATTTCATCGTCCTGAATTATGGCCACCCGGTGTTTCATATTTTTTGTGAGAGAAGTGAATAGCTCGCCGTATTTTTTTGAGCCGCGGCCGCGCACGATAATATTGACCGGCAGTTCCAAAATCCCCGGAAGCACCTGATGGAACAGTTCACCGCCGAGTTCGTCCGTGAGCCCGCAAGGCAGGCAGAGGATCGGCTGCCTGGGTTCAAAGATCCACCCCAGCTCTTCCGCCAGAGCGGCTTTGTTTTCCGCCTTATGCTCGATTGTGCGCGCCGAATATTTTCGAACTATCTTGTTGTCGTAAGCGGGGGACAGAGCGGACATGGATGTATGTGTTAGTTTTCCTATCATTATAGCGGTTTTTGGCTTAAATTTCAGCTCTAAGGAATTGTTATATTGATATATTGTTATATGGTTATATGTTTTAGGAGAAGCAAAAGAAAGGTAAGGTAGGTAAGGAACGTAAGGAAAGTAAGGAAGGTGTCGCGATTCCCTTGCTTCGTCACCTCCCTTACCTCCCTTACCTCCATTACCTTCCTTACTTATTATTCTGATGAGCCATTTTGTCATCGTAGATGGCCACCACCTGATGTACCGGGCTTACTGGGCGATACCCAGAACCATGAGGACTTCCGCCGGAGAACAGTCAAACACCGCTTTCGGTGTCGCTTCGATGCTGCTTCAGATTTTGAAGACCGAACAGCCGGACAGCATCATGTTTTGTTTCGACGCGGGAGATGAGACTTTCAGGCACAAGGAATATGTTGAATACAAAGGCGGCCGCGCGGAGACGCCCGATGATTTTTATACCCAGATACCGCGCACGCTGGAAATGATCGATGCTTTCGGCATCCGAAGCGTTTCAGGCCGGAAATACGAGGCGGACGACTTTGCCTGTACGTATGCAAAAAAAGCCGTAGGAGACGGGAACCGCGTGACGATTATTTCCGGCGATCGGGATCTGATGCAGCTGGCCTCGGACAAAATTCGGATTGCCATCCCGCACAAGGCCTACCAGGCCGCCGAATATTTCGGCCCATCAGAAGTGGAAAAAAAATTTGGGGTGACTCCGGATCAGATACCTTCTTATAAGGGGCTGGTCGGAGATTCCTCTGACAATCTGAAAGGGGTGAAGGGCATCGGTCCGGTGGCTGCAACGGAATTGCTTCAGGAATACCAGACGCTGGAGAACCTTTATCAAAATCTGGAAAAGATCAAACCTGTCTGGAGATCGAAGCTGGAGGCGGGCAGGCAGCAGGCCTTCTTCTGCCAGAGAATGGCGCTCCTGGTTTGTGATATCCCGGAGACGCGCCCGATCGAAGAGTTTGTCTTTGAAAATATTCCAGCCGAACCGATATTTTCTATTTTCAACTCGCTGCAATTTACGTTACTGATCAAACGGTTTGAATCTTTCCTGGCAACGTCTTTCGGGCAGGCGCATTTCAAAAGCGCCAACCCGATCGGCATAAAAAAGACTGAAGAAAAATCACAAAAAAATGAATCGATGGAGGGTCAGATGACCTTACTCTAAAGGCGGAATAAATTCCGCTTTCTCGTGAAAACGTTAACCGCCGATTTAAATCGGCGGTTAACGAACGGCTGAATGGCGAATTCATTCGCCTTCTCCGAACACTTTTTGTGTTCTTTAATATATTGATGAATAAAAAAAATGAAACCCGGATAAAATATCCGCATGAACCAGCGCGATTAAATTATTATTTTCAGCGCGTTTTTTGCCGCTTTGAGCACCAAACTTAGTCAATCGGCTATTGCAGCCATTTAGTGTCCTTCTTTAGACTGGGGACCAGTTTTACGTTCCCCAATAAAAGGAACGTTTTCGCTTCGATCCACCATCCCCCTCACTTCTATGGCCAAGGAACGCGTTATTTCCAGTTTAGACGTCGGTAGTGCGAAAATTCGTACCGTTGTCGCGGTTGTCGATGCAGTCGACGGCGGCCAGGTGCCGAGCGTCATAGGAGTCGGTTTGTCGCCTTCGCTGGGGATGCGCAAGGGACATGTCATCGATATCGAGGAAACTATCCACAATATCATTTCATCCTTGGAGGATGCCGAAAGAATGGCCGGCGTCCCGATAAATCATGTGTTCGTCGGGATGAGCGGTTCGCATATCGAAGCTTTCGACAGCCGGGGAGTGATAGCCATCTCGGGGAGCGAAATAACGGTGGAAGACGTGGCCAGAGTTTTGGAAGCCGCGCAGGCGGTCAGTATTCCCAGTAACCGGAGCATCCTTCACATCGAACCAAAGTCCTACGCGGTGGACGAACAGCGCGGCATAAAAAATCCGGTGGGCATGACAGGGATACGGCTCGAGGTGGAAGCGCACATCATCACCGGCCAGATACAGCATGTGAAAAACATGGAAAAGTGCATCGACCAGGCCGGGGTGGATATCGATGCTTTGGTCCCGGCGACTATCGCTATCTCCGAAGCGGTTTTGACCAAGCGGCAGAAAGAACTCGGAGTAGTGACGATCGATGTCGGCGCCGGCTCGACGAGTGTCGCGGTGTTCGAGGAAGGCACTATCCTGCACTCCGTCAGCCTGCCGGTCGGCGGTGAAAACGTAACGAACGATATAGCCATCGGGCTCCGGACTTCGATCGACACGGCGGAAAAAATTAAAATCGAATACGGATCGGTTTTGCCTGCGGAAATACAGGAACGCGAGATGATAGACCTGTCCACCGTCTCAAAAATGGATACCCAAACAGTCAGCAAGAAATACATGGCTGAAATCATGCAGGCTCGGTATTACGAAATATTCTCCCTGGTAAAAGAAGAGCTGAAGAGAATCGGCCGCGACGGGCTCCTCCCCGCGGGCGCGTTACTCACCGGAGCGGCGGTCAAAGCACCCGGCGTTTTGGATATCGCCAGAGAAGTGCTGGGGCTGCCCGTGCAAATGGGTTTCCCGGTCGATATCGGAGGCGTTATAGAAAAGGTGGACGATCCGGCGTACGCCACGGCGCTCGGCACGCTTCTCTGGGGAGTCCGCGAAGGTCAGCGCCGGAGCAGTTTTTCGATGGCGAATTTCGACGTCCGGCGCGCTTTCGGCCATGTCGGCTCCTGGTTCAAAAATCTGCTTCCCTGATTAATCAAAACCACCCCCCCTGTTCCCCCCATTCCCATGTCAGATACGCTCCGCTCGCTTTTCTCCGGCTCAAAAGGATCATCCTCGAATTCCGGGGGAGGGCTTTTCAGTTCCAGAAGTTCGGGTCAGTCAGGTGCCGCATTCGATGACACGGCGAAGTCCGCGGCATATCAGGAGGTACGACCGGACAGCACGCCGAACGCCGTTATCCGTGTGATAGGTATCGGAGGCGGGGGATCAAACGCCGTTGCGCGGATGATAACCGGGAAAGTGGTGGGCGTTGAATTCATTGCGGTGAATACCGATGCCCAGGCGCTGTTTCACAGCCCCGCGCAGACAAAGGTCAATATCGGTCGGGGTACGACCCGGGGTCTCGGTGCGGGGGCCAATCCCGACATAGGTTTGCAGGCGGCCAAGGAAAGCTCGGAGGAGCTCAAGAAAGCCATCGAAGGGGCGGATCTGGTTTTCATCACCGCCGGGCTTGGCGGAGGCACGGGATCAGGCGCCGGTCCGTATATCGCCGAACTGGCCCGGAGCATGGGCGTCCTGACAGTTGGAGTCGTCACCCGGCCGTTTTCGTTCGAGGGTCTCAGGAGGCGCAAGCAGGCCGAGGAAGCCCTCGATGCGTTGAAAGGAAAAGTGGATACGCTGATCACCATACCGAATGACAAGATTTTGTCCCTTATTGACAAAACCACTCCGCTTACCGAGGCTTTCCAGATCGTGGATGAGATACTCCGCCACGGCATCGAGGGCATAGCCAGCCTGATCACGGTTCACGGACTTGTGAACGTGGACTTCGCCGACGTGCGTTCGGTCATGCAGGATGCCGGTTCGGCTTTGATGGGCATAGGGTACGGGACAGGTGACAGCCGCGCCGCCGAGGCTGCCCGCGCAGCCATCGACAGCCCGCTTCTGGAGCTCTCTATCAGCGGGGCCAAAGGCATACTGTTCAATATCACCGGCGGAAACGATCTCAGCATGTTTGAAGTGGACGAAGCCGCCAGGATCATCACCGAAGCCGCCGATCCCGAGGCCAATATCATCTTCGGAGCAGTGATAGACGACGCCTATACCGGCCAGATAAAATGCACCGTAATAGCCACCGGTTTCGAGGAGAAAAAGGACAACATGATGTCGGGTTCCGCAGTCCCGATGCTGAAGACGCTGCCGTCATTCAAGAAAGCCAACGAGCAGGGCGCGGGAAAGATGGAGCGTACCGACGAAGCCGTGATCAAACTCGCCGGACAACAACTTAACGAGGAAGAGCTGGAGGTGCCGACGTTTATGAGGAAGAAGATCGGGAAGTAAGTTTGGTGCTTTGTCACACTTTTACGATTACTAAATTGTTAAATTGCTAAATTGTTATTTTAAAAAATTAGATATGGAAAAAACTTTTCTTTCCCTTAATGATGTTGGCGCTTACAAAATGGCTTTTCATCTCTCAAACTTTGTTTGGGATGCGGTTATAAAATGGGATTATTTTCCGAAGGATACGGTTGGTAAGCAGTTTGTCAGAGCAGTCGATTCTATTTCGGCCAATATCGCGGAAGGATTTGGCCGATATGGCAAAAAAGACAAAGTTAATTTCTATCGTTACAGTTTTGGATCTGTTAAGGAATCTCTTGATTGGAATCAAAAATCGAAAAAGAGGAAATTACTTACAGAACAGCATTATAGACACATCCTTTCTGAGCCGCAGAAATTACCAAAGGAAATCAATGCCCTCATAAAATTCACGAATTTGAAGTTAACAATTTAGCAATTTAACAATTTAGCAATGAAAGCTCAGATTCAACGAATAGATTCCACCTTGCCCCTACCCCAATACCAAACCGGGGGGGCGGCGGCCTTTGATCTGATAACTCGTGAAACCACGATAATTGAGCCCAAATCCATCGGTCTGGTTCCGGGAAACGTGATTGTAAAAGTACCGGATGGCTATGCTTTGCTGATATTGCCGCGTTCTTCGCTGCCCCGGAAAAAAGGCCTGATTTGCCCGCATTCTCTCGGCCTAATCGACCATGATTACCATGGAGAAAAAGATGAGATTTTCGTCCAGGTTCAAAACACCACCGATCATCCGGTGACGGTCGAGAGAGGGGAGCGGATAGCGCAGGGGCTCTTCGTCAAAATCGACCGGGCGGAGTGGAAAGAGGTCTCTTCGCACGGGTCGGAGACACGGGGCGGGTTCGGCAGCACCGGTTGAGGCAGATTTTTTTTTGACACCATTTCCACTGCGCGTAAAATGCGTCCTATGACAAAACCCGCGAAGAAGAAATTCCGGCGTTCCGATCCTGCGACGAAGGTGGATATTATGGATCTTCGGGCGGAGATGAAATCGGACATGAGTGCGATGGAATACCGCATTTTGGAACAGATGGGGCTGCTCCTGGAGAACTTTAAGCATGATATCGTCGGCGCGACGAAAGATGGGATCGATTCACTGAAGACCCGCGTCACGCGACTGGAGCGGCATACGGGGTTGGCGGCAGCGGCATAAGAATCGACCGGGCGGAGTGGAAAGAAGTCGATGATCACGGGGCGGAGACCAGAGGCGGTTTTGGGAGTACGGGGTGAGCTTCTTCTTATTTAATATTTGCTGCCTTCCTCTTAATTTCCTCGTGGATTTCTGAGGAAATGATGCCGACTTTAAGCAATTCATCAAGTATAATTCTGCCCATGGTGTCCTGTTCGGTGGGGAATTGCTTCAGTGACGTATTATTCCCGAGAACTCCTCCATATATCCAGCCGGCCCGGTTTTTTTCATCGAATAATTTTTTCCGCATATCGGCAATAAAATTATCCCTTGCCTTCAAAATGCTTGCCTTGCTGCTAGCATCCGGTGCTTGATTAGCTTCTTTTGTAAGATCATCGAAG
Organism: Candidatus Peribacteria bacterium RIFCSPHIGHO2_02_FULL_51_15; assembly: GCA_001788965.1. Lineage (GTDB taxonomy): Bacteria > Patescibacteriota > Gracilibacteria > Peribacterales > Peribacteraceae > 2-02-FULL-51-10. Next base: position 19,252 of record MFXU01000004.1, on the reverse strand, counting down.
CGGTTGAATACCTGTGCGAAATAACCTCTGGCTTGGATTTGATATTCGAAGGTGCCTGTTGACTTGCGCTCAAGGATTTGCGCTGTCGGGATTCTTCCGAGCAGAAGCACGTCGGAACCGCCGTTTTTCGGATTCCAGAAGTCATCATCCGTTTTTGTCGGTTCCGTGGAAGTGCTTGCAGTGTCGAAGAACTTGTTTCTATAATCGGTGAATTCATCTTCAAAGATGGAAATCGGCTTAATGTTATTCGTTATGACACGGCCACCGATACTTTCGCCCTGTTTCAAGGTTTTGCCTGACAGGACGTAAGCGACCGCCTCATCGAAGTCCTTACGGTTGGGGAATTCCTTGTCGGTCCCATCATGCACCATGCGTCTCTCGATTCTATCAATCGTCTTGGTGAGGATGTTGTTGGTGAACGGGGTAGCATCGGGATTCTTACGCCATGGATCAATGTAATGCCGCAGAACTTTGAGCCAGGTTATGGACCAGGCTGACTGGCCGATGGTGAAGTTCGACACGAAGTCGATGAGCCCCTTGTCCAGACTGTTTAGCAACCCCCTCACTTTTTCCGGTGTCTTGTTTTGGAGGTATTTGCCGCGCATGGTGCCGAACAATGTGGTAAGCGCCCATGTGTTACTATGCGATAATTTAGCTTTTTCCTGGAGACGTTTCATCAGGCCTCCGACTGCGAAGATGTTCTTTTCTTCAAGTTCCTCCAACATTACGTCGATTATTGGCGGGATATCGGCATCTTTATCCACTCTTTCATAACCGCGATCGAATTCCTTCTTCTTTCCGGCTTCGTTCTTCTGCACCAACTCGCGGAACGCCTCCTTGCCGAAAATGCCTTCATAGTCGATTCCATAGACGTCGTGTCCGTCGTATGTGCCTCTGGCATTCTTCTTGAATTTATACAACCATGCATGATCGGCTGCATACTCCAACACCGCTTTGGCGTAGTTGGTATTTGTGCCGACCCGCCGGATCAGTCCTGAATTTCCTTCGCCGTCTTCGCCAAACAGCTCGTCGCAGGTACAGCCTTTCTTCTGCAGATATTCCAGGTATTTCTGGGTTTCCTCCTGGTTGGCGGCGCGGGCTTGTTTATTGATGGTTTCCTGTATCGGTTTGTAAAAATTAAAGTTTTGGGCGAAGTCGAAAGTCCGTACCTTTTGCCGGTTATGGTAGTTGTCCAGTACCGACTCTTTGAAAATCGAGTAAATCTTTATGATATCGAAAAAAGTTAACCAATGAACATTGTCGAAAAGACCTTTTTTTATAGTTCCGAATACGGTGGTCGGTTTTTCAGCTTCCTTGTCAGCGTTGTCGGCAAAAGTCGATATGTCTTCCATTGGTTTCTCAACTGCTTTCAGCGCTTCCTCTATAAATCCGGCGATTTTATCGCGCTTTCCGGCCGAGGCTCGGTCAGCGGCTTCCTCGGCCTTTGGGTCAGGCGGTATCAGGCGGGCCAGCCTTTCATATTCATCGGCGTTTTCGAGGCCGAGCTCACGTAAGTGTTTTGCCTTTTCTTCAATCGAACTTCCGGACTCCCAGTTTTTGAGCGGATTAAGCAGCGATGACGCATAGTCCAGATCCTCCAGGTTCTGTGCGACTATCCGGTTGGCGCCGGCACGCGCCGCTTCGTACATGGCGCGGTCCATCGAGGGCGGTATGCCCTGTTTCTCGATCTTTTCCAGAAGATTTCTCAGTACCACGTTTTTATCTTTCAAATCTTCGACTTTATCGAGCAGCGCCGCAGGCTCGTGTTTTTGTTTCGGAGTCTTGGCACCGTCTTCGAGTCCATTCTCCGGGCTTTCGGGAGGAGTTTCGTCTCCGGCTTCGGCGGCGCGGATTACATCCGCTTTGTAACCAAGTTCTTCTCTGGCTTTTTTCTCGGCCAAGCGGACTTGTTCGGGATCGTAACCGGAATCGTTTTGTACGGCGTTGGCAAAATCCTGGTTTTCACGATCCAGATCCAGCTGTTCATCAAACTTGTTTTCCATGAAGGTTTCATGCTCTTGCACATCCCGTTCCAAACTCGATATCAATTTTCTAAAATTATCATCGCTGCCATCCACTATCCCGGACATGATTTCGAAGACCGCCTGCGGCAAGCCGGGACCGTATGGATGCCGGATTCCCGAGAGGTAATAAGTCAGCGCTTCGTGGACGTAGTCCGCGTCCGATTCGAGATTTTCACGCGCGATGTTGTTTGCGTAGACTTTGTCGATGGCTTCTTTCAGCTCTTCCCACTTGCCGGTCTTTTTCATGTGTTCCAAAACCTGCCTGATGAAGGATTCTCCACGGTACGGCAGGTCGATTTCGTAATGGGTCAATTCGTGGGTGATGGCCCGTTCACGGTTGATCCTTCCTGCAGTCAGCGGTGGATCTGTGTTTGAGTCGACCACCGTCGCGTCCCTGTATTCCTCCAGGTCGCGGTTGAAATAAAGTTTGTTTCCGCGCTTGAAGGCTTTCGGGCAGCGAAGTTTGCCTTCCATGATCTCGTTTAATTTTTTCTCGATCGGTTCGGCGAAAGCTTTATCAAACTCAGATTCATCTTTGTAATAATCCGTCGGATCCAGCGTGTTTTTTACATAGAGCTTGGCGTATTGATACTGGATTCCGCTTTTTTCGTAGCGGTCATTTACGTCCTTCCCGGTTTCAAAAAGGAAAAACGCCTGCGGACCGGCCGGCTCTTCTTTCGGTTTCAGCTTCGAAACGGCTTCCGAAAACAACGCTTGCAGAAGATTTATTATTTGATGGGCCGGCGAATTCAGTATTCCCCCGCTTAAATATCGGTCGATCAAAACTTCGTGTTTTTTTACAAAAGCATCCTGGTCTTCCTCCGGCATTTCCTCGGTATCGATTCGCCCTAGTTCGAGCAGAAACGGCTCTTCTTCCAGGTGTTTGGAGATTATCTGGCTGCGCATCCTGCCGATCAAATCTTCGACCAGCTCGGGTGCGCCGTTTTCGGACTTTACGATATTTGGTTTCAGGACATCCCAATATTCCTGGGACAGGCGGTCGACTTGATCCGGAGAGCTCGGGTCCAAATCTCTTAAAGCAACTTTGAACAATGTTTTCCTTACAGCATCGATGTTTGTTCCGGTTGCATTTGATGTTTGCGGGCGGCTTTCTGTTCCTTCAGATTCAGCGGGTTCTTCTGTTCCTTTGTTTGTAGGATTTTTGTCGTTTATCGAAAACGCGACCAGCCGCTGCTCCTTTTCAGGAGAGTGGGGGATGGCAAAGCGCGCGAAGGGAAGCCAGCGCAGCATCTATAGTTTACAAAAACGGATAATGGCGTCAAGTAATCTTTCACGTTTATGTGCGATCTGGGGAATGAATTGGTTCAACACATCCCGCAGTTCAAATGGATCTATCTGGTCGGTGAGTATCACGATGTCGGCGCGGAGGCCTTTTATCGGCTCGACATGAAGTTCGTGATATGTTTTGCCGTCAAGTATCCAGAAATGTTTGAAATCAGGCCAGATGTAATACAAGCCGTCGAACTCGATACCGCCTTCGAAGATCCGGATATAGTGCAGCGGGTGGTCGAGATTCCGGACATAGAAATACAGACCGGCGATCATTCCGAATGTGATGCTCATGGTCCAGGCGCCGGTGAGAATCCCGTAAACAACGAAAATCGCGCAGATAATTCCGCTGACCAGATACCACCGGTCGCTTTTTTCATGATTGATCCGCGCCGGAGCCCGCCACTCCAGTAGAGGTTGTGTGTTTGTGTTCATAAATCTTGTTATTCTACCACAAAAAGCCGGTTTTTGCTTTCGGCCCATCTTGCCAAATTGTTAAATTGTTAAATGGCTAAATTGTTCGCCAGCCTTCGCTCAATAGTGGTTAAAGCTCTGTTTGATGAAGAGCTCTGTCCGGCAAGCAAGCGAAACGCGCGTTGTTGCATGCAAGCAATTTAACAATTTATCAATTTAACAATTTGTTTTTATCCGTGTGCCACCACCAATCCCGCCACATATTTCGCTCCCGCTTTTTTGAGTTCCAGAGCGCAATTGTCGAGTTTAAGCCGCCGCACCCACGGAGGGGTGCTGCTGGGTGGAATAAATTAAATTCAGATCAGCAGCGGCCCTCCGCGGCCACGGTGAGCAATTTTCCTGCTTTATCCGTGTGCTGCAACCAAACCTGCAACGAATTTAACCCCTGCCCTCTTCAGCGCTTTCGCACAGCTGTCCATCGTGGCTCCGGTGGTAAATACATCGTCGATCAACAGCACGCAGAGCGGAGTCTGACTCTTGGCAATGGAAACAAAGACGTCCTGCATCGCTTCAAATCTTTCGGTGCGGGTTCGAAATGCCTGATGTCCGGTGGGTTTTGACCGTTTCAAAAGCTGAATCACCGGCCAGCCGGTTTTTGCGCTTAAACTTTGCGCGATGACCTCTGCCTGGTTGAATCCGCGGTGAAATTTGCGGGTCCAATGGAGGGGAACGGGGCAGAGGACGGGGCGTAATTGACCCGCCTTCGCCAGAGCTTCGGTGAGCAGGGAATTGATAATTGATCCCCCTTCGTCCGCTGTGGCGGACTTCGGAGGGGCAGGCAATTGAGAATTTAATTTTGGATTAAATTTATCCGGGAGAGTTAAAAGACCAGGGAGGGCGGAGGCTATTTTGTCCGCCAACTCTTTTCCCAGGTCTTTGATTCTCAAGTACTTGAACGAGTGAATGGCTTTCCTGAGAAGAGGGGACTCGCTGTAGCTTCCGGCGGCTATCAGGCAATCCAGATTCTTTAGATCTCTTTTCCTGAGTATTTCCTTATGCAGCCGGACCGGGAAAGTCCGCATCGATCTTCGTTCCGATTCGGTTATCCAGCCGCCTTCGGTGCCGGTAAGGGAATGGCGCGGGAAAAAGATGTCCAGGAGTCGTGAAAGCATTGGGAAGCATGGTACCCCAAGCCTAAAGAGAATTGAGAATTGAAAATTGTTGTTGCGCGTTTTGTTTTTTTTGCGTCTCAGTAAATCTGCTTCAGATAGCAATTTTCACAAAGCACTTTTTCGGTTCTATGTGGCTCGAAGTTGGTTTCGATCCGCACACCGCAATTTGAGCATGTCCTGGGCCACAGCTTCCGGGGATTGCGCTTATTCAAGCGCTCTTTATGCCGCTCCTCGGGGCATCTACTTGGCAGCGGCAGGCTCATCAATTTATAAAATTTAAGTTCCTGGAGAAGTATTTTGTAGGCTTTGCCCGTCGCCCGGCAGGCGAAAATTTCGTTGCAGATTGTTTCATCGACTTCGTTTATGTTTTCCGGAACCCGGGTAGTCGCTTTTATTTTCGGTTCGTTTTCGGTAGTGAACCAATTCCAGTTTTTTCCGCGTATTTCGGATTCAAGAGACGGGAAATATTCCTGAGCCAGTGTTTCGTTGTAACCCATCAGCGACAAAATCGGATCCAGATACCGACCCCAGTCGCCGGTTTTGCGCATCTGGTTGATGACTTTCGGCACAAGTATTTCATATTCCTCCTTTGCCCCCGCTTCGTCGTGATTATTACTGAGCAACCTGCATAGATCTCAACATTAATCGATGCTACACTTTCGCAAGTTGCCTCATTGCTTTGGGAACCTTCTTGTTTAAGTTAAGAAGGCAACGCGAGATAGGCAATTGTTCTTTTCTATCCGCATGTTTCGGGCAATTAGCTCAGATGGTTAGAGCGCCACATTGACATTGTGGAGGTCACTGGTTCGAGTCCAGTATTGCCCACCACGTAAAAGAGCGCAGCGATTTTTACGTGCCACGTGACGGCGCAGCCGTTTTACGTGGCTTCTTGGACGCTCTCACGTGGCGCGGCCATAGTTCTAACCGCAGTTCTAGCATCCTGTAAGACTGCCCACCATTCGACTCGCCCCGCATGCGCGGGGCTCACTCACCGTTCGAACCCGAACTCACGGTCGAGGGGTGGTCCTCGGCCTTCGGCCCCGGGCCACTCTCCCCGGAGAGTACCAAAGAAAATTTAAAACGGAAGACCGCCTAACGGCGGTCTAAAGGACAAAGAAAAAAAGAGTACAAAGACTAAAGTTCAAAGAATCAAACCCATAGCGCGCCACGCCAACCCTGAAGGTCGTCGTCGTGGTCGCGGGCGACGTACAGGACCACGACCGCCTTACCGCCGCCGCGACAGACGCAAGGGGCGAAACCGTCTTTTAGTTCGTCTTCCGCTGCCTGAATGTAGTCGTAGCAATACTGATCTGCGTCTGGGAATCGAGTGAGATGTGCATCAGCAATGCTTCTCTCCATGAGAGGAACTCCCATCTCCTTCGCCTGATCGACAGCATTTCCGTTGCAATTATCACGTCCGACTCTATCTTCTGCCTCTTTGTCGTACACGCAGTTTGCACGTGCTGCCAGTGTCCGACCGAATGTCTCTGCGATGCAATACCTTCCATTTTCTGCGCAGACAACGGCAGGCCGGGAACCGGCCTGAACCATCCTGTAGAGCGATACGAGCACTGGTTTGTTTTCTGCTGCTCGTAACTTCGCTTCGACGGCAGAAAAAGCGATTCCTTCCTGTACAAGGTATCCCGCCTCTTTCGCACCTTGTGCGCCTTTATCAAACTCTGCTCTGAGCGCAGCGATGGCTTCATCAGCCATTTTTGGTGTGAATTCGAAAGATTGCAATGCAGTTGATTCTGCAGGGTTCGCACCATCGTTTTGATTTGGATCCGATACACCTAAAACGGAAACATGCAGCTGAGAGCGCATACCTTCCACATTGCTTGCCCCTGTAACCTCGACTGTGCCACTACCAGGTAGATCATTGGATCCAAGGCGCTCTCTTGTTTCAGGCGTTACAGAATTCATGAATGGTTGGGGAAATTGTGCTAATAATACACAGGTTATGGATAATGTCAAATCGAAAAACCCGCAGTTTTGTGGCAAAAGAGCGGTTACAAATCGTCACCCTCCTTCGCCCCTTCGGGGCTACGGAAGGGCAGGCGGAAACGGCACTTCAACGGGCGGCGCGGCGGCTGTGGGGGGGTGCGAAGCAAAATCAGCCGCCACGCCCCAAATCGGTTATAATTTCGTCCAGCAGGCACCACCATTGAGATTTGTAGGCGTTCTCTCCAGAAGAGAGCGTTCTATTCTGGCGGAAAGTTCACTGGTCGTTCACTGTCTATAAATTTGACTTAAACTTAATTAAGAAATATAAAGAGACTATGTCAACTCACATTCCTTGTTCCGGAAATACGTCTCAGGAAGATCTGGCGGTACATGCAGCGAGTGAAAATTTGTCTACGGGCTTGAACAGGATTAGTGAGATACGTTTATCCGAGGGTATTTCGCTGCGTACTGCAGCGGAGAGAATGGGAATCGACGACGTTGGTTCTGTACGCCAACAACAGCGTGCTACCTCGGATCTTTTACTTTCCGCTTTGTATCGGTGGGCAGCTTTGCTTGATGTCGATGTCCCCGAACTCATAATTGACGATGCGGCTCCTCCCAAGGAGAGGATATCTGCACATCGATTGATGTTGGCTCGATGGATGAAAATGGTTTTAAGTATTCATTCTTCAACTCCGGACAAACAGATCCAAACCTATTCTCACAGGTGTATACAAAATCTTTTGGAATTACGTCCGGATCTGATGGACATTGTTAGGGAGTCAGACGGACCACGGTTGGAGCAGGTTGAATCAATAGGTATCCTACAAAAAATTGTCTTTGATCCGGAGAAATTGCATCAAATTAATGCTGTAAGGAGAAGGGAGGGCTTCACTTTACGAACCGTTGCCAAACACATGTTAGGTCATGGTTTGTCACTGAGTGATCTACGCGCTCAAGAAGACCCATCAACGGATTTGCGAATTACCGATATTCGGCGGTGGGGAGAGGCGCTGGGGCGAATACCCTTGAGCGAGTTTTTCCCCGGATCGGAAGAGTCTTTATCAAGAGAATCCAGAGAAAGAGCAATCGCGGTCAGATTGATAAAATCGCTTCATAGCATAAGGGCAACTGTACAGGGATCCGCACAGAATAGAATAAGCAGGTTAACCGCTGCAATCATTGCCGGTCTCTCAGAATTAATGCCGGATGTGGAACAAGTCGCACCCTGGAATGCTGTAGGCCATAAACGCACTTCCGACGAATTGGGCATGGCCGCAGAGAGGACATTGAATTTGAGAGAATTAAGTTTGTGTTTGATGAAGAATAAGGGGCAGGCTGAATAGTATTGTGAGCGCTTTATTTTTCATCTTAATACCAGCTACTTCTTCTAAGTAGACCGCAAGCGAAAGTGGGTGTGGAAAACTATTTAGTTTTACACAGTACTGGTAAGTTCCGATTTGCCTGTAAATTTCATGGATATTTTGGTTTCAATTGTGGCCTTCATATTACTGCTTACGCTTTTGATAATAATTCATGAGCTGGGACATTACGGTTTGGCCAGGTTTTTCGGCGTGGAAGTGGAGGAATTCGGTTTCGGTCTCCCGCCAAAAGCCAGGGTTTTGTTCAGAATCGGAAAAACGCTGTTTACGTTGAACTGGGTGCCGTTCGGTGGATTTGTAAGGCTTAAAGGCGAGAATGAAATAAACATATTGAAGAGATTCGAAAAGGGCAGTTTTGCCGGTTCCAGTCCTTTTGCGCGGACTTGCATACTGCTCGGGGGGGTAGCCATGAATTTTATCTTGGCATTCGCGCTGCTTACAGCCGGTTTTTCAATCGGACAATGGGTTCCGAGCTATTACACGTCGATCGAACAACTGGAAAATGCCGCGGCCCGGGGTGAAGTGTTTCTCGAGACGGGCGTATACATCACCGAAGTCCTGCCCGATAGTCCGGCGGCCAGGGCGGGGGTAGTGAAAGACAGCGCGATCAAAGCGGTGAACGGGATCGAAGTTAAACGACCGGACGACGTGCTGGCTTTCCAGCGCGGAAAAAAGGAAGTCACTTATACTCTGATGGAAGGCAAGGACAAGAAAATAAGGGATGTGAAGGTCGTGCTGAAAGATGAAAAAGCCGGCATAGCCATCTCGCCTTTTGCCGCCGAGCTCTCCGGCCCGGTACGGCCCATCAGCCAGGCTATCCCCTTGGCGCTGAAAGAAACGCAGTTTATGACCGTCCAAACCGTCCGTGGGATAGGAAATCTGATCCAGACACTGGCGACCAAAGGGCATGTGCCGGAGGGAATCACCGGTATTGTCGGGATAGCGGTTCTGACCTACAGCTCGGTGCAGGAAGGGTTCATGACTTACCTCCGGTTGGTGGCGCTTCTGAGCCTGAGCCTGGCGATACTGAATGTCCTGCCGCTGCCCTCGCTCGACGGCGGGCGTCTGCTCTTCGTATTCGTGGAAGTGATGATGCGGCGGCCGCTAAACCAGCGATTTGAACTGATTACAAACGCCGTCGGCTTTTTCCTGCTGATCATATTGATTTTGATCATAACGTTTAATGATGTGATTAACCTTTTTTAAAATGACCTCCTCTGTCGACCTCGATCTGTGGCTGAAGGTTCTGGAGAAAATCGAGCGCGGGTTACCGCGCGGGCAGTTCATAACCTGGTTTAAAGACACGACCGTGCTGGGTCGTGAAGAAAAGACGGTGATTATCGGTTTGCCGCTACCCATGTTTCTAAATTGGCATCTGGAGCATTATCGCGGACTCACCCTGGAAGCATTGAAAGAAACGGATCCCACGATCGAGCAGGTCGTGTATCAGGTAGATGTCGGACTCAAAGATGATCTGGCCCGTACGCTCAAGCTACTCGAACATTTTCCGGAAAAAAAACGCGGACGCAAGTTGCCGAACAAAGGTGAAATAAAACTGGCCGAGGGCCTGGTAAGCAAAATACTGAACTCCAGATACACTCTGGAAAATTTCGTAGTCGGACCCAATAACCGGCTGGCACATGCCGCCTGTTGCGCGGTAGCTTCACAGCCTGGCGGAAAATACAACCCGCTGTTCCTTTATGGCGGGGTAGGTCTCGGGAAAACACATCTTTTGCAGGGTACCGGCAATGCAATACTCAGAAACCAGCCCGGCGCGACCGTGCTGTATACCACTACCGAAGATTTTACGAACCAGGTGATAGAGGCCATCCAGCATCAGAAGATGGAGCAGTTCCGGCGCCGTTACCGCGAGTTAGACGTGATGATAATCGATGACGTCCAGTTTCTGGCAAACAAGGACCGCACACAGGAGGAACTTTTCCACACGTTCAACACTCTCATCGAGGAACGCAAACAGATCATCATCAGCTCCGACCGTCCGCCGCGCGAGCTTACAATCCTCCAGGACCGGCTGGTGTCGCGCTTCGAGCGCGGGATGATCGCCGATTTGAGCCAGCCGGATTATGAGACGCGCCACGCCATCCTTTCCGAGAAGGCCAAGGAATACGGACTGCTCCTGGATGAAAAAGTTTTGAATTACATAGCGCAGTACGCGACCAAGAGCGTCCGGCAGCTGGAAGGCATTCTGATGCAGGCGGTGGCCCAATATGAGCTTGAGCATTTCGTTCCGACCGTGAAATCCATCGCCGATATCATGCAGAAGCTGGTGGCGGACGATCCGGCGCTGGCCGGCCAAGTCGGCTTTGAGCCGCCGGCCAAGCATGCAGTTTCTTTTCAGGACGTGCTCGAGGGGGTCAGCAGTTATTTCTCGGTTTCGGTTCAGGACATGCTGGGGCAGTCGCGGGTCCGGGAGGTGTTGATTCCGCGGCATATTGCCATGTATATGGGCAAGAAATTCCTCCGGATGAGTTTCGTCCGGCTGGGCGAGACCTTCTCCAACCGGGATCACACGACCGTCATGCATGCGGTGGGGAAGATCGAGAACAAGATCCAGGAAGACGCACAATTGCTTAGGGAGCTGAGGACTATTGAGCGGGAGGTGGGGTTGGCGGCCTGATAAATTGCTAAATTGTTATATTGTTAAATTGTTCGCAAGCGAAACGCCTGTTTCATGCATGCAAACAATTTAACAATTTAGCAATTTAACAATAATGTATGATTAATCCATGGAAAAAATTGACGATTTATATCGGCTCCGGCATTCCCTCGCGCATGTCCTTGCGCAAGCCGTGCAGAATCTGTGGCCCGGAACGCTAATCAGTATCGGACCGCCAATCGAGGACGGATGTTATTACGATTTTCTTTTCCCCGAGCCTATCTCCGAAGACGATTTGCCGAAGATTGAGAAAGAGATGCGGAAGATCATTCACCAGGGTCAGACTTTCAGAAAAGAAGAACTGACTGTGGCCGAAGCCAAAAAATTCTGGCGAAAGCATAAACAGAAATTCAAAGTTGAATTGGTGGAAGATTTGGAAAAGGAAGAGAAAGTGAAAGAGGTAACGCATTACGTGAACACCGGACCGAAAGGCGAAGAAACTTTCGTCGATCTTTGCCGCGGGGGGCATGTGGGAAATTTGAAGGAAATTCCGGTCGACGCTTTCAAAGTCATGAGTTTGGCCGGCGCATACTGGCGCGGGGATGAGAAGCGTGAACAGCTGACCCGGGTGTATGTCGCGGCGTTCGGTTCAAAAACCGAGCTGGAGAATCATCTGAAAATGCTCGAAGAGGCCAAAAAACGGGATCACCGGAAACTCGGAAAGGAGCTGGATTTGTTTATTTTTTCGGAAGACGTAGGGCCGGGTTTGCCGCTCTGGACGCCTCGCGGAACCATCATCGCCGATGAGATCGAGAAACTCGCCAAAGAAACCGAAGAAGCTGCCGGTTATCTGCGCGTTCGCACGCCGCATATCGCCAAGGGCAAGCTTTATGAGAAGACCGGACATCTGGCGCATTACAAACAAAGCATGTTCCCGCCAATGAAACTCGATAAGGAGGAAGGTGAATATTTTTTGAAGCCGATGAATTGCCCGCATCATCATCAGATTTTCGCTTCGCAGCTTCGTAGTTACCGTGACATGCCGATGCGTCTCGCTGAATATGGACATTGTTACCGTTATGAGGATTCAGGCGCGCTTTTTGGGCTGATGCGTGTCCGGTCGATGAACATGAATGATGCGCACATGTACGTAACCGAGGAACAGTTTGAGGAAGAATTCATCGGAGTTATGAAAATGTATCTGGAATATTTCGATCTTTTCGGAATAAAGAAATACGTAATGCGGCTCTCTTTGCATGACCCGAAAGAGCTCGGAAAAAAATATGTCGATAACCGCAAGCTCTGGCTGAAGACGGAAGACATGGTTCGCCGCGCGATGAAAGAATCCGGAATCGAATTCATCGAAGTGCCGAACGAAGCCGCGTTTTACGGACCGAAAATAGATGTCGAAGTCTGGAGCGCCATCGGCCGGGAATTCACACTGGCGACAAATCAGGTCGACTTCGACGTGCCGGGCAAGCTGGGACTCAAATACATCGACAAGGACGGATCTGAGAAAGTTCCCATCTGTATTCACCGGGCGCCGCTTTCGACTCATGAGCGTTTGATCGGTTTTTTGATCGAGCAATTTGCCGGACTCTTTCCGCTGTGGCTCTCTCCGGTGCAGGTTGCAGTACTGCCCGTAGCCGCGACGCATGAAAAATATTCGACGGAAATCGCCCTGAAACTCAAAGAAAATTCGATCCGCGTAGATCTAAAAACCAGCGCCGAATCTTTGGGCAAACGGATCAGAGAAGGGGAAACAATGAAGATTCCTTACCTGGTTGTCGTCGGTGACCGCGAGGCGGCGGAAAAAACCGTTACGGTAAGAAATGTGAAGACCAAAAAGCAAGTGACGGTTCCGCTCGGGGAATTTATTATGAAGACGGTGGAAGAAATCAAAGAACGGAAGCTGGAGGCAAGCTTCGATTGAATTATGAAAATTGCTAAATGGCTAAATTGCTAAATTGTTTGCACGCACTATCGCGCGTTTCGCTTGCTTGCTGACCGTAGCCTTCAAAGAGGATAGCAGAGTTGAAATTGGCGAAGGCCGGCGAACAATTTAACAATTTAGCAATTTAATACCATTTTGCATTTAAAACATAACTAATCGGTCATTCGTAACGGCATCATCTCGTACCGCGTAGCGTTTACTCAAGCCAAGAACTCCATACCGCCAGCGCTTCTGATTAAGAACGTTTTAAACGCGAAGTGGTATAACATTGCAGTAAAACCCCGAAAAAAAATTAAACGTAAGTAGCGCTCAATGTGCTATCCTAAGTTCCGATGTTTGAATCCTTCGAAATCGGGCCGATGATTATTTGGATGCGTTTGGTTTTTCTGCTTTTGGGCGTCTGGATCTCGATTGAATTTTTTCTCCGGCTTGCGGCGTCCGCGAATCTGAGCGTACAGAGCATCAAGGATTTCGGACGTTACCATTTGGTCGCATTCATATTGACGGGCAGGATCATGGCGATCCTGGGCGATTACCAGTCATATCTGAAGAATTGGTTTGCGGTCTTTATTTTATGGGACGGAAATTTCAGTTTCTTCGGGGGAGCGATGGGCGTGGCTGTCGTACTTTTCTTCGCCACCCGGACACAGCGGGCGACTTTTTTGCAATGGCTTGACGTTTTGCTGCCGGCGACCACTTTCGGCCTGACCTTCGACTGGATCGGGATGTTTCTCGCTTCCCAGGCTTACGGCAAGCCGACCAATGTCCCGTGGGCGGTCACGGTGGATACGTTCAACGTCCGTTATGCCGTGCCGATACACCCGGTTCAGCTTTATTACGCCGCGTTTTATCTGGCGCTGACTTTTGTTCTGCTGATGATACGCAGGTATTCAAAACGGGCCGGAGCCGAAACTCTTCTCGGCATAGTCGCGGCTTCCGTCGCGGTTTTCCTTTTCGAATTTATGCGCGGAGATTTCGGCATACCGGTATTCGCATTGATAACGGATTTTGTTTTCCTCGGTTCGCTTATTGCGAGTCTGGGACTGCTGGCCATGTTTGAAAACCGGCTGTCCGAGCGGGTGAATCTTATTTACGGCGGAGTGGTCGGAATTCTGACGATTGGTTATGTGGTCGCCCGGCCGTGGATCGATCTCGTGCAGTATCAGCTGAGATTCAGCCAGGTGCTGGCGATCCTGGCGCTCCTGACGACGGTCGTTTATGTGGTGGTACACAGAAGAAAATATCCCTATCTCTGATTTTATTTATTTTTCCTTTCATCCCGTGAATTTCTTTTCGACTCTGCCCGGAAATATCAGCGCATTTTTTTCCGCAAATCCTACTGTGTTTTTTATCCAGGCTGTTCTCCTCGGATGCGGATTCCTCGTGGTGTATCTGGTCGTGTTTGCGACCAGGGACATAATGCTGCGCACCGACTATTTTTTATTCCAGATTATTTGCATCGTTCTCGTCGCCGCGCTGCCAATGATCGGCTTCCTCATATATTTGCTGGTCCGGCCTTCGACCACGATTTTTCAGAGGAAACTGAAAGGCGATCTGGAGTCGGTTGTAGCCAGGTTCGGGAATCAAAAGAAGAAATCCCAGAAAACTATCGGCAATTAGCAGTTGGCATTTGGCTTTTAGCTATGATCTACAAGTCTCCTAAATTGACGGCGGACTGCGTGATATTCAAAGACGGGGGACTGGTACTGATCAAACGGGACAAATATCCTTTTGAAGGTTCCTGCGCTTTGCCGGGTGGTTTTGTGGAATACGGTGAAACCGTGGAACAGGCCTGCACGAGAGAAGTAAAGGAGGAGACCGGGCTTGATATTTCGGAACTGGAGCTGATCGGCGTTTATTCCGAGCCGGACCGGGATCCCCGGGGCCACACGGTCACAGTCGCTTTTTTGGCCGGGTCGGTATCAGGCGAGCAAAAAGCCGGCGACGATGCGCGTGAAGTGGAGGTGGTTCGGGATTGGCAAGATCTGAAGCTGGCATTTGATCATAATAAGATTGTAGATGAGGCGTGGAAGATATTTAAAGGGAAATCGAATGGGAATTGACCGAAGGAACCTCTTTTTTGACTCTTTCAGCCCTAATCCTTTATTCTCCCCACATGAAGCAATTCCTCGTTTACTGGATTTGGCCGAATCCGGCCGGTTGGAACTACGGCGACCCGAAGATCAAAGCAGCGATCATACTTTTTCTCGTCATGATAGTTTTGTCTTTCATGATCCGTTTCTGGCGCACCAGGCTAAAAAATCCGGTTACCCGAAACCTGAGCGCCAGCTGGTCGAGATCGCTTTTTTGGTTCGCAGTGGTGGCGCTTTTCCTGATCGTAAGCCGGGTGGAAGAAATACAGTTCCTTGCGATGCGGTTACTTTGGATCTTCTGGTTTGTGTCTTTCTTTTTGTATTTGTTCTTTCAGCTTCTCCAGTTCCGCCGCCGCCATTACACGGTACTTAAGCGCGTGCAGGTGGTTGACGAGCGGGAGAAGTATTTGCCGAGAAGAAACCACTATTGACACACCTGACCAAGTAGTGGAAAATCTCCGATCCTGTGCCACTGAAGCACTCTTTAGAGACGGCTTTGATGCTGCTGATGAGCATTGTTATATGCGCTACGGGGGTCGCGGCATCGGTTTTACCTTCATCTCCGAAAGGACTCGTTCCCTGGGCTGTGCTTTTCGGTATTTCCCTCGTATACCCCCTTTTGTTCCAGCCGACACTGAAGGCCAACCGCGCCGATTATGAATTCCGCCTGATGCACTGGTTCCCGGCCGGAATATTCCTGCTCTGGATACTACTTGAATTTTTCGGACCCAGATTCAAGTCCGTCCATATCCTGCAGCTGGGATTCCTCTTTTTGTGGTCCTGGCCGCTGGTCGCTCTGGGTATAACGTTTCTGATAATTTTCTCGGTCCATGTCATCCGGAGAAGCGCGTTTCGCGTCACTTTTCTTTCGCTTCTTTTGACCGCCTTTACCGTCGGAGCTGTTTTCACCGAGGCCAAATCATGGAATCCGCGTATCCAGGCTTTTCTGTTTCAGGATGCCCCCCGTCAATTGGCAGGCACTTTCAAACAAACCGGAAGCATCGTTGATTATCTGAGAGGGACGAAAGCCGGTCGTCCTATCGCCCAAACCGGCTCTTTAGGCGTCGGATTTGCCTCTTCCGGGACATCGGTGTCTTTCTCCAGTCAGAACGATAAATTGAAAAAATCCCGAAAACTGACCAAATCCGGGCCGGAGTCGGCCGGTTTCATGACCGTGACGCTGCTGGGATTTTTTGCTTCAATTGTCCATGCCCGGGCGAAGAAGCGGGTATAATCCGTAAATGGAAAGAAGAAAAATCATCAGCGCGACAGTCATTATTTTTGTAACGGGACTTGTTTTGGTTTTTCCAAAAATTGCCGACCGTTTTGAAAGATATCTGGAGAAAAGAGAAAGGCAGAACGTGGTGATACCGCCCGCAAAAGAACTGAATATTGTGCGGATCAAACCCGTCTCATCAGCTTCTTCAAAGTTTTCTTCATCTGATCCTTCTTCGGATAAGAATACTTCCGCTGTAAATTGGAATGTTCCTTTCACCTCCCAGGCGCCGCTACAGATCTGGGATGAATTGCACGAGGAAGCCTGCGAGGAGGCCAGCGTGCTGATGGTTTTGAAATATTTCCGGGGAGAAAAATTCATATCGCCGGAAGAGGCCGACAGGGAAATAAAAGCGCTGGTCGAAAAAAATTCGGCGCTCGGTTTTCCGGTCGACGATACTGCCCTCCAGGTGATGACATTGATTCGAAGCGAGGCTCCGGATCTGACGTTGGATCTGATCCGAAATCCGGACAGAGAGCGGCTTGAGAGAGAATTACTGGGCGGGGCTTTGATAATCGTTCCGGCAGCCGGGAGAGAACTGGATAATCCATATTTTCAAAGACCCGGACCGGATTACCACATGCTGGTTCTGAGAGGGTTTACTTTAGACGGTTATGCGATCATGAACGACCCCGGTACCAGGCGCGGGGAGCAGTTTGTTTATACCTGGGAGCGTTTGCTGGAGGCGATGCACGATTGGAACGGGGGGGACGTGGAAAATGGAGCGCAAGTTGCTATCGTCGTGAAAGGAAATTGAAAATCGGTCAATAACTTGCGATATCGGATAAAAAGTGTAATGTATGTTGGCGTTTTTGGTTTAACCCTGTTCATTCAAAAGGAGGTTGAGGCCTTGAATCACTTCTTCTTGGCAATGGATTATTTGACCCTTGCGATATCCGTTACGGGTATCGGGGGGTTGGGATACGCCTGGACGGTGAGACGGGAAATGCGGATCAGACTTCTTTTATTGGTCGGATCGTGCATCCCGTTGACCTTCCTGGTGATGGGTCTAAGGGCATTAGCAGAACATTTCTAATGCCTTGGAAAAACGCACATCCTGCGGAGGTTCCTCCGCATCAATAGTCCGCGGTCGAAGCCCGACAACAACCTCGGCCGCGGACTCTTTTCAAAACAGATCGCCCGAGAACGACGCCGTAGGCTTTATTGAATTTTTAGATAAAGGTAAGCTTACAGAGTCGGGGTGTAGCTTAGTTGGTAAAGCGCCAGGCTGGGGGTCTGGAGACCCAGGGTTCGAGTCCCTGCACCCCGACCATCGAAGACTTTTTCTCCACCCCTGGGCTCTGCTCGCGCAAGCGAGGTAGTCGGGAGGGTCATTTATTGTGGGCGTAGTATTCTGTGGTGCCTTTCTGGAAGATCGGAAATTCCGATTGGATGAGTCCTTTCATGACGTCGTAGGAGCGGAAATCGCCGGGCGGCAGTGGGCGGGGCTGCGGCTGCGGGGGGCAGCAAAATCAGCCGCAGCCCCGCAACTCGGTTCGGATTTTTTCGTATAAGGACGACCATCCGGCTTCGTCTGCGGAGTACGCCGTGATGTACTTGGTTAAGTTGCATCAGGTCGACCAGGATCAATCCGAAAGTTTAAGTTGCAATAAAAATGAAAACAAAATAATGATTATTCTAAAAAATCTCCCCACATTTTCAGAATGATCTGCGATCCATCTGAAATCTAAATAACCCCCAGGTTTTTACAGTCTTTTCTCATCCAATAATGAGACTGAACGACCGGGGAATGATCACATCATACCATTCTGAGGAGGCGGGATGATTGAGAAGAGGTTTCTCTTCGCTTCCTGCATGTCTTCCGCTGCCTGATTCGGTAGCTTTGCTGATGCCTGACGGCGCAGATCATCGAGGGTGATGCCGGAACGGAGGTACTGTTCCGGTTTGTCCAGAGACAGAAGCTTCCTGAGCGGCGTCTTGTACTCCTTGTACTTCACGATCTTCTTCCCATTTGAAAGCGTCGTGATCTCCGGGAAGGCGCAGGGACGGTGAAAGTTCACGTACGGAATGAGGTGTTCGCTGTAGAAGACGTTGATCCGAGAAGCGTAGGGCTGCGGAATGTGACGGTAACCCATGTGCTTGCGGATGATGGCTCCATTCTTCGTTTCAGCGAGTCCATTGTCGTTGCTGTGACGGGGTCTGCCCTTTGTCTGCTTCGCTTTCCAGCGCACGAGGAATTGATGCACAACATCATTGATGTACTCGCCACCGTTGTCGGAGTGAAAGTTCTTGATGCGGAACGGGAACAATCCAAATGCTTCTGCCAAGGCGGGTTCCACGCACTCTTCGCTGATCTGTTCCACGGCAACGATCACCTCCCACTGCGTGACTTCATCCACAAGGTTGATGTGGTACACGCCCTTGTTCTTGCCGAAATCCCCTTGGTGGACAGTATCCACACGAAGGAAGCCGGGAGCCCCGGCAGGCTCCGGCTTCCTTCGTTCCCCAATCGGAGTCTGTCGTGGTTTTGTCTTCTCGATCGTGAGTGCTTCCTCGCGGTATCGCCGATGTTGTCGGAGCCGGTAGACCTGAGCTGGAGAGATTCTTGCAAGACGGAGAAAGCGGTGATCTCCTGCCGCATGTTGCGCGGCACAGATTTCCCGCATCGCCTTCCCGTTCAATCGTCCGTGTGCATTATCCGTTGCCGCGAGAAGTTCAGCATCATGAGCGGTGTACCGCGGAGGGAAGCGATGTCGTACATACCGTGTACGGACAGGCTTTCCGTCACGGTATGCGGCAACGTGCCGTGCAAGTTGAGCATGGGAGAGGTCTGAAATCTTCGTGATGTAGCGCAGCACAATCTGTTTCTCTGGTCGGAGCAACACCACGTACTTGAAGCGGACGAGCGTCGCACGGACCCACTCCGAACGTTCCTCTTTCAGGAGCGGCTCGAATGTAATCGGGAGGGAGCCTTGGACGAACAACTGGAGATTGCCGATGCTTTGAAGCAATGAATCGTTGAAACGCATGACCATAGGGGAAGGAGCTTGTACTTCCCCGGTCGTTCAGTCTCATCTTGCGTGAGAAAGAGGCTATGTGTTCAGTCTCATCTTGTATGAGAGAAG
>MFXU01000003.1:388-24887 GCA_001788965.1 Candidatus Peribacteria bacterium RIFCSPHIGHO2_02_FULL_51_15 | reverse complement strand
CCGTCCCGCCGAACTTGCGTTTGAATTCGCTTATGCCGGCCCAGAGCCGTTTGGCTTGTAGCTTTTCCGCCGGCTCTATCCCGAGCAAGTCATACTTGGTACATCCTTTTGATTTACAAAATCGAATCGCTTCCCACTGGAGCAGATACGGAGCCATCAGTTGACGGTCTCCGTAAGAAGATGCGCCGTAATAATAGATTCCGACCGAGTTCCAAATGACTCCGATAAGCCCGGCAATCGGTTTTCCGGCTTTTTCCGCGATCTGAATGAAGCTTCCCTCGAGGTCGGTCAGAAAACGCGCGTAATGCGATTTTTGCGAGATTTGAAACCCGTCACGTCTGGCGGTTGATTTGAGCATCTCGTAGAAAGAATCGACATCTTTGGTCGATCCTTGCCTCACGGTCACTCCGTTTCGCGACGCAAGCGAAATGTTGTACCTCCCTTTTGGATGCATTTGACCCAGTATTTCCTGTTCGGACATGGCTAGATCGATGATGCGCGTCGCCTCGGCATGGACATGACGGGGGGACAATTGACAATTGACCCCACTTCGCCAAGGCTTTGAGGGGCAGGTAATTGAGAATTGAGAATTAACGAAAGGAGAAAAATAAACCGCGACAGCTCTTTCTTTTTTTGCATCCGCAATTATTGTTTCGAGAAAATGTTGGATTAATTGTTCATTGCCCGTCACCGTCCTCATCCCATCCCCTTCTCCACTGCTGTGGAGAAGGGTGACTTCCGTTGATTTTGCCTGAGATTCCTCTCTCCATCGCAATGGAGAGAGGTGCCCCGCAGGGCGGAGTGAGGACGGTGGAGTGTAATGAGCGGTTACTTCCCCGCTCCATAGCGGTCCTCTCGGTATTTCCCAGGTCGAAAACCCTCCAGCCGTTTTATCTATCACTACAAGAGCCGAAGCCGCGATTTGACGAAAATCTTGATTCTTGTCATTTGATTCTTGATTCTTTTCGGCGACATAAATCCTCACCTCCCGCCCCAGTGCCTCCTGGTATTTTTTCCATGCCAAGGATTGCCAAAGCGAACCATCCGGATGGGTGTGGACCCAGGATTCATATGATGCCAGAGCTGCATCGTCGCCATTGATCAAGCGAATAGGAATTGACAATTGACAATTGAAAATTGAAAATTAACGTTCTTTCTATTCGTCATTATCAATTATCAATTATCAATTATCAATTATTTTATGGCTTTCAAACTCCCTGTTCTTCCCTACGCCTTCGACGCGCTTGAGCCGCATATCGATGCCCGCACGATGGAAATCCATTATTCCAGACATCACCGGGCATACGCCGACAATTTCAATGCGGCCATCGAAAAACACCCCGGTCTTTTCGAAAAATCGGCGGAGGAAATCATCGCGGATCTCGATATGGTCCCGGAGGATATCAGGATGGCGGTCCGGAACCACGGCGGCGGCTACCTCAATCACAATTTTTTCTGGCAGGTAATCGGTCCGGATGGCGGCGAACCTTCGGGTGACCTGAAGAAAGCCTTGAGCGAGGCTTTCGGAAGCTTCGGGGAATTCAAGCAGCAATTTGAAAAAGCCGGGTTATCCCGTTTCGGATCGGGCTGGGTCTGGCTTATTGCCGAGGGAAAACTCGAAATTGTAACGACCGCCAATCAGGACAATCCCATAACCGAAGGAAAGACTCCGATACTCACGGCGGATGTCTGGGAACACGCTTATTACCTGAAATATCAGAACAAGCGGGCGGATTACCTGAAGGCGTTTTGGAATGTGGTGAATTGGAAAGAAGTAGAAAAACGCTTTACGGAGTCAAAGTAGGCGGATACACCCTGAGCGAGCGAAGCGAGTCGAATGGGTGGAACGTGGTGAATTGGAAAGAAGTAGAAAAACGCTTTACGGAGTCAAAGTAGGCGGATACACCCTGAGCGAGCGAAGCGAGTCGAATGGGTGGAATGTGGTGAACTGGGTGGAGGTGGGGAGGAGGTTTAGCGAAACCCGATGAATAATAATTGTCAATTGTCAATTTCCTCAAAATTCCTTTATTTAAATTGACTTCGGAACCCCGAATAGTAAACTTCCCCCGTCACAGCGGCATCTTCTTGTGTTTTGAGTGCTGTGCCCGTTCCTGCCATCAGGTTATTTGGTTGGAACGCGGCACTTTTTTTGTATTCCCACCCTAACCCTAACCCAAGCCCTAACCCCTTTCCGCCATGCCTTCCAGCGCCAAGTCGAAGCCAAAAAAGAAAGCCCAGATTGTAAAAAACAAGCCCTCATCGAAAGGCAAAGCCGTCCCCAAAAGTCCGAAGTCCCGGATCGCCGGCAAAATGCTGGTGGCCGAAGGCAAGCGCGCCGCAAAAAAGGCCCCCGTCCGGAAACAGGAATACTCTTACGATGTCCAGCGGGAAATCTTGCCCCAGCTTACCGGATTCAAGCTCGTGAGCTCGGAGCGGGTTCCCCCGGCTTTGAAAGACGCCGATCCGGATTTGAAGCCGGAAATGACACTGGGCGGGAGGGTTTTTCTTACCCGCGACGAATCCATCGAAATGATGCGTTCGCTTATCGACGTGCAGATCAACAGTTATCGCTGGTTTTTGACCGAAGGGCTCTCCGAGCTTTTGAAAGAAATCAGCCCCATCACCGATTTCTCAGGCAAAAAAATGGAACTCAATTTCCTGGGCCACACATTCGACGCGCCGAAATACGATCCCCAGACCTGCAAAAGACGGAACTTGAGCTACGAGGCGGCGATGAAAGCGCATGTCCAGCTGATCAACAAGGAGACCGGGGAAATAAAAGAACAGGACGTTTTTCTGGGGTCGATACCGCTGATGACCGACAGCGGCACGTTCGTGGTCGGAGGCATCGAACGGGTCGTGGTCAGCCAGCTGGTCCGCTCACCGGGTGTATTTTTCTCGGCCATGCCGGATTTCCCCAAACATCACGCCGCCAAGATAATCCCGAAACGCGGCGTGTGGATGGAAATCGAGACCGACCGCAGAGGGGTGATAACCTGCAAGATCGACCGCAAACGCAAGATCCCCATCACCCAATTGCTGCGTATTTTCGGGTATCCGGCCGATTCCGCCATGATGGACTTGTTCCAGGACGTGGTGAAGTCCGACCGCGATTATATTCTCGCCACTCTCGAAAAAGATCCGGTGAAGACCGTCGACGAGGCTTATCAGAGCATCTACCGCAAGATCCGCCCCGGAGATCTGGCGACGGCCGAAAACGCCAAACAGCTGATCGACGCGTTGTTCTTTGATTTCAAGAAATATGACATGGGCAATATCGCCCGTTACAAGCTGAACCGGAGATTCAGCCTTTCGACCCCCAATGATGAAGGCCACCGTGTTTTCCAGGTCGCGGATTTTATCGAGATTCTCCGCGAAATGATCCGGCTCAATAACGGCGAAGGTTCGCCCGATGACATAGACCATCTCTCTAACCGGCGGGTCCGCTCGGTCGGTGAGCTGGTTCAGAACAAGTACCGGGTCGGCCTGATGCGCACCGAACGGATAATGAAAGACCGCATGACGGTCATGGACATGGAAACCGTCACGCCGACGCAGCTTATAAACTGCCGGCCGATCACCGCCGCACTGCGCGAATTTTACGCGAGTTCGCAGCTCTCGCAATTCATGGATCAGACCAATCCCCTTTCCGAGCTGGGCCACAAGCGCAGGCTGTCGGCTATGGGCCCGGGCGGGCTTTCGCGTGAACGCGCCAGCTTCGATGTACGCGACGTGCATCCCAGCCACTACGGCCGTATTTGTCCGATCGCGACGCCGGAAGGACCGAACATAGGTCTCGTCGTACATTTGGCTTCCTATGCCAAAGTCAACGAATACGGATTTTTGGAAACTCCCTATTATGAAGTCCGGCACACGGTGAAGATGGATCCGGACGCGCTGTTCGGCCGGATCATCGACGTCACTTTGCGCGACGGCCACAAAATAATCGTGAAAGAAGGGGAAAAAGTGGCGACGAAACAGCAGGCTTCCAAAATTATTTCAGCGCTCAGGCATGAAGGCCGGAACGATGTCCCCGTCCGGGCTTACCTGGTCGCGAAGGAGCAGTATATCGACGCCGATCGCGAACGGCATCTGACCGTCGCCGAAGCCAACAGCGAGCTGAACGAAAAAAACGAGTTCATAACGACCAGAGTCCACGCCAGAAAACACGGCGAACCGGTTTTGGCTCACGTCAGGGATGTAACGCATGCCGATATTTCGCCAAAACAGATTTTGTCCGTTTCCACCTCGCTGATTCCTTTTTTGGAGCACGATGACAATACCCGCGCTTCGATGGGCACGAACATGCAACGGCAGGCGGTTCCGCTGATCCGTCCTTCCGCGCCGCTGATCGGCACCGGCATGGAAAGTGTTGCAGCCAGAGCGTCCGGCCATGTCATGCTGGCCCAGGAGGACGGCGAAGTTTTGTCGGTCGATGCCCGGGAAATAACAGTTCAATACCACTCGGGCCGCCGGGTCACTCATGCGCTCGACAATTTCGCCCGCTCAAATCAGGGCACATGTTTCAATATGCGTCCCCGGGTGGAGACCGGACAAAAAGTGAAAGACGGCGACGTACTCGCCGACGGAGCGGCAGTACAGGACGGCGAGCTGGCACTGGGCCAAAACCTGCTGGTGGCCTACATGCCGTGGGGCGGCTACAACTTCGAGGACGCTATCATCATTTCCGACGTTGTTGTGGAGCAGGGTTATTTCGACTCCATCCACATCGAGTCCTACATCACCGATGTCCGTGATACCAAACTGGGTCCCGAAACAGTTACCCGTGACATTCCGAACGTCGGCGAAGGCAAGCTAAAGGACCTGGATGCCGAAGGGATAGTTCGCATCGGCGCGACGGTTCACGAGGGTGACATCCTGGTCGGAAAGATCACCCCGAAGGGCGAAACCGAGCTGACGCCGGAGGAGCGGATTCTTCAGGCGATCTTCGGCGACAAAGCCAAGGACGTGAAGGATTCGTCGCTGCGGCTGCCCGGAGGAGCCGGCGGAAAGGTAGTCGACGTCCATGTCTTCGACCGGGCCGAAGGCGACGAGCTCCAAACCGGAGTGATAAAACAGATAAAAGTCTTCGTGGCCCAGACCAGAAAGATACAGGTAGGGGACAAAATGGCCGGCCGCCACGGGAACAAAGGCGTCGTCGCGAAAATATTGCCGAAAGAGGACATGCCGTTTTTGGCCGATGGACGCCACGTCGACATAGTTTTGAATCCGCTCGGAGTGAGCTCCCGTATGAATATCGGACAGATTCTCGAGACTCACCTCGGTTGGGCCTGCCAGGTGCTCGGCATAAAGCTCGCGACCCCCGCCTTAAACGGCATCGGCACCCCGCAGATTTTGAAATTCCTGAAGCTCGCCGGTCTCCCTTCTGCCGGCAAGCTGCAGCTTTTTGACGGCCGAACCGGCGAGCCGTTCTTGAACATGACGACTGTCGGACAGGTTTACATGCTCAAGCTTCTGCACCTGGTCGAGGATAAAATCCACGCCCGTTCTGTCGGTCCTTATTCTCTGGTCACCCAGCAGCCGCTCGGTGGCAAGGCCCAGCACGGCGGACAGCGTTTCGGCGAAATGGAAGTGTGGGCGCTGGAAGCTTACGGCGCCGCGCACACGCTGCAGGAAATGCTTACGATCAAGTCCGACGACGTGGTCGGCCGTTCCAAGGCCTACGAATCGATTGTAAAGGGCGAGCAAATCCGCAAGCCTTCGACACCGGAGTCCTTCAACGTTTTGGTCAAAGAATTGCAGGCTCTCGGACTCAAAGTCGACCTTCTCAAATTTGCCGATGAGGTGCCGAGCGACGCGCCGGTGGTGAAGCTTGACGAAGGCGAAGCTGAAGTCATCAAGCTCAAAACCCGGTTCGACGAGGAGCAGGAAAGCGAAGATTTGATCCCGGCGACCGACACTATCAGTGATCTGGAAGCCGTCGCCGAAGACGACGAAGAGATAAAGAAAGGCGTCGAAGAAGGCGACCTCGGCGATGCCACGGGGGTCACTCAGAAAGAGGAAATGAAGAAGGCGGCGGAGAGTGATGACGATTAGGGCAAAAAGGAAAAAAGGCAAAAGGGCAAAATGTGAAAAACCTTTTGCCTTAGTTTTTCATTTCTTTCTCCTTGACCCTCTCCATAACCTGAGTAAAATCTTTTGGCATCTATGCATTTTCCCTGCACGTACCCGTAGCATCAGCTTCTTATAAAAGGAGTTCTGACCCTACGGGTGCGCGCGAGCCACCCGTTTTTTGTATCCGGAGTGTCTCTTTAGCCGCCGCGCTCATTGAAAACAACGGCCGATAAAAATGATTAATGATTCAAATACGTTTATGTTTCAGACTGAGCGATACGTGTCTACGTATTGCCCGCGTTATGAAACGTGAACAGCACAATTTCACTTTGAATCCGCCGCAAGGCGGACGAGAAGTCTCGAATATATATGTTACTCAACGCATCACACGGATGCCTCGACTCTCTATTCCGACGAAGGACGTGGCCAGCTGCGATAAGCTTCGGTCAGCCGCTAGGCAGGCGCTACCAGCCGAAGATTTCCGAATGGGGTAACCCCATGGGTGGAATGACCCATGACCCCGGTTTTACCGGGGAGGTATACTCTGCGAACTGAAACATCTAAGTAGCGGGGAAAAAGAAATCAAATCCGAGATTGCCCTAGTAGTGGCGAGCGAACAGGCAAAAGCCCAAACTGCGCCTCGCTTTGCGAGGCGAGCTTGTGGCTATTGGCTATTGGCAATTGGCACGGGGATTTTCCTTGTCGCTAACAGCCAAAAGCTAATAGCTTATAGCTCGCACCGCGAAGCGGGGCGTAGGGTTGTAGGACCTTCATTAACCGATTGCACAAACGTAGGCAAACGCCCTGGAACGGGCGGCCATAGACGGTGATAGCCCGGTAGCCGAAACGTGAGTGCACGGTGGAGGATTCCTGAGTAAGGTCGGACACGTGAAATCCGGCCCGAATCCGGGTGGACCACCATCCAAGGCTAAACAGGTAGAGAGATCAATAGCGGATAGTACCGTGAGGGAAAGGTGAAAAGCACCCCGAAAGGGGGATGAAATAGTTTCTGAAATGTGATGCGAACAACGAGTCGGAGCCTGGCGCCACTTGTGGTATCAGGAACGGTTGATGATGTTTTTCTTGTCTCTGAGTAGCGATGAGCTGTGAGCTTTGAGCGATGAGTAACGAATAACTCAAAGCTCATAACTCAAAGCTCAAAGCTTCTCTGGTTCAAAGATACCTACATCAATTGTTCTCGATACTAGAAGCGGCGCTGGGTGACGGCATTCCTTTTGCCTAATGAGCCAACGACTTTGTTCCCAGTGGCGCGGCTAAGGCAGTTTCAGCCGAAGCCATAGCGAAAGCGAGTCCGAACAGGGCGTATGCTCAGTTTCATCGCTGTCTTCGAAAAAATATTTATGCCTTTGGCAATTGTTAAATTGTTATATTGCTAAATTGTTCGCAAGCGAAACGCGAGTTTCTGCTTATCAACAATTTAACAATTTAACAATTTAGCAATCGTCTGGGTCATTGCGACATCAACTTTCGGAGGCAGGGATGAAGCTGAGCATTAGTCGCTGGGACAAGACCCGAAACCGGGTGAGCTACCCATGAGCAGGATGAAGTCCGCCGAAAGGCGGATGGAGGTCCGAACCATAATGTATCGCAAGACATTGGGATGACTTGTGGGTTGGAGTGAAAAGCTTATCGAACCCGGAGATAGCTGGTTCTCCTCGAAATGTTTTTTGGAACAGCCTTATGATATACAGCAGGGGGTAGAGCTACTGTTTCGACGAGGGGGTGTTTTACGCCTACCGAGTCCTGACAAACTCCGAATACCTGCTCTTAGAATCATAGGAGTGAGACGGTGACAGCGAAGTGCCATCGTCGAGAGGGCAACAGCCCAGATCGTTTGCTAAGGTCCCTAATACCGGTTAAGTATATCGAAGGAAGTGTCATCGCATTGACAACCAGGAGGTTTGCTTAGAAGCAGCCATCCTTTAAAGAAAGCGTAACAGCTCACTGGTCGATTGCGACGATGCGCCGAAAATTTACGGGATTAAACCGGTAACCGACGCAGCGAGTGCGGGATGCCACTTTTGGTATCAGGAACGGTTGATGATGTTTTTCTTGTCTCTGAGTAGCGATGAGCTTTGAGCTCTGAGCGATGAGAAACTTTTCTCACAGCTCATGTCTCACAGCTCAAAGCTTCTCCGATTCAAGAAGAACAGTATCAATCGTTCTCGATTCCAGAAGCGGCATCCTGCGCAGTAGAGGAGCGTTCTATTCAGCAGTGAAGCTCGGCTGTAAGGCCGGGTGGAGCGGATAGAAGTGAGACTGTTGGCATGAGTAACCACAAGGCAGGTGAAAACCCTGCCCGCCGAATTCCCAAGGTTTCCCACGCAACGTCGATCGGCGTGGGGTTAGTCGATCCTAAGGCGAGGCCGAAAGGCGTAGCCGATGGACAGCAGGTCAATATTCCTGCACCTCGTACGAACCGACCAGGGGAGAAGGTTGATAGTCTGGCTGGCCTCTAGCCCCGGTTTACCGGGGTCATGTCGGTCGGAAAGGATTCCTTCAACCCAATAGCGGCTTGACGGAGACGGAACACCAGAGCGTCTGCATTGACTGGACGTGTAAAGCGCGAAGCGTTGAGAGCCGGAGGCAAATCCCCGGTTTGAGCCAAGCGCCGACCAATCACCCCCGCTCTGCGGGGCTGAGTCTGGCTGTTTCGGCTTCCAAGAAAACCGTCGCTACTAGGAACGTATGAGACCGTACCGCAAACCAACACTGGTGGGATGGTCGAGTAGACCCAGGCGATCGGGACAACTTGCGTTAAGGAACTCTGCAAAATAGCGTCCGTAACTTCGGGATAAGGACTGCCCTGCTCCTGACTTTGGTTCCAAGAAAGTTTGGTGTCGTATTTCAAGATTTGAGAAGCGATGAGCTTTGAGCGATGAGAATGTTTCTCATAGCTCATGACTCACAGCTCAAAGCTTCTCTGATCCAAGAATTACAGATATCAATCGTTCTCGGTGCTAAAGCCAGGAGCGGGGCCGCAGCTAAAGAGTCCCTGCGACTGTTTACCAAAAACACAGGTCCCTGCGAAGCCGTAAGGCAATGTATAGGGGCTGATGCCTGGCCAGTGCTAGAAGGTCACGTGAGGGGGTGTATGCCTCCGATCTAAGCCCTAGCGAACGCCGGCCGTAACTATAAAACGGACCACGTTGTAGTTACGTAAAAAAATCTGACTATATGCTGGAAACTCTGTTGTATCCGGGAATACTCTGGTGTACGATCGTATACATGAGTGATAATTTCTCCGGTGCAGACAATCAGCAGGAAAGTCTCCATACGACATTTTCGCTTCAGGAATTTGGCTATTACTTGGCTGGATTCACTGATGGCGAAGGAAGTTTTAATATTTCTTTCCGAAAAAGAAAAGATTACAAATTTCCCTGGAAAGTGTCGGCATGCTTCAATATTTCTCAGAAAGAAGAGCGAATTCTTCGTTTTGTTCAAAAGACATTAGGATGCGGAACACTTCGTTCCCGTCCGGATGGGATTTGGTATTACGAAGCCAACACACTCAATGATATTCGCAATTATGTCATTCCTTTCTTTCATCGATTCAAATTTATCTCCCAGAAAAAGCAGCGTGATTTTAAAATCTTTTGCACGATTGTTGATTTGCTGTCACGTGGCGTTCATCTGACAAAAAAAGGTGTTATTAAAATTCTGGACTTGAGAAGAATCATGAACGATGGGGGTAAACGGAAATATTCTGAGCAAGACATTTTGAATGCATATGGAGAATCCTCAGAGACTATACGTCGGACATTCCGAAAGGGATGAAGATATAGTCCGATCTCATGGGCGACCATGAGCATCAAGCTCTTTACCTTTAGAGTTTGAGACCTCGCAGCAGCGGGGGAACATTTGAACGGTCCTAAGGTAGCGAAATTCCTTGTCGGGTGGTCGATATGAGCACGTAAAGCCGCTTCGCGGCCACGTGCCACAGCTTGCCCGAATGTGTCGCAAGACACAGCACTGAGGAATAGGCTGATGGCAAATGGCTGATAGCTGATAGCTACAAGCCACAAGCCAAAAAGCCACAAGCTAATGTTTTTGGTCGGTCCTCTGTCAGACAGACAGAGTGCTCCGGGAGTAATCCGCGGAGCGGACTTGATTAGTTTTTCCACTTAAGCAGCGGCCTTTCAGGCCGCGGTGATGGAAACAAAGCAGAGTTTATTACGAAATAAATTAGAGAAACCATTGTGATACATACGCAGCGCGGGATTGCATCCCGCAGACTGTGAATCAGTGAAAAACGTCGCTATATGCTGGAACATCCGAGAATGGAGCAGTACGGAATAATTGACAATTTATAATTATTTCGTGATAATCTGTCTCCTGCGGACAATCAGCAGGAAACTATTCCCCACAAATATATGAGTAAAGCTCACGGTGAAAATCTTCCGGAAGGTGATAAACCTGTTGATGACACCAAACCAGAATTTGATCCTCTGCAGTTTCCTGAAACCTGCATGGGTCGTTTCGAAAGAATGGTACATGATCCAGAATTCCATTCGATCGAGACTGAGCTTAGAGCTCAGATTGATGCGGAAATGCGCAGAACGGGAAGATATAGATGTATGCCGCATTTCTAAGTCAGAGATAATAGGTTCCTCAGAGACTACACGCGACGCTCCGCACGCATAAGCGATGCGGAGATGATATAGTCCGATCCCTGTGGCGACACAGGGTGCGCGAAATTGCAGCGCAAATAAAAAACACGCGTCCGATCAAGCTTTGAGCGATGAGCTTTGAGCTTTGAGTCGGCAGGCGTTAGTGCGCCCGAGTTTGAACTTGGGTTCTGGCATCGCCAACCAGAGGAATATCGCAGCAAAGTTCTCACAGCTCACAGCTCATAGCTCATAGCTAACAGCTGCGCGCTCCGCGCGCATGAAGTTCCGACCCGCACGAATGGTATCACGGTGGGGGCACTGTCTCGACGCAAGGCCCGGTGAAATTGCAGACCCGGTAAAAATGCCGGGTGAATCACGGTAGGACGAAAAGACCCTATGAAGCTTTACTGTAGGCTGGCATTGTGGCCTTGGATCGCGCGCGCAGGATAGGTGGGACCCTTTGAAGCCCCGACTTTGGTCGGGGTGGAGGGGACAGTGAGATACCACCCTCGTGTTCCGATGTCACTCACGTGTGGCTTTAGAAGTGTTTGGTTTTGAGGCAAGTTATCAGAGAATGGAAAGTAAGGAACGTAAGGAAGGTAATGGAGGTAAGGAAGGTGACATCACCTCCCTTACGTTCCTGACCTTCAATACCTTCCTTACCCTATAGACTCTTAACAACTTACAAAAAAACCCGAGCTTTTCTACAGCCACACGGACATTGCTTGCTGGGCAGTTTAACTGGGGCGGTTGCCTCCTAAAAAGTAACGGAGGCGCGCAATGGTCCACTAGCGCCGGATGGAAATCGGCGTCGTCGTGTAATCGCACAAGTGGGCCTGACTGTGAGACGGACATGTCGATCAGAAGCGAAAGCTGGTGATAGTGATCCGGCAACCGGGCATATTTATTTATGCCCTTACCACGTGGGTGGGTTGTCGCTCAACGGATAAAAGTTACTCTAGGGATAACAGGCTGATCGGTTCCAAGCGCCCATAGCGACGAACCGGTTTGGCACCTCGATGTCGGCTCATCGCATCCTGGGGCTGGAGAAGGTCCCAAGGGTTTGGCTGTTCGCCAATTAAAGCGGTACGCGAGCTGGGTTCAGAACGTCGTGAGACAGTTTGGCCTCTATCCTCCGTGATCGTTTAGACAATTGAGGAAACTTGCTCCTAGTACGAGAGGACCGGAGTGAACGAACCTCTGGTGTGCCTGTTGTCGCGTCAGCGGCATTGCAGGGTAGCTATGTTCGGCAGGGATAACCGCTGAAAGCATCTAAGTGGGAAGCCCATTCCAAGATCAATTGTCCCCATAATCCCCCTCGAAGATTACGAGGTAGATAGGCTACAGGTGTACGCACGGTAACGTGTTCAGCCGAGTAGCACTAACGGGAGATTGAACATTTATATTTTAATGTTTGTGCTGTTCATGTTTTTTTAGCGCGGGCAATCCGTGGACATGATGAAGCTTTGAGCGATGAGCTATGAGCTATGAGATTTAGTTTCTCAAAGCTCATGTCTCAAAGCTCAAAGCTTCTCTGATTCACGTTTTGTACTGTATTATTCGCAATGCTCTTTTCTTAGTCAGCATTCCGTCTTGGTGCCTATAGCCCCGGGGAAACACCCGTTCCCATTCCGAACACGGCAGTTAAGCCCGGGCGCGTCGATGGTAGTATGGCGAACGCCATGCGAGAGTAGATCGGTGCCAAGACAGAGTGCTGATTTTTTGTGTGAGAACCGCTCATACCATTTTGCATTTAAAACATAACTAATCGGTCATTCGTAACGGCATCATCTCGTACCGCGTAGCGTTTACTCAAGCCAAGAACTCCATACCGCCAGCGCGTCTGATTAAGAACGTTTTAAACGCGAAGTGGTATCACTAAACGGTCTGGTCACTGAACCCGTTCAAAAACTGACAGTTGACAATGAATTAATATAATCTCACTATATTATTAACATGATTCCAATCGATTGTTTCCAGAAGACTCCCGATGAGCCGGCAAAGATGAATGGGACTTGGCTCACGATGGTACAGTATGCGGTTTCCATGTTGAGACAAGCCGGGCTTCCAGGCGATGCGGACAATTTGGCGGCAAGACTTTCAAGGGTTGGAGAATCCCAAGCCGAAAATCACAATGCGGAAGCGATAAGAAAAATTTGTATCCTGGCAGCGATTAAGCTGAGGGACATAGCAGCGTTAAATGAGCATTAAAGGTAAAATCGAAGCATGCTTGAGAGGCTTCAAAAAATACTTTCGGCCCGGGGTGTCGCTTCCAGGCGGAAGGCGGAAGAATATATCGAACAGGGTTTGGTGAGAGTAAACGGAAAAGTGGCCGTTTTGGGCCAAAAAGCCGATCCTGACGTGGATGAGATCGAAGTTTCCGGAAAAGTGATAGCAGACCGCAAGGAGATGCTCTATTACGTTATGAACAAGCCGGAAGGAGTGGAGACGACTAATATCGAAAGAAACCGAGGAGTCCGAGGAAACCGAGGAAAAAACCTCGCATCCTCGGACTCTTCGGTTTCCTCGGTTTCTTCCGTGAGGGATCTTTTACCGCACCGACTCAAAGGCAGGATATATCCCGTCGGCCGGCTGGACAAAAATTCATCCGGATTGCTACTTTTTACTAATGACGGTGTTTTGGCTTACCGATTGACCCACCCGAAATTTGATCATGATAAAGAATACGAGGTAGTGGTAGACCGTCCGATCAGCCCTATCATATGCCGAAAAATCGAGGAAGGATTCGAGATGGACGGACACAAGACCAAACCGCTTGAAGTCAAAAAAATGGCGCCCACGAAAATCCGGATAATTCTTCACGAGGGAAAGAACAGACAGATACGCAGGATGTGCCAGCAGTTCGGTTTCACTGTAAAGATTCTTAGACGTATAAGAATTATGACACTGGAAGACAATGAACTTAAAAAAGGATCGATCCGAGCCCTTACGGATGAGGAAAAGACTTCACTGCTGAATGCAGTAGGGCTATGAATAAAAAAGAAGATGTAAGATGTAAGACATAAGACGTAAGTAACTTAAAAAAAGAACTTATATCTTATGTCTTATATCTTCTATCTCTTCAGTTGATGTCTTCTATAAAACTCATCTCCCACGGCGCTGCCAGAGAAGTTACCGGCACCTGCCACGAATTGAAAATTAGAGACAAAAGCATTCTGCTCGACTGCGGGATGTTTCA
The DNA here is from genome assembly GCA_001788965.1 of Candidatus Peribacteria bacterium RIFCSPHIGHO2_02_FULL_51_15. Classification (GTDB taxonomy): domain Bacteria; phylum Patescibacteriota; class Gracilibacteria; order Peribacterales; family Peribacteraceae; genus 2-02-FULL-51-10. Next base: position 10,982 of record MFXU01000003.1, on the reverse strand, counting down.
GGGCAAAAGAAGCGAAGCCGCCGAAAAGAATGCAACTTTTTCATTTAACCCCAAACAGGATATCGATGCGGTTATTTTGACCCATGCTCACATGGATCATTCCGGGCGTATCCCGCTGCTTTACAAAAAAGGTTATGCCGGTCCGGTTTTTTGCACGTATGCAACCCAGGATCTAGCTGTCGTCATGCTGCAGGATGCGGCATATATACAGGAAAAAGATGAGGAATATTTCACGAAACATTTGCGAAAATCAATGATCCCTTCGGCCGGGCCGCTTTATGTGAAATCCGATGCAACGGAATGCACGAAGCTTTTCGTCGGGAAAAATTACGGCGAACGTTTTCAGGTTATCCCCGGGGTTTATTGCACTTTTATCGAAGCGGGACACATCCTCGGCTCAGTGATGCTTTTTCTCGAGATCGAGACCGGCGGGAAGACTGTCCGGCTTGGATTCACCGGTGATATGGGCCGATCCATGCTGCCGATCATCCGCGACCCCGGGAAAATGCCGGCAGTCGATTATTTGATATGCGAAAGCACGTATGGCGATCGGGAGCATGAGCCCATTCTCACGGCCCAGGCGAAGCTAAAGGACGTGATCGTGAAAACAGCGGCGAGGGGCGGAAAGGTCATCATCCCGGCTTTCTCGCTTGAGCGCACGCAGGAAATCGTCTTCGATCTGCACAGCCTGTGGGATTCGCAGCAGATTCCGGCTGTGCCGATAATGGTCGATTCCCCGCTGGCTTCAAAAGTGACCGAAATTTTCATGAAACACCCCGAATGTTATGACGAAGAAATTTTCAGCGGGTTCCTGAAAAAATCACACAACCCTTTCCGGTTTTCATTGATCAATTACACCGAAACCGTCGAGCAATCCAAAGAATTGAACGGAGTCCGCGGTCCCATGATCATCATGGCCGGCTCAGGCATGTGCGAAGCCGGACGGATTCGCCATCACCTGAAAAACGAGCTGCCGGATCCGAGGAATACGGTATTGGCCGTGGGTTATATGGCCGAGAATACCCTCGGTCGTCGGCTTCTGGACCCCAAAATCCTGCAGGTGAAGATCTTCGATGAAATGATAAACAAAAAAGCCGAAATCCAGTATATAAACGCCTATTCCGGCCATGCCGACAAAAACGACCTGGATCGATTCATCACGGCTCAAACCGGATTGAAAAAATTGATACTGGTTCACGGCGAGGAGCCTGGGATGAAGGCCTTGGCTGAGCGTTCCTCTCTTGCCGGAAAATTCGCGATAGAGATGCCGGAGAGGGGGAAAGAATACGAAATTGAGAATTGAAAATTAAAACCCGGCTGCGGAAAATTTGCGAATTATAACCCCAGTTCCCCCGCGACTGCCTTCATCGCCTCGAGCGTTACCTGGATAAATTCATCCAGCGGCATCGGGATCAGCTCTTCGCACTTTTTAATCTGTTCCCGGTTTACCTGGGCGGCGAAGGCCTTGTCCTTCAGCTTTTTCTTCACGCTCTTCACCTCTACGTCGGCCAGTTTCTTGCTTGGCCGGACCAGCGCGACGGCGACGATGAAACCGGTCAGCTCGTCGCTACAGTAGAGACATTTCCGCAGCATGGAATCCAGCGGATGCTCCGCTCCGTATTTTTCTGCGTAATGCGCCCGGATATCGGCCAGCAATTCCGCCGGTGAATTTATTGTTTTTAACATTTGTTCCAACGTATTACCACAGTGTGATTCATAGTCTTTCTCCAGCTTGTCCCAGTCCAGATCGTGCAGCATGCCGGCCACTTTCCATGTCGCCGGGTCACCGCCGAATTTCCTCGCGAAGGCCTCCATGGCAGCGCCTGTCGCGATCAAGTGCGCATGGGTTTGAGTGGCGTGCGCCTTGAGTAATCCGTGGGCCGCCGGAAGCAGGTGGCCGTAGTCCAGGCGCTGGAGAAGAGGCGTGCTGGATGAGGTCATCGTAGAAGCAGGGGAAGAATCCGGAGGAACCGGAGAATTTGATTTTGGACTCGCCGTAATTTTGGCGCTTTTATCATCCGGTTTCATAAGCGGGAAAAGCACCACATCCTTCAGATTTTCCTGACATGTCAGCAAAGCGACGATACGATCTATCCCCATTCCCCACCCCGAGCACGGCGGACAGCCATATTCGAGCGCCGTCACATATTCATCGTCTTTGCCGTGGGCATCGCTGTCGCCTTCGACTTTGGCTTTGGATTGGTCTGAAAAACGTGTTGCCTGATCTACCGGATCGATGAGTTCGCTATAGGCATTTATGATCTCCCAGCCGCCGACAACCAATTGGAATCGATCTGTGATCGCCGGGTTTTTGTCATTCCTGCGGGCCAGCGGCGACAAGTCGATTGTGTGTTCAGTGACGAACGTAGGGCGGGTGATCCGGGGGCGGCTGACTTTCTTATAGAGCTGATCAATCAGATTTCCGCGGCCAAGCCGGCTGACATCCACCTCCAGTTTGATCTTCTTCGAGAAAATGGCTTGTCTCAGGGCTTCCGCGGTCGGGTAATCCTCATAATCGATACCGGAATCATGTTTGATAATCTCACGCAGCGAGACTACGGGCCAGTCTCCGCCGAAGTCGACTTCGATTATTTTTCCCGATCGGTCGGGGATCTTCGTCTTCAACCCCCCGCGTGTGGTTTTCAACAGTTCACGGAACATATCCTGGGTAAATCGCATATTTTCCCGATAGTCCCAATATGCCGCGTAATGTTCGCACATCGTGAATTCCTGCAGGTGGCTGGGGTCCATGCCCTCATTCCGGAAAACCGGACCCATCGAGAAAGTTCGGTCGAACCCCCCGACCAGACATTCCTTTTGATGCGTTTCGAGTGCGATGCGCAGGAACACGTCCAGATCCAGAGCGTTGTGATGAGTCAAGAAAGGAGTAGCAAGCGCTCCTGAGGCTGCGTTTACAAGAACCGGTATTTCAACCTCGATGAATCCGTTTTTCCAATAAAACTCTCTAATCGCCTGGATGAACTTCGAACGGAAAATAAACCGGTCGAAACTTTCGCGGTTACTCATTAGATCCAGGTATCTTTGGCGGTAGGCGGTCTCACGGTCGGCTACACCGTGCCATTTTTCAGGCGGCTGGCGGAGAGCTTTGGAAAGCATCGTCCATTCTTTGACCATTATGGTCGGCTCGCCCTTCTTGGTATTGAATCGTTCGCCTTTGACACCGATGAAGTCTCCGAGGTCGATGAGTTTAAGCATAAGCTTGTAATCGTCAACGCCGATAATTTCTTCCCTGAACGCGACCTGCAGTCTTCCGGTTTCGTCCTGGAGCGTCGCGAATGTCAGCTTTCCCATATCCCGGAAAAGCACGACCCGTCCGGCTATCTTTGCCGGCTTGCCTTCCGGAAATTTAGAAACCGTACTGAGACTGCCGGTGCGGATGAATCGTTCGGCGTAAGGATTACGGCCGAGCGACCTGAGCTTTTTCACCTTTTCCAAGCGAGCTTGATCCATGAGGACAGCATAGCGAGATATTCACTTATAGGGCTAGATGAATGAAAGATTTGGGTACGCGGGTCTTAAGACCCGCTCCTACTTCAATAGGAGCGCCTCTCCGAGGCGCGTAATACCCAAAATATGTTTTATGTTAACCAGCGCATTTATTTCTGCGCCTGTGGTTCAGCCAAATCGATGAATTTAATATTGCACTGAGGCGGTGTCTCGCTCTCGGCTCTAGCCCGATGCTTTTCGCCGGCAGAACCACGATTATAAGCCCCACTCTCCGCTTTTTCGGCGAAAGACTTGAACGGCAAAGTGCTTCTCTGGAATACGCGCTTGGGATGTCCGGCGTCCGAGCAAACGCCTTCCATTTTTTTCAGGATCGCCTGGTATTCATCCAGCGTCAGTTCCTGTTTTTCCATTTTCGAAACAGCTTCCGAAAGCAGATTATTGAATTCGTATTGCAGCTCTTGTCTCACTACCTGTCCTCTAAGCGGCGTTTCCGTTTCATATCGCTGCAAACGTTCCTCGGCCAGCAGCAAATGGTGACGCATTCCGGAAAGAATCTCAGCGCGGATCCGCGTCCCTATTGCCTGGAGCGGCTTTTCCTGACTTGCACCGGACAGTCCGGAAGCCTCGGCGATCTCTCTGGAATTTTCCCGGAAAGAATCGGGGATTTTTATCCCCTCGCGGTAGCGGGCCAGTATATTTCTGATTTTTAGTTTCTCTTCCTCCGGCGGTTCACCGTCGCGTGAGAAAGGAGTGAGATCGATTTCCTTTCCATCGAAAGGGCTCTTTATGACCGGCGGTTTGTTTTCGGCTTTGCATCTCCGGTACGCGGCTTTCAGCTCGGCATAGTCATCGGCTTGTCTCAGTACCATCGCCGGGACGGTTCCGAAATTCCGGCCTCCAAAAAATTGAATAAAATTCTTTTTATCCGCGACCGCTTCGGGAAACCGATTTACATCGGTGTTTCGCATGAAATAAGCCGTATACATTTTCTCGCGCATCGGGCGGTTTATGTTGTTTTCAGTGTCTTCCCACATTTTACGATAATGTTCCTCGTATTCCTCGGGGTGAAAAATTTTCCGTATCTTCCACGCTGCCGCCTGGACAAAATTGTCGCCGTTAGTCGCGGCTGATCCGCGGGTCCGCTCGGTCATTTTATTATTTATCTCTCCGAGCAGCTCAGCGCCGTTTTTCTGGGCATATTCCTGTTCACTTTGCTTCCACTCGGCGACCGATGCATCGATCGCTTGTTTGTAGAAAGATGCGCCGACCACCGGCGCGGCGAGAGCTCCGGCCGTCACCAGACCGGGAGCCGCGGCGCTTCCGGAACCGATGGTCAGAACCGTGGTATTAAGTCCCACTCCACTCGGCGTGGCAGCTGCAACCGCCTCGAGCCCGGACCAAGCCAAACCTCCGGCACCGACGCCGATGAGTGATTTCCGCTCCCGCTCGAGGTCGGCGACTTTGTCGGCCTTTCCTTCCTGCCGGGCTTGGCTGATAGCACCCTCATTGATTGTGATCAGATATGCATCGAAGATCGTGCCTAAAAACGGCAGGCTGCCTTTTGCGATTTTGGCCGCTCTGGCCCAGCGTTCGGTTCTGGCGATGGCACCCATCATGGCAGAAGCTTCGCTTACATCCGCTTCAGCGGCGCTTTGGATAATCCCGCGGTGTTCTGAAATCAGTCTGCCGGCCAAAGCCTTGTCGCCAGCCACTTTAGCGGCATCCACCTCGCGTTTCAGCGTCGCAAAATCTTTTATATTCGTTCCCGTTTCCACGCCGGGAACTGCAGGAACGCCCGGTTGTGCCGCCGGTTTCGGTGCTTCTTTAAGGTCGGGTTTCGGCGCCTGTTCCGGCGCAATCGGCGCTTTCTTCGGCCCCTCGGCCGGACCCATCGCTTTGGCATCCCGGGAGCGCGGTACTGCTTCTCCGTGGACGACTCTCAGTGCCGGAGGCGGCGGCACCGGTTCCGCTTTTATCTGCAATTTTCTGGCCGGTCCGCCTTCGTCGATCACACCCGCCGGGGATTTGGGAATAATTTTTTTCTGTTCCGCGGGAGGCGGGATTTTTTTCCTGGCTGCCAACTCCGGTTTCAGCGTCTCATCCGCTCCGCGGAAGATCCGCAGAGCTGGAGCGGTCTCCGGTTCCACCATTATTTTTGGTCTGACACTTGCCGGCTCTTTCGCAGCGGATACTTTCGGCTTGGTCGAGGCACCCTGCTTGGGTTTCGGTTGTTTTGGAGCGGATTCTTTTTTCGGTTCAATCGGAAGATTCTCTTTTTTATTTGTTACTTCGGCAGTATCGGGTTTTGCTCCACCTTCACCTGCTGGTTCATTAATAATCAAGTCCTTGGTTTTAGGGTTTGGATTATTTCCAGCGTCCGGCGGGGGTACAGGACTTGGTGTGGTGGAATGCCTTGTCATAATTTCATCGAAGTCTCCTCCGAAGTTTTTGACACCGCGTTTGTCTAGCACTTCTCTGACAACCGGATCCTGAACGGGTACTTTTTTTGCAGCCAACTTATCGAGGCCTTCCACGAGTCGTTTCTCGAGTTTGGCCATCTTTCTGGTTTGTATGTCGAGATTACCTCCTTTGCGTGCGACATAATCACCCTTTCTTCCGTTGGCGTTTGGGATTTCTGGATCCCAAACCGTCTCTCCCAGTTTTCCTTTCAAATCTTTATAATATTGTCTCTCTTTTTCGTAACGAAGAATCGTTTCCCGCAAAGCAGTCTCTGTCCTTATATCTTTTCCCCACCATTCGCGCCGCCAATCACTGAAGCCGCGTTTTAATCGTGCGTAACGGGAAGTATGCAAAAGCGCTGTTTTTACTTCTTCCCAGCCTCTCGGCTGCAAAAGATGCTTACCGTATTTCAGGGTTTTCAAGGGCATGTCAATCGCAGGGATAAGTGGACCGAGTACGGCTCCTTTCGCTACTCCTTTGATGGTTCCCCTGATGCTTGGAGAGCCTCCCCAGAGAATTGATTTAAGCGCGAGATACCCGACTCCCGTTGCCGGCCATTTCCACCAGCCATTTGTTTCCATATAGCCGTGAATGGCTTTTATCGCTTCTGGATCAAGATCAACTTCCTCTCCGTCCTTAACGTGCAGATAAAACCTGGTTCCGTTTCTCTTTAGTCCGCCTTCCTGCGCCGCGGCATAAAGAAGTGCGTTTAGATATTGTCCTTTACCCAAAAGTTCTTTTAGGTGCCCGGTTTTTTCTTCGGGAGTTTTCGTTGTGTCGAAAGCTTGTTCGCTGCCGTCTAATGTCGATCCGGAATTATTCGCTTTTGTATTCAGGAGCAGCTTTGAACGGACCCAACTCGATCCCAGAAGCCAGGATGGCGTGAACATTCTGATACCGGAATTTATTTTTTCCTTAGCTGCGTCCGCCGCGTAACCGGCGACATCTCCCGGTCCGGGGATTTTCCGTTTTCCCATCCGGAAGAGAAGCGGCGCCATGAGCGCGCCCAGAGCCGTGGCACCGGTTTTCAGTCCGCCGGTGACGGCATTTTCCAGTTTCTCGACTGCTCCCCGTAATCCGAAGATTCCGGCGAGCCCTTTTATCACCCAGCCGAGCGTGTGGTCCCAGACCCATTTTCCGCCATCGATAATCTTGTCGCTGATTTTGTAAGCCGCATAGCCTCCGGCTGCTCCGAGCGCCGCATAACCGGCACCGGTAAGCAGCATCGATTTCGGGTCTTCATTTTTTACGTCATTCGCCAGCTCACGGCCTTCATGGACGAAGGACTCCAGATTGTCGGACAGTTTTCGCTGCTCCTCCAGAGCTTTTTCTCTGGTTATCTGGATTTCGGCTTTTAATAAATTCAGCCGGTCATCGGCTTTTTCCCTCAATTCCGTTACGACCGTGTCCAGCTCCTCCTGCATGACACGGCGGGTGCTTTCGATCAGGCTTTTCTTCGCTTCCTTGGCCAGGCTTTCATTTTTTGCCAGCTCCAGGGCTTTATTCGCCCGGATCACCCGGTCCTGCCTCGCATCTTTTTCCCCGCCGTGGATTATCATGTAAAACACCTCCCCGGGGTTTTGATTTTTGGCTGCCTCAAGCAATTGTCCTTCGATTGCGGGTGTCATGGAATTTTTTATGTAAGTTTCTCATTATTATAACAGAAAAAACAGCTTAAGAACAGGGCGGATTGACGATTTTGACTAGAGCCACTGAGGCGCCCAAGCGGTCACCAGAAAGCTTTGCTAAACTGCAACCAATGGAAAAATCTGCGAACTACGCATTCATTGATTCTCAAAATCTCCATCTGGCAATCCAGGGACAAGGCTGGAATCTGGACTATAAAAAATTTCGTGTTTATCTGAAGGAAAAACACAATGTTGAGACGGCATATATATTCATCGGCTATGTCCCTGAAAACGCCACTCTCTACACGTCCCTGCAATCCTTCGGTTTCGTTGTTGTTTTCAGGCCGACACTGAAAAATTCAGAAGGGGTGATAAAGGGAAACTGCGATGCCGAGCTCGTTCTCCAGGCAATGATTGATTTCGAGAAATATAAGCAGGCAATCATAGTGAGCGGAGACGGGGATTTCCATTGCCTGGTCAAATATCTTCGCGAACAAGGAAAACTTAAGTGCGTCCTTGTCCCTGACATGCGGAGATATTCGATTTTGCTCAACAAAGCGGCCGAAAAACATCTGGCATTTATGAATAATTTGAGGACGAAACTGGAATACAAAAGACTGCCTCATAAAAAGAAAAGAACCTCGTAAGCACTTACTCTTACGAGGGGCTTTTCATCGTGATTACAGAAAAGAGAATATCATCTGTCGGGTAACAGATCAACAATTTTTGCAAAACACTTGACCTCGGGGTTCGGTAAACCATAAAGTACCAGCGTTTTTGAAATTTGCGGCTTATTCCCAGCTGTGGGAATAACCTCACTTACGTTCCGATCCGCCTCCGCTGGAGGCCCCGCGCTTAGCGGGAAGCATCCCGCACTGATTTTGAAGGGAAAAGCGGATGAGATGGAACCTCCAAGTTTTTTTTATGGCTCCAGGCCTTATCGCCCGCAAAATCGGCATGTCACGCGTGTTTCTCCCGAGTGGAGAAGCCGTACCGGTGACGTATCTGAAAGTCGAGGACAACTCCGTGGTCCGTTTTAGAACTTCCGAGAAGGACGGCTACCAGGCTGTCGTCCTGGGGATCGGACCGAAAACAGTGAAGACCAGAAAAGGCAACGAGATAAAGAAACACGCGAATCAAAAAGAATTCAAAGTCGAGTCGCTGGAAGGTTTCGCTATCGGCGCCACCATCCCGGTTTCCGAGGTTCCGGCCGAGACCCTGGTCTCGATAACCGGCGTCGGCAAAGGGAAAGGCTTTCAGGGAGTCGTGAAGAGATACCACTTCGCCGGAGGCCCGGCCTCTCATGGGTCGCACTTCAAGCGCGAGCCGGGTTCGGTCGGTATGCGTACCTGGCCGGGGCGCATCCAGGCCGGCAAGCGAATGCCGGGAAGGATGGGCAATGAAACCGTGACGCTCAAGCACCGGCCGGTGATAGTCTGCGACGAAGTGAAGAAAGTGCTGGCCATAAAAGGACCGATTCCGGGGTCGAACGGAGCTTTGGTTTATATCACGGTCGAGAAACTTCCATCCGCCAAATGAAGATCGACGTTTTCACATCAACGGGCGTCAAAGCCGGGCAACTGGATCTTCCGCCGGCTATTTTTGAAGCGCCGCTCCGCTCCGGCCTGATGCATCTGGCGCTTGTCCGCCAGCAAAGCAACCGCAGGAAACCCATCGCGCACGCCAAACACAGAGGCGAGATCGCCGGATCGACCAAGAAACTTTTTCAGCAGAAAGGCACCGGCCGGGCGCGCCGAGGCCCGATCCGAAGTCCGATACTGCGCGGCGGAGGCAAGGCTTTCGGCCCCAGAAACGAGGCGAATTTCATAAAAGAGATGCCGAAAAAGATGCGTCGCGCGGCGCTGTTTTCCTGCCTGTCCCTGCGGGCGAAGGAAGGCTCGATTCTGGGACTTGAGAATTATCCGGATGAGGTTAAAACAAAGGCGTTCATCGCGCTTTTGAAAAAATTGCCGGTGGAACTCGGCCGCAGGATCACCGTGATAATCGCCGACCGTCACCGTGCCATCGAGCTGTCGGCCCGGAATATTCCCGGCGTCAAAACGCTACTGGTGAATTATCTGAACCCGGAGGATGTGCTTGGCTCAAGCAAGCTGATTTTCCTCGTTGATGCGGTGCAGAGGGCGGAAGAAATCTTCGCGAGGAAGCCGGAGGCGGGAGAAGCTGAGCTGAAGAAAGAAACCGAGGAATCCGAGGAAACCGAAGAGTCCGAGGAAAAAAAGTTAAACACGCTAAAGACAGCTTCTGCAAAAAAACCTCGAAAACAGAAAAGCGAAAAATCGTCGGTTTCTTCGGTTTCCTCCAAGAAGAAATCCATTGCCAAGAAAAAGCCCGCCAAATAATCATGCACCTTTCCTCCGTCATCATCGGCCCGGTCGTTACCGAGAAATCGGAACGAAACAAGGCGCTGGGAGTATATACGATCAGGGTCGGCCCTCATGCGACGAAGATCGACGTAAAAAACGCGCTCCGGAAATATTTTGACGTCGAAGCGGCTTCCGTCCGGGTGCTCCGGACACGGCCAAAGGTCAGATCCGGACCGAAAGGCGAACAGATCGAGAAGCGCCACCGCAGCAAGCGGATGATCATCAGATTGACCAAAAAGAGCAAAGCGCTTGATCTGACCAAATTCCAAACCTCCTGATCCCGCTTTTAAATTCCCCAATGATTAATCCTTATTTTTCTTTCTCCGGCGAAGCTATGAGCTTTGAGCTACCTACGATGATAAGCTCACAGCACACAGCTCACAGCTCACAGCTTCTCATATGCCTGTAATTCAGCAGAAACCAACGAGCAACGCCAGGCGACAGATGTCGATCGCCGATTTCTCGGGGCTGGCCAAAAAGCGCCCGGAAAAACGGCTTGCCGCAGGTAAGAAGCGCATTTCCGGCCGGAACAATCTGGGGCGGGTGACCGTCCGGCACCGCGGCGGCGGACACAAGCGCCTGCTCCGGTTCGTCGATTTCAAGCAGACCCAAAAAAACGGAATAGCCGGCCGGGTCGCGGCCATCGAATACGAT
>MFXU01000003.1:231-362 GCA_001788965.1 Candidatus Peribacteria bacterium RIFCSPHIGHO2_02_FULL_51_15 | reverse complement strand
ATGAAGTGGTGTGCGGAGACCGGACGAAAGTGAAACCGGGAAACCGCATGCGGCTTCTGCACGTACCGGTCGGTTACCGCATTTACAACCTGGAGATTCAGATGGGCCGCGGCGGACAGATCGTCAGATCG
>MFXU01000003.1:0-207 GCA_001788965.1 Candidatus Peribacteria bacterium RIFCSPHIGHO2_02_FULL_51_15 | reverse complement strand
GGGTTCGATACGCCCTTTGCCCTGGTGCAGCTGCCGAGTGGGGAAGTGCGGAAAATCCGCCAGGAATGTTTTGCGTCAATCGGCACGGTCAGTAACCCCGATCACCATTTGATCACCATCGGAAAGGCCGGCCGCATGAGGTGGCTGGGCCGCCGTCCGCAGGTACTCGGCAAGTCCATGAACCCGGTCGATCACCCGCACGGCGGC
>MFXU01000002.1 GCA_001788965.1 Candidatus Peribacteria bacterium RIFCSPHIGHO2_02_FULL_51_15 | reverse complement strand
CATCATCTCGTACCGCGTAGCGTTTACTCAAGCCAAGAACTCCATACCGCCAGCGCGTCTGATTAAGAACGTTTTAAACGCGAAGTGGTATCAGTACTCACACTGCTCTGTCCTTTGACGTGACCCGGTCCCGCGCAGAAAATCTGCACAGGACCGGGCGTATTTTGGAGGGAAGTGATGAAACGGGGGTAGCAGCTAGGGCTTCCGACGGCGGCGCTCACCGCGAGCGCGCCTCCGGCGACGTGAGTTGCGAAGCTTCCGCTTCTTCTCGCCCACGAACTCTGTCATGGTGCCGACTCTCCCCACACGCGATCTGACGATGCACATCTCTCCCGACCTCCAAAGTTTTCGCCCAGGGGGGCGAAACAATGTTGCTCTGCCTCAACAGTACGCAACTTGTGCGCAGTCCTCCGTTATCCATAGGAGAACGCAGAGCAGTCTGAGTACATAAACAATGATGTAAATGAACAATCCACAGAGAAACAACCAATCTGATTTCAGAGATAGCCAGGCGCCCGTTAGAGCGCCTGGCAGTGAAGAAGTTCGACCCAGCCAGGTCAGCGATATCCCACTGCGTGCGAGCGCAAACGGTTTTCCGGCTTGTGCCCCCTGCACTTTGTCTTGTGTTTCCGCCACTTCTTGTCATCAGACCAGAAGCGGTTGAATTTTCTTTCTTTCCCGCAACGGGGACACTTCTCAGTGGCTTCCTGAACGGCAAAACCCTGTCTCATCGAACCTCCCTTCCTGCTTTCTCTGAAGTAAGGAGGACAAAAAGGGACCATCCCTAATGTCCGACGGATTTTTTTGAAAGCAGGTTGGTTGTTTCCGGGATTTAAAAGAACAACAAAATAATCGTGTACTCTTCTGACGGTACATACCCATTTTTGAAATTTATTGCCTATTTGTCAATATTTAAACGACGACTGCACAAGATATCGCACTCTCATGCTGAAACAATACTCAAAGCTCTCAGCTGATAGTTCATAGCTTTTCAGGTACCCTCCCTCCAGCTCGCCAGATATTTCCTCTGCTCCGGCGTCAGCACGTCGATATTCAGCTTCATGGCTTCAAGCTGCATCTTCGCGATCCGGTCATCGATTTCATCCGGCAGTGTGATCACCTCGTTTTTCAGCTTGCCCTTGTGCTTCACCAGATACTCGCAGGCAAAAGCCTGACCGCAGAAACTCAGGCTCATCACTTCGCTGGGGTGACCCTCGGCGGAGGCCAGATTCACCAGCCGGCCTTCGCCGGCGATGAAGATCGCTTTGCCGGACTTCAAAAGATATTCATCCAGATAATGCCTCACGCGCCGCTTCCTCTTGGCTTGTTTCTCGATCGTATCGATGTCTATCTCATGGTTGAAGTGTCCGGAGTTGGCCAGTATCGCCCCGTCTTTCATCTTCTCGATGTGTTCCATACGGATCACCCGTAAGTTCCCGGTTACTGTGATGAATAAATCGCCAAGCGGCGCGGCCTCCGCAATAGGCAAAACGCGGAACCCGTCCATCGCCGCCTGAAGCGCAGGGAACGCGGCCACCTCGGTGACGATCACGTTGGCGCCCAGTCCCTTGGCCCGGAGCGCGACGCCTTTGCCGCAGCTGCCATAACCCAAAACCACCACGGTTGATCCGGCGATCAGCATATTGGTCGAGCGCAAAATGCCGTCGAAGGTCGACTGTCCCGTGCCGTAATAATTGTCCATCAGGTGCTTGGTCAGGTTGTCATTCACCGCGATCATGGGAGTTTTCAGCACACCTTCCTTTTCCATCGCTTTGAGCCGGATGATCCCGGTCGTCGTCTCTTCGCAACCGCCGAGCATTTTTTTGAGTAAATGGGGATGCCTGGTGTGAACCAGTGTGACCAGATCGCAGCCGTCGTCGATGGTTATGTCCGGCTCTTCACCGATCACCGCCGTCAAAAATTTGTAATAATCCTCGTTTGATTCGCCCTTATATGCCCAAACTTTGATGTCTTTTTCCTTTGCCAGTGCGGCCGCCACGTCATCCTGGGTACTCAGAGGATTGCATCCGGTGATAGCCACCTTCGCTCCCCCGGCCACGAAAGTTCGCACCAAAACTCCGGTTTCTTTCGTTACATGAAGCGCCATACCGATGGTTAAACCCGAAAAAGGCCTGGTTTTTTTGAAGTGTTCCCGCACGTTTAGTAGAGCGCCCATGTGACGCTCGGCGATTTCAAGGTTAAGCTTTCCTTGACCGGCGAGGGAAGGATCTTTTACGTAAGACATCGAATAAACTTTAGCAGAATGTATTTTCTTGAACCACTTGAAAAGAAACCGAGGAATCCGAAGAAACCGACGAAACCGAAGATTGTCGTCTTTCCTCGGACTCGTCGGACTCCTCGGTTTCTTCGGATTCATTTAAAAAGGCAACTCTTCCCCATAGTTTTCCATCGCTATTTCCTGAATCGTTTCCCGTTCAAGCGAATCCAGAAGCGTGCCTTCCTGTTCGACAAGCAGGCTCCCCATTATGGCTGCCAGACGACCGGTTTGTTTCAGTGGCCAATCCGAAGCCAGACCGAAAAGCAGGCCGGCTCTGGCGGCGTCACCAGCTCCGGTCGGGTTGATGATCTTATCCGGTTTGGCAGCGGGAACAGTCGCTGCCTCGTTGTTTTTTGAAATCTCCATGCCTTTGTCTCCCAGAGTGATTATCAGTAAGCCACAGGCATCGAGTACTTTTTTTCTGTCCCAATCCAGTTTCTTCAAAGCCAGCTCCCATTCGTATTCATTGACCACCAGTCCCCGGCTGCCGGATACCGCCCGGCGAAATTCATCCTTGGAAAAAATATGGGACTGCTGCCCGGGATCGAATAAATAAGGGATTTTCAATTCCCGGCATTGGTCGGCGGCATTTAACATCAATACCGGATTCCGCGGGGAAATGATCGCCATCTTCAGGTCGTCCCGCTCATCCGCCAAATCCGGCAGCTTCCCATGCGCATCGGCTCCCGGATGGAAAAAAGTGATCTGATGTTCGGCGGTGTCCGTCGCGATTATGGCCGTTGCCGTACTATGATTTTTCAGCTCCTGGACGAACCGCGTGTCGATCCCGCGACCCTGAAGCAGACTCAGGTAATGCCCGCCATCCGAACCCACCGTCCCGACCAAAACCGGATCCTGATTTAAGAGCCGCAGATTCCACGCGATATTCGCCCCCGTCCCGCCGTGATGCCGCTTGAACCTCGGCATGAGATATGAAACCGAAAGCCGGTCGAGCGCTTTGGGATCCAGCGCATCCACGAAAGACCCGTCGTAGCTCAGAAGCAGGTCATAAGCGATGGAACCATGGACGAGGAACTTCATACAGCTATGAGCGGTGAGCGGTGAGCTTTGAGTGAAGAGCGTGAAGCATCCTGCTAATCTCATCAAGATTCTGTAACGCATCTGCGACTGCTTCTTCAGTGAGATATCCCAAATCAACGCTGAGCAAAAGCTGCGTTTCGAGTTCAGCAATGGATCCCCGTGCAATGAGGATGTAATTTCCAAATTCCCGATCGGATGATCGTTGGCTGCCTTCCGCAACGTTAGAAGGAATAGATACAGCTGCACGCCGAACCTGTGACGTCAAGCCGTAGAGCTCCTCTTTTGGAAAATGCTGAGTTAATTGATAGATAACTTTCACTAGCTCTCTGCTTTTAGCCCAAACTTTCAGCTTCCGGTACGACATTGCAAGCATATGCCTATGGTAACGCTCAAAGCTCATAGCTCATAGCTCAAAGCTTTGAGGATTGCTACACTCCCTCCATGCGCATCGCCATCGTTGGAACGGGTTACGTCGGCCTCGTCTCGGCTGCCTGCTTCGCCGAACTGGGACATGAAGTCATCGGAGTGGATATCGACGAGGAAAAAATCCGCAAACTGAAACAGGGGAAAAGCCCAATTTACGAGCCAGAATTGGAGAATTTGATCAAAAGCGGGATCAAGAGTAATCGTCTTTCTTTCACTGCCGATCTCAAAGAGGCACTTCCTCATATAAGCATTCTTTTTTCGGCGGTGGCGACTCCTCCCGGCGACGGCTTTGAAGCCGACCTGAGGAATGTGTTTATAGTCGCAGAAACCGTCGCCGAAAACATCGACCACGATCTGATCTTTGTCAACAAATCCACTGTTCCGGTCGGAACCGGAGCTGAATGTGAGAAACGAATCGCCGCTCTCCTCAGAAAACGCGGCGTCTCCTGCCATGTGCCGGTCGTGAGCAATCCGGAATTCCTCCGCGAAGGCATGGCCGTACCGGACACGATGATGCCCGACCGGATCATTGTCGGTATCAATGGAGTTTCTCAAAGCTCAAAGCTCAAAGCTCAAAGCTCAATGGAGGAGCTTTATCGCCCTATAACCCGGGTCGGTAAGCCGCTCATCTTCATGAGCCGCGAGAGCGCGGAGATCGTGAAGTATGCCAGTAATGCTTTCCTGGCAACCAAAATAAGTTTCATTAATATGCTTACGGAGCTGACCGAAAAGACCGGAGCAAATATCCGCGATGTCGCTTTAGGTATCGGGCTCGACAACCGCATCGGTCCAAAGTTCCTGCATGCCGGCATCGGCTACGGCGGCAGCTGTTTCCCGAAAGACGTAAAAGCGCTGATCGCCACGGGCAAAAATTTCGGAATCCCGATGTCGATCATTGAGGCAACTGACGCTGTGAATAAACACCAACGGGAACGATTCATCGAAAAAATACTGAGTGCGCTTCCGAAAAATGCCATTGTGGCCGTGTGGGGTCTCAGTTTTAAGCCAAAGACCGATGACATGCGGGAGGCACCAAGCATTGATGTCATCTGGGCATTAAGAAAGGCTGGACATATTTTTCAAGTCTTCGATCCGTATGCCGAGGAAAACGCGAGACCTCTTTTGCCCCAGCAATCAGCGGACTCAAATCCAATCGCATATTTTCATTATCTTATTGCTGCGGTACGCGGTGCGGATGCTCTGGTTGTCTTGACTGAATGGGACGAATTTCGCGGTGTGGATCTGAAGGAAGTGAAAAAAGAAATGCGCGGGAACTTGCTGTTCGATGGACGCAACGTTTATGAGCCCAAGGAAGTTGCCGAAGCGGGGCTTGAGTACCATGGAATTGGAATGCCTCTTTGAAGCTATGAGAGTTGAGCTATGAGCTATGAGTTAATCGATATATGATTTACAAGTTTGTGTCAGGGCTCAAAGCCCATAGCTCACAGCTCAAAGCTTATGAAGATTCTCCTTACCGGCGTTGCCGGCTTCATCGGGTATCACACCGCAGTCGAACTTTTGAAACGCGGTGATGAGGTGATCGGGCTCGACAACGTCAGCCCGTACTACGATCCCAAGTTAAAGGAGGCACGGCTTAAATTATTGGACGGGAAGAAAGGTTTCCGCTTCGTCCGCGGCGACATCCTGGACCGGAAAACCGTTGCCGAGTGTATGCGCGGAGTCGATCGCGTCTGCCACCTGGCCGCTTTGGCCGGCGTGCGCTATTCCTTCGAACATCCCGAGGAATACATCAGCATCAACATCCAGGGGTTTTTCAATGTTCTGGAGGAAGCGAAAACCCAGAAAATTCCCGGGCTGATTTATGCCAGCTCGAGCTCGGTTTACGGCGGCAACGACAAACTACCGTCATCTGAATCCGACCGGACCGACAATCAATTGTCGCTTTACGGCATGAATAAGAAAGACAACGAACTGATGGCTCACACTTACCATCATCTCTACGAAATTCCTGTAACCGGACTGCGGTTCTTCACCGTATACGGCCCGCTCGGCCGCCCGGATATGGCGCTGTTCCTCTTCACCGACGCGCTTCTTCACGGCAGGCCGCTTCAGGTCTTCGGCGAGGGAAAAATGCAGCGCGATTTTACTTACGTTGATGACATCGTCTCGGGGATCATCGCTTCAATCGATAAAAATTACGATGAAGAAATATTCAATCTCGGCTGCGGCCGCAAAGAAGAACTGATGGATTTTATCCGGATGATCGAGAAGGCATGCGGCAAGGAGACGGAGAAGGAATTCCTGCCTATGCAACCGGGCGACGTGCGCGCAAGCCTCGCGGACATTTCCAAGGCAAAGGAGAAGCTCGGCTTTGAGCCAAAAACCACAATCAAGGACGGAGTACCCAGATTCGTGGAGTGGTACAGGAAATATTACGGGCTATGAGCTGTGAGTTATGAACGTAAGTTAACTTGCGTTTCTCATCGCTCAAAGCTCAAAGCTCACAGCTTTTTATCGCCTCACCCACACCTCCATCGGCTGATTTTCGATCCGGACCCATTTCTCCGTGTCTATCTGTTCTTCGCAGGTTTTCTTCGTACAAACGATAGCGCCGGCCAGGTCCTCGACATCGGATGACAGCTCCGGGGAATATATCCTCACCGGAACGCGGCTTTCGTATTGCCACTCATGACCGAAAACGCCGTCGATCAATATCAGACCGGCGCTGCCACGAGCCCGAAGTTTCTCCATAACTTTTCGCGCATCGGAGACCTGAAAGGGCGGCAGAAACAAAACAGTCAAAATAACCGCTGTGACAGCTTGTAACGATATGAAAAGCGCTGGAAATATCTTGCGCTGTCTTAGAAGTATGAACACTCCTCCGATCAGAAGCGGAGTGAACAGAATCGCATAATACTGCGCGCTGGAAATAAAGAAATACACGCCGAGCACCAGCGCGGAAAGCTGCAAATCTCTTCGGCCGCCGATTATCAAGCCCCAGGATCCGATCAGGCTGCCGACACCGCTTCCGGCGATCAGCCAGATCCAACCCGCATTTTGAAACCGCAAAGAAGCAGGCAATGCCGAGTCCTGCCCGCTCAACTTCAGTATGCTCGCCGGCACCAAAGGATTCGTCAAAGAATAAAGTCCGAGCAAAAGGATCGGCACGCCGACGTATATCAATGCTTTCGTCCGGGAAGCCCGGGCACTGACCTGCGCCGACCAGACCAACGGGAAATACAAAACAGTCTGAAAAGCGCTGAACAACCCGAAAAGCCAAAGTAAGCCGATGAATGGAGAGGTGCTTTGGTCCGGCTCCGACGGCGTCATGGCAAGCCAGAGAAAAATGAGGCCGAACACCGCGGTAAGCGTCGTGAGCATCACGGTGCCGGACTGCAATATCACCGCCGCGCTAAAAAGCCATCCTGAAACCAAAGCCGCGCGCCTTGGCCGGCTCAAAACCACGCCCAGATCCCGGATAAACCATACCGATTGCACCACGATGGAAGAAAAAATCATCCGGGCAAAAAACTCCTGGTAAGGAAAAGATTTCATCGCCGCCAGTATCTGCCGGATAACAGGCGGATGAGGATAGGGAATACTCAAAAGATATTTGGCTTCATCGGTTTTCACGCCGCCCGGCATTACCAGCAAGACGAGCAGCAACGCGTAAAGCTCGAGCAATACTATGTTTTTCAAAGTCCAGCGCATATGAGGGATTTTTTTTCAATTGATAAGAGACATGCCTCCGCGCCGTCGCTGTACCGTAAATGCTCACGGTGGATGAAGGAAACTTCCGTGTCGGACAGGGATTTGAGTTCAATATCGGAAACGAGCCATCCTTCCCGCTTGGCGGCGGTCAAAATCGCCGACTCCACGTTATTCCTGTATTTTAGGTCATAATAAATCCGTCTTAGAACCCAAGCTTTCGGAGCCAGAATAAGCACAACAGCCAGGCAGGCGGCGAAAAAGACAAGCGGCCCGAGAGAAAGCAACCGCCTAAAGGATAGCCGCAGCACCTGCCCCAAAAACTCCATATTTACTTTGAACGACAATTTGCTGCGCCCGTGCAGACGCATGCGGAAGACAAGCGGCACTTCCGAAATGCGGGCCGATGCCGGCAGATGCGAAAGGATCTCAAGCAGTATCTTGAAACCGGCCGGTTTGAGCGAATGCCGGATTTCCCGGAAAAGATCCGCCTTCAGCATGAAGAAACCGGCCAACGGATCCGTAACCGGAGCGCGCGAGAGATTTCTGGCCAGGAGTGTCCCCGCCCGGCTCAATATCCTCCGGTCGCCAACCCAGTCCCCGATACTTCCGCCCTCGATATACCGTGACCCGATGACCAGATCCGCATCGGCTTCGATAAGCTTGAGCATCTTCAAAAGCAAAATCGGATCATGCTGGCCGTCGGCATCCATAACCGCAAGAACGGTCCCGCGCGCGACGTTGAATCCGTCGATAACCGCAGAACTTAAGCCCCGTTTTCCTTCCCGCCGGATCACCCTTACTGCCGGGAGATGCAGGGCCAGACTCATGGCGACTTTCCACGTCTCGTCCGGCGAATCATCATCAACAATGATGATCTCGTGAGGCATGGACTGCAGTACCCCGTCGATACTTTCAACCAGCGATCGGATGTTCGCCGCTTCGTTAAATGTAGGAAGTACAAGGGAAAGCACGATTCGTAGCTTATAGGTAACCGGGGGCAATTGTTAAATGGCTAAATTGTTAAATTGTTCGCCCATTCGATTAACTCAGGGCGACCTTATCTGGCATAAGCATGAGTGTGATAACGGACGACCTGAGCTTGTCGATGGTCGCAAGCGAAAGCCGTCATTCTCTGCTTACTTAACAATTTAGCAATTTAACAATTTAACAATTCTTCTGAGGTTCCCTAAACTCACCAGTGATGAAAGTTCTAGTTACAGGATCCTCCGGGACCATCGGCACCCGTCTCTGCGAGAAATTACTCGAGCGCGGGCATCTGATGGCTGGTCTCGACTGGGTCCCGAACAAATGGCAACCCGCAGTCCAAAAACTTACAACGATCGTCGATTTACGTGATGCAACCAGGCTCAAAGCTCAAAGCTCAAAGCTCAAAGCTGATCTTATTGTCCATCTTGCCGCCAACGCCCGGGTTTATGAACTCGTCGAAAACCCCGACCGCGCGCGGGACAACATACTTACGACCTTCAATATGCTGGAATTCGCCCGTCAAAACGGAATCAAGCGCTTCATCTTCGCCTCCTCGCGGGAAAGTTACGGCAATACCGGCGTTGACAAATACACCGAGGATCTGGTGCGGGTGAATAACTGCGAGAGTCCGTATACCGCCAGCAAAATCGCCGGCGAAGCGCTGAGCGAAGCCTACCGCCGATGCTACGGCATCGACCATGTCATCTTCCGGTTTTCCAACGTGTACGGCATGTACGACGACTCGATCCGCGTCGTGCCGCTCTTCATCCGCCTGGCCCGGAAAAACGACCCGCTGACCGTCTTCGGCAAGGACAAGTGTCTGGATTTCACCTACATCGACGATGCAGTTTCGGGGATCATCCAGGGAATTACAAAATTCGATTCGGTGAAAAACGACACCTATAACCTGGCCTACGGCGAAGGAACCACAATCGTCCATCTCGCGGAAGAAGTGAAACGCTTACTTAAAAGCTCCTCCGAGATAACAGTCGGAAACTCCCGCACCGGCGAAGTGGTGCGCTACATCGCCGATATCTCCAAGGCAAAAAAAGCCCTGGGCTACTCTCCAAAAACGCCCTTCAGCGAAGGAATCAGGAAGGCGGTGGAGTGGTACTTGAAGAATTCCTAAAACAGTAAGATCTTGCCGGGATCCTGATTATTTGGGAATCAACGGCTCTTGTATAAATTCCGCTTTGGCCAAATTTCCCTGAGAGTCCACTACACAACGCACGCAAATCGGCCGGCAGCCGCGGAATCCGCCGCCCACTGCATCAGGTTCATGAAGATCAAGACCGCCCCGACAAGTGTATTCCATTGTGCCGTCATCAAGAACAACAACACTCGCCGCCCTCTCCAGCCAAAGCCTGCCACTCTTACAGGGTATTTCATGTTCCGAATAACACCGAGAGATAAAATCTTGAACACACTGTGGCAATTTGGATCTTTCAATTTGTTCTGGAAATAATCTCCTTGCTACATTTCTAGAATGCATTCGTGCCATCGCAATGGGGCCGGTAACCAAAGCTCCCACGCCTCTAAGGGCTTGCGTAAGCACTTCTCTTGGTTTCATAATGCTATTTTAGCACAAATTCCAAAAAATAGCTACTACTTGAGCAGTAACTGCTCACTGACTCTGCAGGAAATACCGCTAACCTTGCCGCCTCACCCCCTGCCCCTCTCCCGCATTCGCGGGCGAGGGGAGCTCCGCTTCACCTCCGAATGAAGTGTAATACGGATTCCTCTCTCCCTTTTTGGGAGAGAGGTGGCGCCGCAGCGCCGGAGTGAGGCGATGGCTGCAGAGTCAGTGAGCGGCTACCTTGAGCAAAATCAACTCTTCTCCTCGTGATACTCCGCCTCAAGGTTTACTTCCCAAAGGTTTGTTTTGTCGCTTCTGCCAGCCACGATGTTGTCCACGGCCATCATCGCCGTGAGCATGCTGTGGTCCTGATTGTTGTAGCGGTGCATTCCGTTGCGGCCGATGAGGAAAAGATTCGGAATGCCCGAGACGAAGTCGCGGATCACGCGGAGCTGGGCATAGCTGCCGATGTACGACGGATAGGCTTTCGGCATTCTCAGCACGCAGCCGTCGAGCACGTCCTCTTTGCGAATCATCCCGACTTTTTCCATCTCTCTTATTCCAAGCTTGATAAGATCGGAGTCATCCATCACCCACAAATCTCCGCCTTCGTTAACGAAATATTCAAGCCCGATCCAGACGGTATTTTTATAATCCTTTACCAGATATGGACTCCAGTTGTTGAAAACCTGCACTCGCCCCATCCGGACATCTCCCTCTTGGATATAAATCCAGTTGTCGGGGATCGATCCGAGTATTTTCTTTCCGTCCCGGATATGGAATTTTTTCAGGAGCAGCCCCACGGTGAGGAAATCCCGGTAACAGAGGCCTTCGGCGACTTCGACCACACGGCTCGGCGGATACGGCATCATCATCCCGATAAGATGTTTAATCGGCATCGTTGAGAAAAAGTAGTCACAGCGAACTTCTTCGGTTCCGCCAGTCTCGGTGTTCTCGAGCGTAACTTTGGCGACACGACCGTCTTTCAGATGAACATCCGAAATACGGCACTGCAGGCGCACTTCGCCGCCGCATTGTTTGATCTGGCCGGCAACCGTCTCCCACATCTGCCCGGGCCCGAACTTGGGATAATGAAACCTGGTAATCAGGCTGGTTTCCCGCTCCTCCTGGTGCTTCTTGAAATCGCTCGAAAGCAGGTCCTTTACCGCATGGGACACCGCGCGCTTGAGCGACAAACCTTTTACGCGCTGCGCGCCCCAGTCGGAAGGTATCTGGCTCGGGTGCACCCCCCATACCTTCTCGGTGTAGGCCTCGAAAAAAGTTTTGTAGAGACGGTCGCCGAAGCGATTCCGGTAAAAAGCATCCAACTTTGACTCGTCTTTGAGCTTGAACATCTGCCGCCAGATATAGCTGCAACCGATCAGGAACGTGTTGAATAAACCGAGTCTCCGCGCGACCATCAACGTAATACCGATGGGATACGGAAAGAAATTCCGCCGGTAAAAAATCCTCGAAATCCGCGGTCGCTGAAGCATTACATCGTTTTCTTTTTCCGGATCGGGAGCCCGTAATTTTACCCTTACTCCCGACCCCTCTCCCGACGGGAGAGGGGTGTCCGAGCGAAGCGAGGACGGGGTGAGGGAAATACATTTTTCGCATAAATATTCGACAACCGCTTCCCTCGCCAAATCGATGTCGTGCTTTTTCTCCAGATCATCAGCTGCCAAAGCTCCCTGGCGCGGCAGAATATTGAACCACCAGTTCATCACCCGGTCGGATTTGGAAAAAAATCGGTGGCCGCCGATGTCGATGCGGTTCCCCCGGTAATTGCAGGTCTGTGCGATCCCGCCGATCGCATCTGTCGCTTCGCAAACTATCGGTTTTATGTCCGTCCGCTTGATAAGCTCGTAAGCCGCGGTAAGCCCTGCCGGTCCGGCGCCGGCAATCAATGCGATTCGAGTCATGAGTTGGAGTCAAGATTAACAGAACTGGAAATAAAATTGTTAAATTGTTAAAAAGCATGAAACGTGCGTCGCGCTGGCGAACAATTTAGCAATATAACAATTTAACAATTGCAAAGGGTGACGATAAAAACAGATAATCCCGGGTCTTCTTTAAATAAATCCCGCCGCTTCAGCTTCCAATGGAACCGGTTTTTTTCTGAAGATAAACAAATGCGAGAAAATATAGTTCCAAAAAGCGGTTACGCCGATGGCGAGGGCTTTCGCGCCGTAAGCGATATAGTCATGCTCCAGAGTGAAACCGGGAAAAACATAGTCCAGGAAGAAATAATATCCCAAAGCATAGAACAATGCAGAAAAACCGTAATTCAGTAAAAACGCGACGCTGTAAACCATCAGAAACCGGATTGTCTGATCTTTTGTCCGGTCTTCGTGGCTGCCGAAAGTCACGTACTTGTTGAAGAAAAAAACGAAAATCCCCGGTATGCCGGCGGAAAATATGTAGGCGATGAAAGGCGTGATGTCCAGATAACCGACCAGTACCGCCAGTATCGAAAACTCCATAGTCGCTCCGAGAAGTCCGCTTATCGCGAACTTGGTCGCCTGTTTGAAGTGCAGTCTAACCCGTGGATTACTTAGCAGTCTGCGCATAACGGGCGAAATTGTACGGCAAGAAGCTAAATTGAAAAACCGGGATTATAAAATTTGAGACCAAGCAGCTTGCGCGCACTTGGTCTCTGGCCTTGCAGAGACTGAGGAAGTCGCAGCCCCTCTTCCTTCCTGGATCGAAACAAGTGACCTTCAGAAGGCGTGCCCTGTTACACCAAGTCCCTGTAAATGGCCTTATACATAGAACATTAAGATGTAGGTGTTGTCAAATGCTGATTAAAACGCTTGGAAAAATTTTCAATTATCAATTATCAATTTTTTACTTCCCCTTCGCCTTCCACCCTTCGTAAGTTTTCTTAAGTCCTTCTTCCAGCGGAGTCCATGGAAACTTTTGAAGGCACGGATGTATCGGCAATACGGCAATGGTCCGGCTGCCCTCCGGCTTCGTCTTGTCGAAAATTATCGGCATGCCCGGTTTGACAATGTCGCGGACCATCACCGCCAGCTTCGCGACAGTCGTCAGCATCGGCGGGGAAACATACTGGATGCCGAGCGCGCCCTGATCGAGCAGGCAGAGCACCGCCTTTACCAGATCCTCCGCATACAAAAACACACGTTCCTGCTTGCCCGAGCCCCAAACGACCAGCTGGTCGGAAGCCTCCGCCTTCACCATCAGCGATGGAATCACGTTTCCTTCCTCCGAAAAAGTATCACGCTCGCCGTAAGTTCCGACCGGACGCACGATGAGTAGCGGAAACCCGTATTGTCTGGCGGCGGTCAGCCACAATGTTTCGCAGATCGCTTTCCCCAGTACATAGCCGTCGGCCATTTCCTGCTGAGCCAGCCGGATGACATCGATCTCGGGCGGAACATTGGCCGAGCTGAAAAAAATGACCGGCAGATCGGGGTGACCTTTGAGCGCCGTTGCCATCGCCAAAGTCATCTCGATGTTCCCCGCAACCACATCGGCGCAATACTTGTGATGGAAATCCACATTCCTCCGGTGCGAAGCCATATGGAAGACATGTTCGACTCCCGAAATAATTTTTTCGCAATACTCCTCGTCCCTGAGATCGCCGTCCATCCATTCGATTTTTGACCGCAGTTTCGAGAGCCATCGGTATGATTTACTTCTGACCGGAACACGGACTTTCGCACCGAGCGAGAGCAGCGTCTCCACGAACACGCTTCCGATGAAACCCGTTCCGCCCGTTACGAGCACGTGTTTTCCGGCCCAGTTGATTTTCTTTCCCATATGGGAAGACTAGCCAACAGGAACAAATTGTTAAATTGTTAAATTGTTAAATTGTTACGCAAGCGAAACATTTGATCAATGCATGCAAACAATTTAACAATTTAACAATTTTTTTCTTCAAATTGTCTATACTCCTTTAGTCTTTTTCCTTTTAAAGCCTTGAGAATCATTGATAAATTTTCACTTTTCCTGAGGCTGTTGCGCCTTGTCCGCAATTGGCCGATTTATTTTTTCAACCGTTTCGGATTCATCAGGACGGGCACAGTCACTTATAAGCTCCGTAACGGTATAAAAATTTCATCGCGACCTTTTTCGATCGACCGTTCGGCGTTAAATGACGTCTGGCTCGAGGAAAGCTATTCCCCGTCGCACTGCGGCATCAAATGGGATTGGGCCGGCTGCAAAACTATAATAGACATCGGGGCAAACATCGGCACATTCACCCTCTATGCGGCCATCAATGCGCCCGGAGCAACGGTATACGCGATGGAACCCGAGCCGGGTAACTATGGCATGTTAATACAAAATATCCGGCAAAACGGACTTTCGAAACGTGTGACTACCCTTCAAGCGGCCATGAGCGGCGCAGCCGGCAACGCAATCCTTCACATTTCCCCGCATGTCAGTGGCGGCCATTCGCTTTTCAAGCATTCATCGACGGGAGCCGATGCCGTCACGGTTAATATCATGACATTGGGCGATCTGCTTTCTGAGAAAAAAATCGATGTCTGCGATTTCCTGAAGCTGGACTGCGAGGGCGCCGAGTATGAAATCCTGTATTCACTGCCGGCCGAAACGCTGAATAAGATCCGGTGTATCGCGGTCGAATGCCACCTTTTCTCAGGTAACCCCCTGCACCGGCCGGAAAAATTGAAGATGTTTCTCGAAGAAAAGGGGTTCGATGTCAGGCCGTTGAAAAAATCAATGTATCTCGCCACCCGAGCCGCGGATCTAAGCCTTCGATGAACGCTTGAAAATTGCTAAATTGTTATATTGCTAAATTGTTCGCCAGCCTTCGCCCAGCCTTCGCATTTGCTTCGGCCGGCAAGCAAGGCTCTGTCCGACAAGCAAGCGAAACGCACGATTGCTGCCTGTCAGCAATTTAATTACGCTACAATTTAACCATGTTCAGGAAGGATCCCGTCATTTGCGTTGTCGGCTTGGGTTATGTCGGCCTGCCGCTGGCCGCCGCTTTCGGCCGGACCGGCTGGAAAACTTACGGCTTCGATATAAACCCCGACCGTATCAGGACATTGAAAAACGGCGAGGACTGGACACATGAATTGTCAGCCAAACAATTGAATGAAACAAAAATTGAATTTTCAACCGATCCAAAAGTTATCAAAGAAGCCAACACGGTGATAATCGCGGTGCCGACGCCGGTGGATGAAGCGAATAATCCCGATCTGACACCGGTTTATTCGGCCAGCCGCACGGTGGGCAAACATATGTCCAAAGGCACCGTCGTGATATACGAAGCCACGGTTTATCCCGGCACCACGGAGGAAGAATGTGTCCCGATACTGGAAAAAGAATCGGGACTGAAATGCGGTCCGGATTTTCAGGTCGGCTATTCGCCGGAGCGGATCAATCCCGGAGACAAGGAGCATACCGTGGACAAAATAGTTAAGGTGGTCGCCGGTCAAAACGAAGAAACAACCGATTGGCTGGAGACGGTTTATGGAAAAATCATCAGCACCGGCACATTCAGGGCTAAAAATATAAAGGTCGCCGAGCTGGCCAAAGCGCTGGAAAATACCCAACGGGATATCAATATCGCCCTTATGAATGAGATCGCCCGCTTTTGCGACCGGTTACAGATCCGGACCAAAGACGTGCTGGACGCGGCCGGTACCAAGTGGAATTTTCTGAAATTCCAGCCGGGTCTCGTCGGCGGCCACTGCATCGGCGTGGATCCCTATTATCTTGTTCACAAGGCCAAGACTCTGGGCCTGCATACCGAAGTCATCTCGGCGGGACGAAAAATGAACGACACTATGGCCACCTTCATCGAGCGGCAAATAATGCGGGGCATGGCCTCGGCAAAAATCAATCCCATCGGCGCCAAAGTCCTGGTCTTAGGCGTAACATTCAAAGAAAACGTTCCCGATACGCGGAATTCAAAAGTCCATGATTTGATTCGCAAACTAAAAGCCTCTGGCTGCGATGTCACGGTACAGGATCCGGAATTGACGCTCGAGCAGATCAAAGAGCTCGGCTTCCGGTTCAGCCGGATCATAGACGGACCTTATGACTGTATCATCGCCGCCGTGCCGCACCGGGAATACCGGGAAAAGCTGACCGAGGCCGATTTTGTCAAAGCCCTTAAAACACCGGCCGTATTTTATGATCTGAAATCCGTCTGGAATCCGGAAGCTTTCCAGAAAGCGGGAATTGCCTATCTTTCGCTGTAACTCCGAATTTAATTGCTAAATTGTTGAATGGCTAAATTGTTCGCCCATCCGGTTAAACTCAGGGCGACCTTATCTAGCACAAGCATGAGTGTTATCATGGGCGACCTGAGCTTGTCGATGGTCGCAAGCGAATGGCATGTTCTGTTCATACTAACGATTTAGCAATTTAACAATTTAACAATCTTTTAATGCCAACACTCTCAGTTCTCGTTCCGGTTTTCAATGAAGAACGGACTCTGAAACGGGTTATGGACGCTTTGACCGCGGCTCTGCCGGAGAGCCAGATCGTCTACGTGGACGACGGCTCGACCGATAATTCTCTGAATATTTTGAAATCCGGCGCACGGACCGGCGACCTGGTTTTGACCAAAACAAACGGGGGAAAGGGTTCGGCGGTGAGACTTGCCATCGCCCGGGCGGAGGGTACGTTTTCGATCATCCAGGACGCCGATCTCGAATACGATCCTTTTGAAATACGCAATCTGCTGAATGAGGCGGATAAAAATCCCGGATCGGCGGTTTTCGGCTCCCGTTTCCTGAAAAAGAACAAGAACATTTACCCGCTTTATCTGCTTGGCAACAAATTTTTGACCGGGGTCATCAATTATCTTTTCAAAAGCCGCCTGACCGATTCATACACTTGTTTCAAGCTTTTCCCGACGGAAACGCTCAAGCTCCTGCCTCTGAAATCCGAAGGCTTCGAATTGGAAGTCGAGCTAAGCGCTTATCCGCTGAAACAAGGAATAAAGATTCTTGAGATCCCCATCACTTACCATCCTCGCTCGTTTAAGGAAGGGAAAAAAATCGGGTGGCAGGATGCGGTGAAAGGGATAGCCACCGCCCTAAAAATCCGATTCGGAAAATAGCTCAAGTCCGCTTATTCCGGGCGGTTATATACGCCTGCACCCCCTGACCGAATACCACAAAAATACCGATTAAAAACAAGATCGCAGTCAAAAGGAAAAATTGATCTTCTTTTAAAATAAAAATGACGATTGACGCGCCGAAAAATAAAAACAATATTCCGCTTAAAAGCACAAACAGCTTCAGCGGATTGTAAGTCGCGATGACTTCGACGATATATTGGAGTGTCCGGAGCGAATCCTGAATCATCCGGACTTTCGATTTGCCGAGCCGGGCATGATAATCGATGGTCACGTATTTCACGCATTTCCCGGTGAGCAGGTAAATGAGGGTCATCGTGGTCGTAAAACTGAACCCGTTGCACAGATCCTTCAAATAAGGCTCGATCTGGGATTTACGGAAGACCCGCAAGCCGGAATTGATGTCCGGAATATAAGTCCCGGTCGTGAACTCGACCAGCCACTTGAAAATTATCCGCGCCGGCATTTTGAGAAATGCCCCCCGATAGTGTCTGCCCTGTCTGGCGCCGACCACCAGGTCGTAGCCTTTTTCGAGCTCGGAAACCATCTCGGGGATCCGCTCCACCGGATACGTTCCATCGGCATCGGTAACGACAATCACGTCGTAAGTCGCGTGTTTAAGCGCATCTTTGAGGCTTCGTCCGTACCCTCCCGGAATCGGATGGGAAATCACTTTGGCGTTTTTTTGGCGGGCAATCTCGGCTGTCCGGTCGGTGGAACCGTCATCGATGACTATGACCTCCGGCCGGGGGTCGAGCCGGTTTAAACGGTCCAGAGTTGACGCGATGCCACCTTCTTCGTTCAGCGCCGGCAGTAACACGGTGTAGTCGGTCATTTTTTTAGGCGGCTCAGTAAGGCATCATACCCGATCGCCGCAAAAACGGCATATCCGAACAGCACCGGCACGAGATACCGCGGCGTGGCATCGGTCAGCGCGAAAACCCCGACATTGTAAAGTATGATCAAAGCCAAAAAAACGAATCTTCTGTCGAACATCGACCGTAACCCGAAAATCATACCCAAGTACATGAGCGCCCCGGTCACGGCAATATAGATATTAAAATAATGGCTTATTCCCCCTCCGACAAAAGGGATGTGCAATTCTAAAACTTCAAAAATAGAAAACCACAGATACCAGCCGAAATGTTTCAATATTTTTTGTCGTCCGTCGGTCGCCGCCTCGTCCATAAAAGCTGGAAGCGTATATCCGTTGATCCAGTAAGAGTTTTTTACCGAATTGAAGCTGCACTGGGGCGAGCGGCCGGTCCAGTCACGCGAAATATACTCGGACCAGAGGCAGTGAAAAGGTTCAAAACCGCGGATATTCTCCGCCTGCTCGCCCCGGACATACCACATGGCGTTGGCGCGGGTTTCGCCTATCACCCGGAAATAACCGTCGTAATAAAAATTCCGCAAGGCGTAACCGGCAACCGCCGTATAGCAGATCAAAATCGTCAAGACAGCGGGTAAGATCCTGCGCTTTTCGATGAATTTTATAAAAATAATCAACGGCGCGAAAAGCACAAATGAATAATAAGTAAGTATCAATGCGGCCAAAAGGAACCCCATAAGTGTTGCTTTCCAAAGCGCCGGTTTACGGCGCTCTGAAAAATAAAGTCCGGCGAAAAAAAGAAGGATCGATAGCGCCAGACATTCCCTGTATGCCGAATATACGGAATGGAGCGCTGACCCGGAGGTCAAAAGCAGCAGAAAACAGATTCCTCCGGCGCGTGATGACGTTTCTTTCGCCAGCTCGTTTGAAAAAACAAATGACGCGATGAAAAAAAGAACTCCTTGAGTGAGAAACAAACCCAGGGGATTTTCTACGCCGAAAAACAGATAGATTATCGCCAAAAAAACACTCATCCCCGGTTCTCGCTCTATCAGCGGACTCAAATTGTCAGGTGAAAGAAAACCTTGTTGCAGGAGGTTGATCGCAGATTTGCTCAAAGCGACGGCATCGCTGCCGAATACCTGATCCCTGGCCAGCTGAAGCGCTCCGGGGATTATGAATGCCGCAGCCAGCAGAAAAGCGGCCAGCCCGGCGAGGAACCACTTTTTGCCCATCGGGAACAAGAATAACAGAAAAGAGGTTGCTAAAACTGTCTCATCCACTCATCCAGCCAGAGCAAAGCCCAGATGTGATCGGAGAAATCTATATGTGAAGAAAAATATCCGTTCAAAAATTGTTCGAGCGCCGGACGGTCCAGAAATCGGTAAAGCGGAGATGATTGAGAAAGAAGCCTGTCGGTTACAAATGGCTTCAGTTCCGCTCGGAACCACCGGTCAAGCGGAAGTCTGAAGCCGGTTTTTCGCTTCGTTAAAATTTCGTCCGGTAAAAAACCCGAAAGTATTTCTTTGAAGATCCACTTTGTCTGAAATCCTTTCAGTTTCAGATTTACCGGAATCCTGGCCGTAAGCTCCAGCAGCTTGTGATCGAGCAGCGGCGACCGGGCCTCGAGTCCGTGAGCCATGGAACCCAGATCGACCTTAGGCAGCAAATCGTCAGCGAGATACGTGTCGAAATCCATCGCCATCGCCTGATGGACGCTGTCCCCCGCCCGGCTCCGCGCGGGGGCGGTCAGGGACGCGTACCAGACGTCGGTAGCCGG
Source organism: Candidatus Peribacteria bacterium RIFCSPHIGHO2_02_FULL_51_15 (assembly GCA_001788965.1). Classification (GTDB taxonomy): domain Bacteria; phylum Patescibacteriota; class Gracilibacteria; order Peribacterales; family Peribacteraceae; genus 2-02-FULL-51-10. Next base: position 7,807 of record MFXU01000002.1, on the reverse strand, counting down.
AAAACTTTTTCCGAAATTTTTGCCGTACAGACGGCGTTTCTCCTCATCGGTGAAGAAACTCAAATATCTCAAATATCTCAGAGGCCAGGGAAACGGCATGCCTTCCTGGAACCTGAGGCAACGATAGCTGAATGTGGAGTTTGAAAGCCTGTGAAGAATCCGCATTTTCCAAAGCGCCATGCGGTGAACGAATGCCGGAAACCGCTCCCACAAGCGCGAAAATTTGAGTATGGGATAACGGACATATCCCGCGAAATTTTCGTCGCCGCCGTCGCCATTGAGTGCGACCGTAACTTCGCTTCTTGTTTCGCGGGAAATGAGAAATGTCGGTATAGCCGAAGGATCGGCATACGGCTCTTCGTAAGCCTGGACTAGTTCGGGTAGCAGATGAACGATATCGGGTTCCAAAACTATCGGATGATGATCGGTCCGGAACCAGTCGGCGACAAGCCTGGCAAACGGAAGCTCGTTATGGGTTTCGCTTTTACTGCCGATCGAAAAAGTTTTGACCGGATACGGCGAATGTCTGGCCATGAATCCGACTACGGCCGCGGAATCTATCCCACCTGACAAAAAAGCGCCGATCGGCACGTCCGAAATCATTCGGAGCCGGACACTTTCGTCCAAAGTTTCGAAAATCCGGCTCTTCCATTCCGGAACCGGGGTTTTTTTGTCAGGATCGTAACTCAGGGACCAATATCGACTCTCTTCGCTCACCGTTCCCTGAACCGTATCGATACTCAGTAGCGTTGCCGCGCTCAGTTTGCGGATCCCTTTTAACCCTGTAAGCGGCGAAGGGAGATACATCATTGTCAGAAAGTGATGAATGGCTTCCTCGTCCGGCTCCTTAGGGCATTCGGGTAACGTTTTCAGCGCTTTCAATTCGGATGCGAAGGCGAAGATCTTTCCATTGGTGAAATATTTAATAGGTTTTTTGCCGACCCGGTCGCGGACTATTGTTACTTTGTTTCTTGCCCGGTCATGAATGGCAAAAGCGAACATTCCCCGAAGCCGACCGATGCATTTCTCGCCCTCCTCCGCGTAAAGCTTAAGCAATACCTCGGTATCGCCGCTGGACTTGAAGCGGTGACCGCGAGTTTCGAGAAAACCGCGCAGCTCCTGAAAGTTGTAAATTTCCCCGTTGAAAACCAGGGCGAGAGACCCGTCCTCCGAGATCATCGGTTGGGCCGCCGCATCGGTAAGATCGATTATTTTGAGCCGGCGGTGACCGAGTCCAACGTTCCCGCGGACATATGTCCCCCGACCGTCCGGACCGCGGTGAGCTATGGCATCAGTCAAGCGGTCCAAGACCTTTGGGTCAATTTCCGATCCGTCCAGATTGATTATTCCAGCGATGCCGCACATGGAAGAAGTATAACTTAAACAAAGTTTTGAGCTTTTGAAACGTCCTTGTTCTCTCCCCTCGCACAACAGCAGCAGCTTTTCAAGCTGCGGCGTTCGTGTCCCACAGGGCAACATTCTTGAATCGCCGCGGCCTGAAAGGCCGCTGCTGATCTAAATTTTTCAGGGCTTCCTTATGTTGTTCTTCACTCGCGGTTGCTCCGGGACGCCGCGTCCCGGCTGCGGAAGGAAATGATCGGAATGAAAGATTCATGTATCCTGATAACGATGCAGCAGAAACAGACAGAATGGGCCTGGCAATGGGATAAATTGAGCGATGACAATCTCTGGCTTTTCACCCAATGGATCGAGCCGAACACCATGGAAGATTTCCGGGGCAAGGACGTGCTGGACTGCGGCTGCGGCGGGGGACAGCATCTGCAATTCATCGCCAAGTATTGCCGCTCGGCGCTGGGAGTCGACTTGAATGCGCTGGAGAGCGCGAAAAAACGCATCGGGCAGTTTTCGAATATCACTCTCGCCGAAGCCGACATTGCGGGAATGGACTTAAAACGCATTTTTGACATCGTTTATTCGATCGGAGTTTTGCACCATACGGACAATCCGGATAATTCATTTAAAAATATCGCCCGCCACGCGAAACCCGGCGGAAGAGTCATAGTTTGGGTCTACAGCCGGGAAGGCAATGCCCTAAACCGCTTCGTCCTCGAGCCCATCAAATCATTGATTGTCCGGCATCTTCCCCGCAGCGTCGTGCTGTTCATGGCACGCATCATGACGGCCCTGCTTTATATCCCGATTTATACGATTTATCTGCTCCCGCTCAAATGGCTGCCGTTTTATGAATATTTTGATAACTGGCGAAAGCTTTCTTATGAGCGAAATGTACTGAACGTCTTCGACAAAATGAACGCGCCGCAAACCTGGTTCATTTCGGAAAAACAAATCCGCTCGTGGTTCGATCCAAAAGAATTTTCAGAGATTCACATCACCCCCTACAAAGGGGTGAGCTGGCGGGGAAGCGGGGTGAAGATCTGAGGGTCCTCATCTTCATCCCTTTTCCCTGTTGGTTCGTGTTCATAAACGGCTCATGAATAACATTTATCGATTCGCCGCACCCGCGGAGGGGTGCTGCTGATACCATTTTGCATTTAAAACATAACTAATCGGTCATTCGTAACGGCATCATCTCGTACCGCGTAGCGTTTACTCAAGCCAAGAACTCCATACCGCCAGCGCGTCTGATTAAGAACGTTTTAAACGCGAAGTGGTATGAGGTGTAAAAATATAATCAGCAGCGGCCCTCCGTGGCCGCGGTATTGAATCTTTGGCGACCAATATCTGATACGATTCCCCGCATGAAGTTCTTAAAGAAACTTCTCTCCAGCTTGTTTGTCCTCGCACTGACCCTGCTATTTGCGGATACTTTGCTCAGGTTCATCCCCTCCCCGGTTCAATATCCGCCCTGGCATGAGATCGGTGACCCGAACTCCATTGTCGGCATCGAGATTGTGCCTTCGACGAAAGCCGTAGAAAGAAGCGCGTGCGCTGTCTCAGAAATTACGACCAACGCACTTGGCTGGCGCGACAAAGAACGCAGCCTGAAAAAAACGCCCGAGTTGACCCGGATTGCAGTACTGGGTGACTCCTTTATTGAAGGCAGCCAGGTGAATGACGATCAAATCTTCACGCGGCAGCTTGAGAAAATCCTGGGAGATAAATTTGAGGTTTTGAATTTCGGCTTGAGCTCAATCGGTACGGTTCAGGAAAGTATCCTCTATGAAAAGCTTGTAAAAAAATTCGATCCGGACATCGTAATTACCGCCTTTTATTTGAATGACGTTCAAAATAACGATCCAGTACTTGAGGGTGGACCCGGGAAAAATACTCCGCTCTCTTACCTGGATGAAGCCGGGAATATCATCCGCTTCTCAGATGAAAAACCGTTTTATGCCTTCCGGAAATGGCTACGCATCCAAAGTCCGTTATTCCGTCTCGTAAAAGCGGTTTATGGGCGCCTAAACGGATTCGCGGATAAATATGACGAGCGCACAGCCGCTTCGACTTATCCAAAGGCTTATTCGGCTTATGGAGAACCTGAAACCGATGACTGGCGGCGTGCCTGGAATACGACCGAAGGGTCTTTTCTGGCACTGAAGAAGGAAACAGAACCTGAAAAAAAGTTTTTTATGATGCTTGTTCCCGGGATGCTCGAAGTCGCACCCGATCCGGCACGACTGATTCGTTCGAATTTCGGCGAAAAATATCCGCCTTCAGGTTTCGATCCGCAGTATCCCCGAAACCGACTGCTCGGCTTCGCCCAAAAAAACGGAATCGATGTAATCGATCCGCAGCTTCCGATGGTTAAATACATCGCCGAAAACAATCTCGAATATCCTTATTTTTCGTACACCTGCGACGGACATTTGAATCCGCTGGGCTTGAAGCTGCTGGCGGAAGAGGCAGCTACAATCATCCGATGAAAAATGATCGACCTGGCTTCGCCCCCGAAGGCTCCGCCGAGGTGAAATTTGATCAACTCAAGGCCAGGTGTGAACACCTGGCCTTGTGCCGGGCGGGAACGCCCGGCCTGGAACATATAAATTATTTTTTAAAAATTATTTATTTGATATAGGCCAGGCGTTCGCGCCTGGCATCAGGTCGGGCGTTCTCGCCCGACCTGAAAAATCGGTCCCCCTCGGTTCCTTCGGTCCCTTATTTTTTAACCTGTTTTACTATCCAATCGCTTGCTAATTCCCCTATAAGCCTGTCCCCTTCCGGCTCCAGGTGTCCGCCGATATTCGCGCCAGGCCCGTTATAAACTTTCTTTCCGGTTTTTTTGTGCAGAGCCAGAAGTTCCGGCTGGGCATTTATGAAATCGATCCCTTCATCAGCCATCATTTTCCCGAAATTCGTAAGCGGTAGATCCGCATCGGCTCCGGAAATGGGTTTTAGATACTTGTCCGCCACGTCTTCGTCGACGGTGAAGGCGTTGTCGATGCCAATCACAAGCAAGCGGCTGTCGTTCTTTTTTATGAAGTCCTTAAGTTCCTTGAAAGCTTCCCGCGTCGACGCGTAGGCTCCCCGGACATAAGCGGAATTTTCCATGTCCGGCCGATAAAACGGAGCCCAGGCGGCGATGTCATCGTAATAAACCTGTCCCCGGATTCCGGCATTCGTAAAAAAATCCGGTGAGCGCGCGAGAAGCGAGCCTTCGGATTTCCGCAGAAGTCTGGAAATAACCCGCGCATAAACTTCCGAATTCACGAGAAGCGGCGTGAAAAAAGAGGGTTTCGAAGGAATTTTTTGAACCTGCCCGCGTTCCACAATCAAATAAGGCGGCGACTGTCGTGACGGGCTGTAATAAACCCCGGGAAACGGGTAATCGTCCCGTAAATCATTCCAGGCAAAGAAAAGCAGTACTACCAGCTTCGGTCGATGCGAATCAAATTCCCGTTTGAATTTCAAATATTCCTGATAAGTGCCAAATCCTGATACGCCAAGATTGTAACCCTGAAATCTCACACCCTTTTTTTCCGCTTCGGCTCTCGCCTCCTTCGGCCAGTTTTTCCCCTGGGTGAAAGAATCCCCCAGGAAATAAACGTCCAGTCCGGCACCCGTTCCGCTGTCTATTTTTTCGACTGGCGGCACCGAGTCCCAACCCAATAGATCATCGCTCTGGATTTTTGGATCTTTGGTTGTCGACGACGGATACCGGAGACGGAAATAAACTTCTGCGGCAGCATAAAGAAAGGTCATGCACACCAGCGACGACATGATTATCAAAAAAATGGGAATCGTGACCCTTCTTAATAATCGCATAAACCGAGAATAACTGATCTGCTCAGGGCGGTATTGATACATAATAATTTAGCAATTTAGCAATTTAGCAATTTGCCAATAATTTACTGTATCTTACAGCAGCTTCAGATGCCCCTTAAACTTACCGACCTCCCCCGGCCTCTCCCATTTTCGGTTTATGAGGAAACCCGGCGCGTCGTCGTCGAACGTTTCAAGTCCGTCGAAGGCGTCCGCGCGATTTTGGAATTCGGAACCATGTCTCTGGCCGGTTTATCGGACTTTGACACTTTTATTTTGGTGGATGAAAACACGCCGGTGACTTTTCCGCATATGCGGGAATTCAGCACCGATCAGAGGTACGTGATGGGCGGACGCCGGCAAATACTGTCCAAAGGCCTCTTTCCGGACTTGAATTACTTCGATCCCTGGTTTGTGGAAGTGAAAACGCTTTATGGTGATCCGGAAACTTATCGCTTCAAAAAAATTGATTTCGGGGATGGCTACCGTGCGCTTTCACTGCAGTTTTTGTATCAAAAAACCGTTTACGGTTCTTTGCCGTTGCTCGCCGAGATCCGGAAAGGCGAGCTACCGGTACGGATTTTCTTTGGCGACTCTGTGCAGTACGGATATTTCCTGCGCGAATTCAAAAAAACCGGAATCGACTACGGCGCCGAGGATCCGGGTGCCTCCGTCTACCGCTCTTTTTTCCAGGGCTGGTTCGAGGCGTCGGAAAACGAACGCCAGGATAGGATGGAGAAAGCAGCCACCATGTTTCCGGAATCAATCCGCTGGACACTCAGAGCTCTTACCAAAGCCGTGAGCACGTTGCCGAAAAAACCGGTCGATGCTGGTCTCCGGCCAAGATCCGTTTATCAAAAATATCTGCTCAAGCGTTATCCCGGATCTTATATCGTTGATACTTTCAACCGGGTATTTGTTTACCAAAAAGGCCGAACCTCCGTCGGCCTGGAGGTAAAAACCGTTAATTCCGGATGCATCGGAAACTATGAATGCCTGTTCATCCTGCTCCCGCTGGAGCTGGCTTGTTTCGGCGCAGTCCATCTCTCTACTCCGGGTCCGCTTTCGACTCAATACCGCAAATGCGTCTTCACCGATCTGAATGAAATCCCGGTTTACGACGATCCTCAACTCATACGCCTTTCCGAAATCACAAACCGCAATCTGGCCGAGACCGCCCGGGTCCAAAACGGCCGTTACTATGAGATGCTTTACGGTTACACCCTCAGATCCTCGACCGGCCTGAAACACAAGTTGGGATATGTCTGGAACGATCTGAAGAAAAAAATCATACGGAACGCCGGCAATTCTGAAGCTAACATCAAACAACTTTGGGAAACTTCACTTTGATTTTATGGATCTGATGAAACTTTCATCTTTGTATTTCACCCGCGACATCGTCCGCGAGTTGTTGCCACATATTCACGGCGAAACCGTGGATCTGGGCGCCGGACTCAGCCGCTACCGGCAAATGATTTTGGGAAAGACGGACAAATATACGACAATGGATATCCAAAAATTCCCCGGCATCGACGTGGTCGGAGACCTCCTGAAACTTCCTTTCGCCGATAACACTTTCGATACGGCGCTCAGTTTTCAGGTTCTGGAACATGTGAAAGAACCCTGGACGGCGGCGAAGGAAATCGCGCGGATTTTGCGTCCCGGGGGCACGGCAATTGTCACGGCTCCGTTTGTTTATCCGTTCCACTCGGACCCGCACGATTTCTTCAGATTTACCGAAGCGGGTATGCGCAGCTTGTTCGAAAATTCCGGAATGGAAGTGCTGATTTGCTCGAAATACGGCGGTTGGTGGGCGGTCCAAAGCGAGATAATCAAGCAAAGATTCGTCAGCCCCTATAAAAAACCGCATCCGTCCTGGAAGAGGAAAATGATGAGCGCGATCGAATGGACATTTTCCAGGCTCAACCGGCTCTCCCTTCCCGGTATTGTCTACGCCAATGTGATTTGCGTTGCCCGAAAACCACTTTAACCGTGCTTTTTACCACCTCCTGGGACGACGGCCATCCAAGCGATCTGAAGGTCGCAGCACTGCTTGAAAAATACGGTCTGACCGGGACTTTTTATGTCGGGCCGAAAGGGTTCGAAGGGAAAGCCTTGAGCCCGGAGAAAATCCGGTCTCTCTCAAGCCGCCATGAAATCGGCGCGCATACGCTCGCTCATCCTTCCCTGCCGCGATTAAAAATCGAAGAAGCTACAAATGAAATCGTGGGATCGAAAAAATGGCTTGAAGATCTGCTTGGAAAGGAATGCAAAATGTTCGCCTATCCTTTCGGTCATTTCAATTCCGAGATAACCCAAGCCGTAAAAAACGCCGGCTTTATGGGAGCCAGAACCACAAAAGATCTCTCCTGGGATCTTTCCGATCCATATCAGCTGCCAACCTCGATTCAAATCCATTACCTCCCCTTCCGTCCGGTTTTTAATCGAAGATTCATCCAACCGATTAAGACAGTTTGGCCTCAAATAAAATCGATGGGTTTGCCGCTCCTGTCCTGCCGTAATTGGCTTTCATATGCCAAAGCGACATTTGAATACGCGCTGAAATCCAAAAAACCTTTTTTCCATCTCTGGGGCCACAGCTGGGCGCTGGATAAGGAGAATAAAT
>MFXU01000001.1:30759-34120 GCA_001788965.1 Candidatus Peribacteria bacterium RIFCSPHIGHO2_02_FULL_51_15 | reverse complement strand
GCATCCGGGTGAAAAATTTCACCGAGATGCGGCTCAAGCAGCGTGCGGCGGCCAGGTTTGATTGGGTCTTGTACGTCGATTCCGACGAATATTTGAGCGACGGGCTGGTTTCGGAAATAGGGGAAATACTGAGAAGCGCGGAGCCGAAAACAATCGTCAAAGTCAGACGGATATGGGTCATAGAAGGTGTTCCAAGGACACGGGGATACTTGAGCCCCGATATAGTTCCGAGGATTCATAACAGGACCTCCGGCGCGACGCTCCGGTCGGGGAAAACAGTTCATGAGAAATACGAATACGATTCGACTTTTCGTGAAGTAAAAGCCCAAAACCCGCTTTATGTGCCGATTGGATCGGTAGCTTCACTCAGATCAAAAGACGACCGTTACTTGCTTCTCGAGGTAGAAAAAATGAAAGCGGAGGGTTATACTTGGAGATTGTATTTCCGCTGGTTCTTGTTGCGCGAACCTTTGATTATGCTTTCGGTACTGCTGAAGACGCTTCTTAAATTGCCCGAGCTTTTCAGAAAAGACTCGGTCCCGATCGCGCATCATCTCCGTTATGTCCGTTACCATTATCGGCTGTTTTATGCGGTCACCGGATTGATGATTGAGCGAAATATTCTACGCCAAAAATAAAATCTGATTCAGCAGCACCCTTTCAGGGTGCGGTTGTCGATTTCCGAATCGCCGCGGCCTGAAAGGCCGCTGCTGATAAAAAATTAATTTGAAATGGTTTCATTAATGGAGATCGTCCGGCTTTTCTCAAGCGATTTGTCGGCGGCTTCCAGTATTTCCACGATTCTCAACCCGTCTTCGCCGGACACGGCAGGTTTCTCTTTACCGCTTATACAAGCGGCGAAATGCGAAGCCTCGACAGCCAAAGCTTCCGTTAGCGATACGGCGGGGATCAGGATGTTTCCGATCCTGTATTTCGGAAAAAACGGATCGGGCTTCGTGTCGTCGTGATCCACACCTTTGTCATATAACCTGATTTTTTCGGAGGGCTGGGTATCGTCGTAGGTCACCATGGCTTTCCGGCCGGCGACCAAAGTCTGTCTGATTTTCACCGGCGAGAGCCAGCTGGCATGGATGTGGGCGGCGAAGCCGCCGTTGAATTTCAGGTGCAGGTGTCCGTCCTCGACGTTTTTCGTGAAATGATGGCTGCCCGTCGCGTAAACACCGGTGACTTTTTTCAGATCCACGATGGAAGCCAGGATCGTGAGGTCGTGAATCGCCAAATCCCAGAGGACGTTCGTGTCCGGCTGGATAAGCCCCAGGTTTATCCGGGTTGAGTCGAAATAAAGCAGATCACCGAGTGATCCGCCCTTCACTATTTCGGAGATTTTCTTCACCGAGGAAGTGTAGGCAAATGTGTGGTCTACAAGCAGCAGGCGTTTCTTCCGCTTGGCGAGATCGACCAACGCTTTAGCCTCCCTTACCGAGGAAGTCATCGGTTTTTCGATCAAAACATGCTTGCCGGCCTCCAAAGCTTTTTTGGCAAGGCCGAAATGGGCGCCGGCCGCCGTTGCGATGACTACCGCATCCAGAGATTTATCTTTGAGCAGCTCAGTATAATTTTGGGTAAAGCTCGTCGCCGGATACATTCTGGTGAATTTTTCGACTCTGTCTTTTTTCAAATCACAACCGTACTTGAGATCCCATTCTTCGCTTGCCGCGAAATTCCGGAGCCAGTTTGGCCCCCAGTAACCCAAACCGATGATGCCAACCGAGAGGCGTTTCATGGTGAGATGATAGCAAATCTTTGTGATGCTTGTTCTTTTTCTGTCCGAGCGGCAGAAAAAGAACCAAAAAGAACGCGTGCGCGCCAGAGTCCCCCCTCTGGCCGCCCTGAACCCCATGGCGCGCGCCCACCTGGTTCAAATATTTATCGCCAACGGTGTTTGCTGCCCGCTGATTAATAAACTTCTTTGTCGTAAAAAGCCAGATCATCCGGCGTGATCTCGAATGCTGCCCGGCAATGGCGGCAGATCTTTTGCACCCTTGGATTATAGCAACATTCTGCCCGAACCCCTGCTTCATCTCCCGTTTCCTCACACCGCGATGCCGTTTTGTTTCACTTCCCGCGCGATTCCGAGCCAATCGTTTTTCATGTCTTCCGCCCGCAAGCAGACGATATCCATGGGCACATCGAATCGGTTTCTCCGCTTGCGGATAATACGAGACTCGCTCAGGCGGTCTGCGCCGAAAGGCCGATAAACAACGGCGATATCCACGTCGCTCCAGCGATGAACTTTTCCTTTCGCCAGAGACCCGAAAAGATAAACTCCGATTACGGGCAGTCCCGCGCCTGACACCGCAAGCTTGAATTCTCGCGCAATTTTGATGCCGTTGCGCTTGGTAAGTGTCATGCCGCTCATAATCCGATCAGCGGAAGAAGTTTTCCAGTTTGTTTCAAAATTTTCCTGGCATGGTCTCTGGTAGCCCATTTATGCGCCCAAGCCGGATCGTTGTAGCGCGCATCAACCGCGAAATCGGACAATTCTTGCAGAAATTCAAGATCGGTTTCAGGAATATTGTGAACTATCCGATTGGCCAGGAAACCAAGATCATGCACATACGGCGCCTCTTTCTTATGTTGCGACATATACGCCGCCTTCAAAGCTTTTTCAGCCGCGAGTTGGCAATTAAAAAAAACATGTTCATATTTCCCGGCTTTGAGCGCCAATATCGCCATGGCCATGGCGTCTTTCGCGCCCTTGCGCCAGTGGATTATTACTTCCTTTCGCGTCATGTATCTTAAGTATACAACATAACGCCAAAATGAAGTCACTCCGGGCGAAAATTGCCTAAATAAACTTCTTTAAGGTAGCAGCTTTTCCCACGATATCGTCACGCGCATCCCCGATGCGATCGGGAATCATGTCCAGCGCCTCCTATCACCAACGCAGATTGCTACCTGCTTGCCGTTATCCTTTCGATGGATTCTTTCATTATTTTCTTCACCGCTTCTTCCGAAAACAGCTCATCGGCTTTTTTATAAGCTGCTTCTGCGATTTCGTTTCGCCGGTTGGGATCAAGCAGCTGTCTGAGGCCGCCTACATAATCCTCGGGAGTTTTGCACAGCAGGACTTCTTTTCCGTTTTCAAACGGATAGCCTCCGGTTTTGGTGGTAAGCAGGGGCAAGGAGCGGCACAGCGGCTCGAAGACTTTCTGCTGCATACCCTGGCCGGTGATCCACGGGCAGACTGCGAAGTCCATGGTGGACAGGAATTGGCCGAGATCCGGTACGAAGCCGGCGTAGCTGAAATCCTCGGCCAGGTATTTCTTCCATTCAGGCCGGAATTTACTGCCGGTCAGATGGAAACGGACTTTACCCGGAAGCTCTTTGCGCACGAGTG
>MFXU01000001.1:0-30748 GCA_001788965.1 Candidatus Peribacteria bacterium RIFCSPHIGHO2_02_FULL_51_15 | reverse complement strand
GAAGGCATCGCGATTGTGGCCCATGTTGTAGTTCGAGCTCAGGAATACGGCATCCAGTACCGGTTTCGGAGCATGTGTTTTTTTTGTGAAACACTTGCTCAGTCCTCTTAAAGGTAGGACGCCGGACCTTTTTGCACCGAGCGAGCGATACCAATTTTCTTCATCCGGTGTGATGGCAAGCACGAGGTCGGCATTTCGGGCCACGACCTTTTCCCCGACGTATTTTGGCAGAGATTTTATTCTGGAAATGAGTGATCCGCCGTGTTCATCGACGCAATTTCGCGGCTCATTGAGCGAAGATTTGACGATTATCGGGATGTTGTAAGGTTTCAAAAACTTAAGCAGCGCCCAATGTGTCGAATACTCGATCCAAAAAACATCCGGCTTGAAACTTTCTATTTCACTTTTAAGGGTTTTCAAATATTCGTGGTCCAGATATTCAAGCGCCGCACCGTCGAGCAAGCCGGGGTTCCTCAGAATCCCGGGGAAATTTCGCAGCATCAGTTTCCAGATTCCTTTTGTATGCGGAACCAGTGTGAGCGGCAGATTTTCTGAGCGAAATACCTTTTCGACTTCGTTACGCGGCTGAAAATCATGAATCCGGGCGATGATACTGATGTCGTAGCCCAGGGAATGCATCTGTTTGAATCCGTTGAACCGGTCCTGCTGGCAGGCGCCGGTTACGGGGTAGGGGACCCATGGTGTAAGGATAAGAATTCGCATGATAATGCTTTATGATCAGCGACAGCCTGAAGATATAAGATGTAAGACATAAGATATAAGTTTTCTTCCATCTTCCATCTTATGTCTTATATCTTTACACCCAGCGTTTTACAATCTTCTGAAAGCATTAAATCTGCAAGTTCTTTTAGCGTAGTTTTGGGTTCCCAGCCGAGCCTTTTTTGCGCTTTTGAGGCATCGCCAATCAGTGAATCGACTTCCGCCGGCCGGTAGTATCGGGAGTCGATTGCGACGATGGTTTTGCCGGTTTTTTTGTCCTGGTAAATTTCCTTCAAGTCAATTCCTGCGCGGGCCCACTCGATCCCGGCCCGGGTCAGACAGAGCTCCAGAAATTCACGCACCGAAGCGCTTTTGCCAGTCGCAAGCACGTAATCATCGGCTTCCGGTTGCTGAAGCATCCGCCACATCCCTTCCACGAATTCCTTGGCGTAACCCCAGTCGCGTTTTGCCTCCAGATTCCCCAGGTAAATACAATCAAGTTTTTTCGCGAGCAGCTTGGCGATACTCAAAGTGATCTTCCTCGTCACGAAATTTTCACCGCGGCGCGGGGATTCATGATTGAAAAGTATGCCGTTCACCGCAAACATTCCGTAACTTTCACGATAATTGCGGGTCAGGTAAAAAGCGTAAGCCTTGGCGCAGGCATAGGGACTGCGCGGATAAAAGGGCGTTTTCTCGGTTTGAGGTGTTTCCACAGTCTTCCCATAAAGCTCGCTTGAGCTGGCTTGATAAAACTTCGCCGGGATTTTGCTGGAGCGCAAAGCTTCGAGGATCCGGGTGGTGCCGAGCCCGGTTATGTCGCCGGTGTTTTCCGGGATATCGAAGCTGACCCCCACATGGCTCTGGGCGCCGAGGTTATAAATCTCATCCGGTTTGATTTCCAAAATAATTCTGAGAAGCGAATTGCCATCCGTCAGATCGCCGTAATGCAAAAACAGCGGCAGCTTCGTCCGGTGCGGATCGGAAAGAAACAGATGTTCGATCCGGCCGCGATTGAACGTCGATGAACGGCGCACGAGACCGTGAACTTCATAACCCTTACCGAGCAGCAGCTCGGCCAGATAAGAACCGTCCTGTCCGGTGATGCCGGTGATGAAGGCGCGTTTGACTGCCATGAGCGAGGTTCATTCTGAACTATACATTAGAAAAAGTAAGGTAGGTAAGGTAGGTCAGGTACGTAAGGTAGGTAACAAAAATTTTTACCTACCTGACCTACAATTACTTACCTTACCTACCCTATCTTTCTGGGAGTCTGGCTATTCCATCAAAAAATTTATTAAACAGAGACCCAATGTAATCGATGTCCTTATCGGTGATTCCCTGATGACAGCCGATGTAAAATCCGCAGCGGTTGACCCACTCTGCCACCGGGAAATCCTTCAGGGGAATACGAAGATTATCATAAACCGGTTGATTGATGAGCGGGAGCATATCCCGTGTTTCCACCCGGTTCGCTTCGAGATGCTGAATTATCGGGTCTTTGGCGAGGCCGGTAGTCCTCTTTAGAACTATCGGATACATCATGAAAGCATGTTCCTGTATATCGGGGTCGTACCAGGGAAGCTGTATCCATTTTTCGAACGGTTTCAGGACTTTTGTGAGTTTCCGGGCGTTTGACTGCCGCATTTTCAGCATTTTTGGCAGGCGCTTCAACTGGGCGACTCCGATGCCGGCTTCGAGTTCGGTGGCCCGGAAGCTGAAGCCGCGGCGCACGAAACTGAAACGCTTCCGGATAATTTCCTGGAATTCGTCTCCGTCGACGTCGCGATCATCATCTATCGAAATATAAATGTTGTCCCGCCCGTGATTCACCAGACTGCGGAGTATTTCCGCGTAAGATTTATCGTTTGTGACCGCCAACCCGCCGACGCCGGTGACCACCAAATGGGCGACGTAGGTGGAAAAACATGAGACAGAGCCGAAGGTGCCGGTTTTTTTGCCGCGGTAATTCACGCCCATGCTTTCACAGCTGTCTTCGATGATCCGGAGGCCGTGCTTTTTGGCGATTTTCATGATCGGATCCATGTCAGCGACCAGGCCGAACAGATGTACCGGCATTATCGCCCGGGTTTTCGAGGTTACCGCGGCTTCGATTTTTTTCGGATCGATGTTGTAAGTCCGATTGTCACAGTCGACGAAGACGGGTTTCAGTCCGTGGTCCAGAATCACGTTTACAGTGGCGACGAAAGTCAGTGCCGGAACGATTATTTCATCACCGTCTTTCCAGCCGAACACTTCCTTCAGACAGGCGACGGCGACCGAGAGCGCACTGGTGCCGCTGTTCATGAAAATCGCATATTTCGAGTCGTGCATCGCGGCGAAATCCTGTTCGAATCTCTTGCTCCAATGACCGTATGAAAGCCGGTTACTGGTCAGGATTTTGTTGATGTTATTTCGTTCCTCCCGCTTTAGCTCGAGAGTACCGATGCCGATAGTACGGGAATTTTTTTTCATTGGGGTAAGTGTATAGGAAAAGGTAAGGTAGGTAATGTAGGTCAGGTAAGTAAGGAAGGTGATTTGGATTTTCACCTACCTTACCTACAATACTTACCTTACTTACCTTACCTTTCCAAATTGCGAATCGCTTACTGCTCCAACGTCCGGCTGCCTAGCGAACGGGCACATGGGCACCAGGTGGCTCAGGTCATCGGAGCGCTTTTTAATCTGAAACATCAGGTAACCGTTTTTGCGCCATTCCGGAAGAATATTTCCAGAAAAGATTTTTGGGACTATTACCGTCTGCCGAGGGATATCAAGATCGAATATTTCGGAACTTTCGATCCGATCGCCAGTCCTTTTTTACCGGGTGTTACCGGCTTACTGTGGATGAATGCGGTGATCCGAAGCGGGATAAAAGCCCAAGTCACTCCGGTGGCTTTCGACATGGCTTACACCAGAACGCCCGCGCTGCTACCGGCACTGATCGATACGGGCGTGCCGGTTATTTTGGAACTGCACCGGTTGCCCCGGTTCAATCGACGAAGGTTCGTGAAACTTTGCAACAGATGCGCTCTGGTTGTTTCGCTTACCGGAGCCATGGATCAGATACTGAAGTCTTGGGGCGTCGAGGAGACACGGATAATGGTTTCCGGTGACGCTGTGGATTTGCGAAGGTTTCAGTCCATGCCTTCCTCGGTCCAGGCTCGGCTCCGGTTCGGGATCGAGACCGATCGTCCGGTTGTAGGATATGTCGGACGGCTTAAAACTTTGGGAATGGAAAAAGGCGTCCTGGATTTACTCAAAGCTGTCGGAGCAGACCGGAAATTTTTCGCATTTATAGTCGGCGGACCCGAAGCGGATAAAAAATATTATTCGTCGAAGGCGGTGGAACTGGGACTCACGGCCGAAGATGTGAAATTCACCGGCGAGATCGATGCTCTTTCCGTGCCGGATGCCCTGGCCGCCTGCGACATACTGGCCATGCCTTTTCCCGATCTTCCCCATTACCGGGAATTCATGTCGCCGCTGAAGATGTTTGAATATATGGCGAGCGGCAAGCCGATCGTTTCCTCCGATTTACCAACCGTTCGCGACGTGCTTTCGGAAGAAACCGCTTTTTTCTGCGAGCCGGGAAACTTCGGGTCATTGCTTCAGCGGCTGCGGGAAATAGTCAGACGTCCGGAAGAAGCGCGAAGACGGGCCGAAAACACGCGGAAGCTGGTGGAGGAATTTACGTGGGAGAAGAGGATGAGGAGGATAATTGATCGTTCCGGGTTGGATTTGAGTATGTAATAAAAGTGATTTAATACCACTTCGCGTTTAAAACGTTCTTAATCAGACGCGCTGGCGGTATGGAGTTCTTGGCTTGAGTAAACGCTACGCGGTACGAGATGATGCCGTTACGAATGACCGATTAGTTATGTTTTAAATGCAAAATGGTATAAGTAACCGAAGGCATCGACGCGACCGAAGTGAAACTAAAACACCCAGGCAACGTCGGTCCCCTCGGTTCCTTTGGTCCCTTCTCTTCGGATTTCTTTATTTTATATGGGGCTTTAAACTGGCTCGTGTGAGAATCGCATATTGCACCACGACCCGGCTTCCTACCGAAAATGCCAAAGGCTTCCAGATCGCCAAAGTGACCCAGGCTTTTAGGTCGCTGGGACATGAAGTGGAAATTTTCGCGCCGTACCGGAGAAACAAAATTGACCAGAGCTTTGCCGCATATTACGGGCTAAAATCCTCGGTGCCTTTGCATCAGATGGGCGCCGTGAACGGTATGGCCGGCATCGCTCCGGGTTTTTATGGAAAAAAAATGGCGGCTTTTCTCTTTTCCAGAGTGCTGAACATGGTTTTGAAAAAAAGAAAAAAGGAATTTGACGTGATATACACCCGGTCTCCGGAGCTGCTTCCGAAAATTGCGGAATCGGGGATTCCCGTGATACTGGAGCTTCACAGATTGCCGGGTTTCGGTAAACGTCTTTTTTTGAAAAGCATCCGGGCGTGCCGATTGATTTCCACTCTGACCACCCAGATGCGGCAGGGGCTGATTGACATGGGAGTGAAGGATATACCGGTTATCGTCGAAGGGAACGGAGTGGACCTGCATGATTTCGAAGCCCTGCCCGACCCGGCCGATACCAAACTCAGCCTGAGCATCCCAAAGGAAGCGTCGCTTATCATCTATGCCGGGCAGCTGGAGTCAAAAGGGAGGGCGCAGGGTATCCCCGAATTGACAGCTGCTTTCGAAATCCTGTTAAAACGGGGGCTGGAGTTCCGGGCGGTGATAGCGGGAGGCCCGGAAGACGTAAGGCAGCGGTTCCTGGGAGAGATGCGTGAATCGCTGGTTCCTAAAGTGACGATGCTCGGACAACTTTCGCATCTCAAAGTTCCGACATTGCTGATTGCCGGAGACGTACTGGTTTATACCGCGCCGAAAACTGCGAGGACTTATTTCATACGGGATACTTCGCCGCTGAAGATATTCGAGTACATGGCGGCTTGCCGGCCGATAGTGTGCGCCGATTTGCCGCCGCTGCATGATGCGTTGGACGAATCGATGGCTTATTTCTTTGAGCCGGGTAATTCCGAAAGTCTGGCCGATGCGATAAGGAATGTTTTGGATGATCCTGAAACCGCGAAGAAAAAAGCGCTGCTCGCCAGAGCGCACGTCGAGCAATTTACATGGGAGAAGAGGATGGAGAGAATTCTAGGGGCTGCTTTTAAAAGTTAGAGGACTTTTCAGCGACTTAGTAACAAAAAAATTCTCAAAGATTCGTAACCGGGACATCGTGTCCCGGGTTTGTGCCAAATTACTCCAATGACTCCGGGACACGATGTCCCGGCTGCGGAGGTATTCATCGAAACGATCTGCCTTTAAACCTCGCTGTTTTTCACAATTCGCGGGATTGGCAATGGGATGATGAAATCCCCCTTGTATCCGCGTTTTTTCAGATTTGCCATCAGCTCCGTCGCGATATGCCAGGACAAAAGCAGCGCGTAAGGCGGTTGATCGGCATAGAGCTTCGATTCTTCCAGTACCGGTATGTTCCGGCCGGGAAGATATTTTCCGATTTTTTTTGAGCCTTTGATTTCCATTACGCACTCGATCAGCTCATCGTCGAGACCGGCGTAATTCACCAGGGTCGAGGCTCTGGACGGCGCGCTGATGCCGTAAATTTTTTGCCCTTTGGATTTGATATCGGCCAGAATCCGATAAAGCTCCAACTTCGACCTGACGACGCCTTCGCGGAATGGTTTGGTCCAGCCCGTGCCGGTAAGGCCGGCCTGGTCTTCGACCTTCAGCAAATCTTCGACCGAGCCGTCCGGTTCAAATCTGTCTGAAAGTGCGGCGTACACGCGGATGGAGCCGCCATGAGTCGGGATGCGCTGGACCCTGAATACCCGGAAACCGTGTTTTTCGAGCAGGAACTTGATGCTCTGAAGCGAGTAATACCGCAGATGTTCATGATAAATCGTGTCGTACTGCAGGGTTTCGATTAATCCAAGGAGGTAATGGGATTCGGAAACGAAGACTCCCTCGGGCTTGAGCAGCCGCTTGATGTTTTCCACTACCGAATTCGGCGCCAGGATATGAGCGAAAACGTTGGCGGCCGTTATCACGTCGGCCTGACCGTGAGTCCTCAGCACCTCATCGGTCGATTCCGTCCCGAAGAACGCCATCATGGTTTCGATGTCGTCTTTTTCCGCCAGTTTGGCCGCGAGTGACGGCTCGATGCCCAGGACTTTGTGCCCGCCGTTTTTGAAATTCTTCAAAAGCGTTCCGTCATTTGAACCGATGTCAATCACGAAATTTTCCGGCTTGAGATCCATCAGTTGCTTTACGTTTTTATAAAGGTCGGCGAAATTTTCCCGGAGAATTTTTGTCGTGCCGCTGGTATAGGGATATTCGGGCGGGAAGACCAGTGACGGATCGGCTACGTAACCGAGCTGGACAAGAGTGCAGCGCGGGCAGCGGAGCATCTCGGCGGGGAACCATTGTTCCTGATCGTGAGCCCGGTCAAGCGGGCTCATGACATTCACCGAGGGCAGGTAAGCGAGAAATATGACTGACTCCAGATCTTTGGATCCGCAAGTCTGGCAGGAAGTAACTGGACCGTAGGAAAAAGCCATAAATTTGTTGGGTGAAGGTATTTCCGATTCGCGAAAAGTATCAAGTATCAAGTATCAAGTATCAAGTATGATTTCTCGCGCCACCTCCGACTCCGCAGCCACGGAGGGCTGCTGCTGATTTAAAAATTTTTTTTACACTCATACCACTTCGCGTTTAAAACGTTCTTAATTAGACGCGCTGGCGGTATGGAGTTCTTGGCTTGAGTAAACGCTACGCGGTACGAGATGATGCCGTTACGAATGACCGATTAGTTATGTTTTAAATGCAAAATGGTATCAGCAGCGCCCCTCCGCGGGCGCGGCAACTAAAAGCTTTAACTTCAGAACTTGATACTACTTCGCGAAGAACAACGAAGGTTCTGACCGGTTCGATTTTACGGGAGCCGGATTTTTCATATACCCATCGACGGTGGGTTTTAGTCCCTCAATCAAATTGAATTTTTGTTTAAATCCGAAGGCTTTCAGTTTGGTTATGTCGGGGCAACGCCTGGGAGTGCCGCCCGGAGCCTCGGGGCCGGGTACGAGATCTATGTCGAGGTTCATTTGCCTTGCGACGAGCTTCGCCACTTCGCCGATTTTTATTTCTTCATTCGTACCGATGTGATAAATGCCTAGATGCTCGCCCTTGTCGATAGTCAAGAGGAGTCCGGCGGTGAAATCATCGATAAAAATGAAAGCGCGGGTTTGTTTTCCGCTGCCCTGTAGAGGGAATTCAAATTTATTGCTTACAGGATTCTCTGTAGAAAGTTTTTGCAATCGGCCGATAAATTGGGGGATGACGTGTTCATATCCCATCTGCGGACCGTAAACGTTGTGCGGACGGAAGAGGACGACACGCTTGAAATAGTCGCGTCCGTAATTCAGGGTCATAAGCTCACTTAGTATTTTCCCGCCTCCGTAGGAGTAGCGGGGATTCAGGGGATCGGGAACCGAGAGCGGCACTGTCTCGGGAGTGGGAACTTCGGGAGGCGTCTGGTAAGCCTCGGAGGAGCTGGCTACCACCAGATCCCCGACACCTTCCTGAATGCAGCTGTCCAGCACGTTCACCATTCCCTTTACTCCTATGTCGAGCACATAAGCCGGGTATTTGTAGAAATATTCCGTACCGTTCACGAAGGCCAGATGGATGACGCGGTCGGTTCCGGAGACGGTTTTTCGCACTATAGCGGGATCGCGGATATCTCCCGTGATGATTTCGACTTCGTTTGCCTTGTCTCCGAGTTTTTCGACCGATCCCCGCGAGGAATTGTCCAAAACTTTCACCGATTCGCCGCGACCAACCAAAGCCCGGACGAGCGAAGCGCCCAAAAAACCCAGGCCGCCGGTGACGAGGACTTTTTTCATGGGATACAAAACGGAAATCACTTTAACATAAATTTAAAAAATGCTACGTTGTCTGAACCTTGATTAAAAGGATTATAAGATTTCCATGATTACGGACATCCTCAATAAATCATGGTAATCCTTTAATCATGTGAATCATGGTTCAGACTGTCCGGTTGCATTATCTTTTTAAGTTCAGTTCTTCTTTGGAAAACTTTTTCTATAACCACTGACACAGGCGGAGAAAAAGATTCCCCTGTAGTTCTAAGACAATCTACATCCAGAACGTCTCGGAGAAAAGTATGCCGTGAACTTGCAGTTGAATTTAGACGGGTCATGTAACTTCGAGGTTAAAACACAGCGATTTTAATATCAGTAATGGCAAATTGTCAATTTTCATCTACCTTGACCCATTTTCCACTTGCCGAAGATTCCAGCACCGCCTCCCTTATCTTTTGCGCGCGCAGACCTGCGAGAAATGAAGGCTGAAATAATGTTTCCTTTTTTAGGATCGCTTTGACCAATCTTCCTGCAAGCGACTGAAAAGGTGGGATACGTGAATCGAGTCCTGCGGCGATGTCAGCCGGAAGTTCGACGAATTTTAAACTTTTTTCGTCGGCCACTTCTTTTACTTTGAGTCCGCGTCCGTATTCCTGCGTCGAGCTTTCAAGTTTGATAATTCCTTTATCGCCGCGAATGTTCATTGAAAGGCCGGTTCCGGCCGGTTCGGAATTGGATAAAATTATTTTTATGGGAATTCCGGTCTCGCAAATCAATTCGATTGACGCGTGATCTTCGGCAGTAACTTCTCTCGAGATCCCCGAAATATCCTTACGTTTTTTTATTGAGATTAATGTTTCAGCTTTCAATTCCTTCACCGGGCCGAAAAACCATTCGACGATATCGAACATGTGGACTCCGAGTGCGCCGGTTACACCGCCGCCCGCCGAGCGGTCACACTGCCAGCGCCAGGGCCTCTCCGGATCAGCCCAAAATCCCACCAGCCAGCTGATTTCCGCCGATCGATTTTTTCCGATATTCCCCGTTTCAATTTTTTCCTTGATGGATTTTATCGCCGGCAGTTCGCGGAACTCGAAATCCACGGCGTGAACAATTCCTGCATTTTGCGCCGCATCATAAAGATTTTGGGCGACGCCGGATGAATTCGTAAATGGTTTCTCGCACAAAACAGACTTTCCCGCTGCTATCACCAGACGTATAAGCTCTTCTTGGGCAAAAGGCGGCACGGCGACACTCACGAGATCGACTTCTTTCGAGCCGATCAGGTCTTCCGGGGAAGAGAATTTTTTAGGAAGACTATATTTTTTGGTCAGCTCTTCCGTTTTTTTACCATCTTTTGAAGCGATGCCAACCACTCGTACTTCAGGAAGTCCGAGAAATCCGGGCAGCTGAACGGCTGCGCCGAAACCGGTACCGATGATGCCGACTCCGATTACAGGATCCTTAATCACGGTATTAGGTTATAGCAAACCAAAGAAACGGAAGCTTACAATAATTGACTTATTCTGAAATAATTTTAAAATTAGAATATGCTGGAGAAAAAAAGTTTCTATGACCCAAGGCCGGAACTTGTGGATAAGGTTTTCGCTGCCTACTGTGAAGAGATACTAGAGCAAGCCGATAAAAATCCAGGCAAACCGGTTTCGGAGGAGGTTTTGGATGCAGGTATTTTACGAAGACTGGGAAGAGATGGGATAGATCAGATACGACAAGCCACATTGCACGATCTAATGGATGAATTAGATCGTGTTGCAGTCCAAGGGTTGGAACCTCGGTTTTTCAAATGCGAATCTATTCCATACAACATCCAAATCATTCAAGAATTAATGAGGGAATTGGAGATTCCTGAAGACAGTTCTCATCCGTTTCTCATGTTGCTTGAAAACCTGGAAGCCTCGGGATACGAAGAAATAATTTCAATATGTCAGAGATTGAGCCAAAGATTGGGGATTGGAGAAAGAAAAGTCAGGTCGGTAGTAGCTGATCTTTTATCAAAAAAAACCGCATCGTTTGATCGATATCGAAGTTAGCCGGTAGACTTTGGATTTCACGCGAAAAGATTGAAGCTGTATGCTCAGGCGGTAATTTCTTTATCAAATTGGCCGAAAATTCACTCATTTCCATCGTCGTGCCGGTTTATAACGAGGCGGGGAATATCGAACCGCTGATCGCCGATATTGAAGCTCATGTTTTGGAACCGCATGAGACTTTGATCATTTATGATTTTCCGGAAGACAACACGCTCCCGGCTCTTGCTGCAATAAAACCGGCTCCGGCGAATGTCCGATTGGTTTTGAATACTCTCGGACGCGGGGTGCTCAATGCTTATAAAGCCGGGTTCGCGGCGGCCAAAGGAGATGTGATCATTCCCGTGGCCGGAGACCTCGCAGATGAGCCGAAAGACATCCCGGCACTGGCCCGATTAGTCAGAGAAGGTGCGGATCTGGCCGCCGGGTCGCGTTACATGAAAGGCGGCAAACAGATCGGCGGGCCTTTTTTCAAACAGATGCTCTCGAGATGCGCCGGACTGTCACTTCATTACCTCGCCGGATTGCCGACTCACGATGCGACCAACAATTTCCGCGCCTACAGCCGACGGGTAATCAATTTGCCGATTGAATCCAAAGCCAGTTTTGCCCTTGGGATAGAGCTCGCGGTAAAAACTTATTGGAAGGGCTGGACGATAAAAGAAGTCCCGACGACTTGGCACGACCGGACGGCGGGTGTATCGAGGTTCAAGCTCTGGAAGTGGCTGCCGGAATATTTGAGGTGGTATCTCAGGGCTTTGTGGCGTTCGCTTTTCCCAAAACGCAGCCGGGACATAGTGTCCCGGTAATGCAGGCCTTGTGACCGGGACACGATGTCCCGGCTGCGGAAACCAAATGTCATCCGAAGAAAATTGACCATTCTACTTTTTGCAATGAGAATGGATTGGAATTTCAAAACTCTATGCCCGGTTCACCAAATTCGAAAAAAGGCTCCATCGCCATCGTCGGCGGGTGCGGTCATGTGGGTCTGCCACTCGGCATGGTTTTTGCGCGTGAGGGGTACAAAGTTTATTTGATCGATATCAGTGCGGAAAAAGTAGCGATGGTAAACGGCGGGAAGATGCCGTTTATGGAGGACGGCGCCGAAGAGTTACTTTCAAAAGTTCTCGGTACCGGACTACTCGAGGCCACCACCGATTTCAGTTTGCTAAAGGCTTGTGAAACCGTGGTCGTCACGATCGGCACGCCGGTCGACGAATATCTCGATCCTTCGGTCAGTTCCTTCGACGAATCTTTGCATCAGGTAATAAACCAGATGCATGCGGGGCAGCTACTGGTGCTCCGGAGTACGGTTTTTCCGGGAGTGACGGACCGTCTCGGCCGCCAGCTGGGCGCCATGGGGCAGGGCGGTGTCGATCTGGCTTATTGCCCGGAGAGGATCGTCCAGGGCCAGTCCATCGAAGAGCTGAAAAAACTGCCGCAGCTTATCGGCGGATTCACCGAAGTGGCAGCCAAACGCGCCGCTGAGATTTTCAAAAGCATCAGTCCGTCGGTGATTTTCCTCCGCCCCATTGAAGCCGAGCTGGCGAAGCTGTATGCCAATGCCTGGCGATACATCAATTTCGCGATAAGCAACCAGTTTTGGGTCATCGCGCAGGAATTTGGCGCGGATTTCCAGAAAATTCACTCAGCGCTCAGACAGGATTATCCGCGTATGAACGGTTTTGCCAGGGCGGGATTCGCCGCCGGACCGTGCCTGCTCAAAGACACGATGCAGCTCGGCGCCTTCAATCACGGTTCTTTCATCCTCGGGCAGGGAGCGATGATGATAAACGAAGGTCTGCCGTATCTGCTCGTGCAGCAGATAAAACAAACTTATTCGCTGAACCAGATGACCGTGGGACTTCTGGGCATGGCTTTCAAACCCGACAGCGATGACATCAGAAGTTCGCTTTCGTACAAGCTCCGGAAGGTACTGCTTTTTGAGGCGAAAGAAGTGCTTTGCTCAGATCCTTATGTGCCGGATTCCGCACTGGTTCCGGAGACAGAAGTGCTTTCAAAATCTGATCTCATAATCATCGGCGCACCACACGAATGCTACAGGCAGATCAAGTTCAAGCAGCCGGTGGTGGATATAACGAATACGATAGGGAAAAGGTAAGGTAGGTAAGGAAGGTAAGGGAAGTAAGGGAGGTGCCCCAGTTTCTCTTTGTTCCATCATTTGTTTTACCTTCCTTACCTCCATTACCTTCATTACTTTCCTTACCTTTAATAATCCTAATACTTACCAAATTATCTGATACAAGATTTGAGTTGGAGACACCGGCGCCTCTTTCACTTGTTCCAGCCTCAGATTCTTGTGCAGGTATTGGTACAGCTTGTCGCTGCGCATCTCCAGGCTCGGGATCAGCAGATAATTAATATTCCTGTCTTTCAGGAATTTATCCAATGCCCCCTCGTTTAAGGCTGCGGCCGCCGCCGGGTCGATATTTCCGGCGATGTCCTGGACCAGCGCGGAGGTGAAGAGACAAACGCGTCCGTAGTCCCTGACCCCGACTAACGTCCCGGCCGGGAGATTGTCCCTCATCCAGTCAATCGTTCCCCACATAATTTTATTTTGGACAGGATCAGGCTGGCTGATGTAGCTCATGTATTTGGCCAATGCCATCCTGGTGCCCTGCTGGTAGTGCTTGTATCCGGCGAGGATTATCAGGGCTAGGCCCAAGAGAGTGACGACACCTTTCTTCCAGAGATCGACGGGAATCCGCCAAAAGAGAAACGCGATATAAATGAACAGGATGTGGGCCGAGGAGTTTAGATAGCGGAGCCCGTGGAAATCGGCGAAGTACCATTGATATCCGACCAGGAGACCGAAAAAGATCACGAAATAAATGGCGGAGAATATGCTCAGTTTTTTCAGGTCTTTATTGAAAGCTCCGGTCAAAAAAGCGACCAATGCCAGCAGGAATCCGCCGGTGGCGATGGTGATCAAATCAGTCAGCTGAAATACCATCCAGGCGACGATGGTGAGATATCTGGGCAGAGAGAAGTTGCTGAATGAAAAACCATGCCAAGCCAGCGCCAGCTCGCGACGGCCGACTTGATTTCCGGGGAAAGGAGACCCGGTCTGGAGAAGCTGCCAGCCCATGAAAAAAGTGAAGCAGAGTCCGGCGATGATGAGCATCCCGAGTAGGGATTTGCCCGTCTCGCGCCGTTCGTCACCTTTTGAAGTCAATAATTCATAAACTCTCACGCAAAACAGGCCGAACAACACGAAGATGCCGTCGCCGCGAGTCATTAGGGCGAGACCCAAGGCCAAACCCGTGACACCACCCCAGGCGAAATTTGACCATTTGTTTGGCCTTCCAACTCCCAAAAACAGTGCAAGGCCGAGCAGGACGAAGAATGTGAAGATGGCAGTGTCCATGCCGTTCATGGCGTTGAAGAAAGCGCTGGCCGTGAAAGTGGAAAGCAGGAATGCTGTCCAGGCGATTCTTCTGTCTTTCGTAAGTTTCAGAGCGATGAAAAAGACGAGTACGGTCGCAAGCGTGCCGAAGAGCGTGGACTCAATAAACGTGGCCCGGATAGCCCAATCTTTGAATGGCAGGAAAAAATGATTCAAAGACTCCAGATAGATCCAGAAAAACGGCGCGCCGGTGGTCGGATGAATCTGGTCCAGAGAAAACCCGAAACCCTGAGCTATGTTTCGCGAGACGCACATCTCGATCAGTGAGTCATCGATGAGCCAGGTCGTGGACGCGAGCCCCCGGATGGGGGTGAGCAGCAGGAAAAGCGACTTCAAAACGAAGACGCTACCGGCCGTGAGCCACATATAGAAAAAAGAGGGTTGTTCCTTTTTGTGGAAAAACATAGTGAGGCCTATGTTATCAGAAAAACAAATTTGGGAATCCAATAATAAAAACCGGTGAAGTGTTAAATTGTTATATTGCTAAATTGTTCGCCCATTCGATTGACTCAGGGCGACCTTATCGACATACAAACATAAGTGTCATCATGGGCGACCTGAGCTTGTCGATGGTCGCAGGCGAAACGCGAGGACGTTGCATGCTGAGCAATTTAACAATTTAGCAATTTAACATTTTTTCGGCAGCACAACCCGCTAAACTAAATTTCAAATGAGAACCGTACTTTCAAGCGTGTCAGCGAGGCCAAATTTCGTGAAATTGGCTTCGGTGCATCATGCCTTGGCGGCGCACGGCGAGGAATTCAAACACGTGATCGTCCATACCGGTCAGCACTACAATCCTTTGCTTTCGGATTTCTTTTTTAAACAACTTGGAATATCGCAGCCCGATTATAATCTTGGCGTAAAGGGCGGGGCGGATCGGGAAGCGGTTATACAAGCCACTGCCGAGGCGATGAAACCGAAACTTGAGAAGGAAAAGCCGGACATCATTTTAGTTTACGGTGATGTGAACGGTGGCGTTGGCGCCGCCCGGGCGGCAAATGAACTGGGCTTCAAAATTGGGCATGTGGAAGCCGGGCTCCGTTCTGGTGATTTAGCGATGCCCGAGGAACACAATCGTATCGAAATCGATCAATTGGCAGATCTTTTGTTTGTAACCGAGAAGTCAGGCGGAGAACATTTGAAGGAGGAGAAAGCGAAAGGAAAAGTTTTTTTTGTCGGGAATACGATGATTGATACTTTGATTCGGATGGAATCAAAAATTATAAAAGGGCGATTACCCATCGAGGCAAGGCGAGGGGGAAAATTTGCCGTTGCGACACTTCATCGTCCAAGTAACGTTGATAACGAAGCATCGCTTAAGAGGTGTATGGATTTATTGCGTGAAATTGGGATACAGATGCAGGTTCATTTACCTATTCATCCTCGTTTGAAATTGTCTCTGCAAAAATTCGGATATTTGGACAATCCGGGCTTGAGGAAAAAAATCAGCCTTCATCCGCCAAGGCCTTATCTTGATTTTTTGATTCTACTAGCTGAATCTGCGTTTGTGATTACAGATTCGGGAGGGATCCAAGAGGAAGCGACATTTCTTGGGAAAAGATGCTTTACGCTTCGCCGGAACACCGAGCGGCCGAGCACGATCGAGAGCGGAAGCAATGTATTGATCGATCCGGAGAAGGAAGAAGACCGGAAGAAAGTTTTGGATTTCGCGAAATCACCAAGGGAAATCACAGTGAAGATGCCGCCGCTTTGGGACGGTAAGGCGGGAGAGAGAATCGCAGAGATATTATTAAAGGAAATCAAATGATTATGCGCATCGCGCTTTTTTCCTCGACGGCGAACGTGCGGAACGGCTATGGGAACATAACCGCCGAGTATTGCCGCGGACTCATGTCTGCCGGTATCGATTTCACTTTGTTCCTGCCTGAAAAAGAGAGGGAAGCGCATCAAAGATTCATTCCTGACATTCCGGCCAGATTTGTATTACCGCCGTACATATTCGAAATGAAAAATCCGAAGGCGCTTCTGTATCTCAAAAGAATCGATGTGTCGGAGTTCGATCTGGTCCATTCGCTTTTCGATTTTCCATATTGTTTCATGGCCGCGCGGTCGGCGAAGAAATACGGCAAACCGTTCATCATGGGATCGCAGGGGACATATGGCGTGGTGCCACTGCTCAGATTTCCCGATTGGCTGGCTCTGAAATGGACTTATGCGCAGGCCAAAAAAATAATCGTACCGAGCTGGTTTACGCGGGAGATGATTATCAAATATGCGAAACAGGAATATCCGATCGAAGTCATACACAACGGCGTCAATTTTGCCCGATTCGTGAAAGCCGCCGATGCTTCGGACATTCGGGCGAAATATCCGGGGAAGATGATTTTTCTGACCGTGGGGGGACTGAAAGAACGCAAAGGCCAGGATCTGGCGATAAAAGCCATGGCCGAGCTGAAGCGGAAATTCGACCAATTCGTTTATCTGGTCGTCGGCGGCGGCGAGTGGAGATCGCATCTCCAGGACATCGCGCGAGACAGCGGCATCGGCGACAAAATCATTTTCGCGGGAGTGAAAGACGGGAGCGAGCTCGAAAAATATTTTCATGCCTGTGATGTTTACGTCCACACGCCACGCGTCGCCCATCTGAATTTCGAAGGCTTCGGCATCGTCTATCTGGAAGCCGGCGCCTGCGGAAAGCCATCCGTGGCCACGGATGCCGGCGGCGTGCGGGACGCCGTCATCGACCAAAAAACCGGAATCATCGTCCCCGACGGTGACATAAACGGTATTTCAGAGGCGCTTCTGAAACTGTGCCGCGACGGGACCCTCAGGAAGATCATGGGAGCGGCGGGCAGGCAGTATGCAAGCGAGAACGATTGGGCTACGATTGTTAAAAAATTCTCAGATATTTATTCTCAAGTTTTATTAGTGGAGGGCTAAATTGTTATATTGCAATATTGTTATATTGTTTGCATAGCAAAATCTTACCTTGTTGCCTGCGACAATCCGGCAATATGACAATATAACAATTCTGAATCCGAGTAATAAAAAATTTATGTCTAAAAAGATCCTCATCACCGGCGGCGCAGGCTTCATCGGCGTGAATGCCGCGAAAAGGTTCATCGAAGAAGGTTTTGACATCACGATTTTGGATAATCTTTCCCGGCGGGGGACCGATGTGAACGTGAAGTTTTTGGAAGACAACTTCAAAGGTAAATTCCGGCTGGTGAAAGCCGACGTCCGAACCGACAGACCGAGCCTGAATGAGCTGGCAGGATCGCATGACGCGATCTTGCATCTCGCCGCGCAGGTTGCGGTGACCACTTCCGTGGCCGATCCGCGAACGGATTTCGAGATCAACGCGCTCGGAACTTTCAACGTACTCGAGGCAGCCAGAGCCAGCGCCAGGAAACCTGCCGTTCTTTATGCTTCGACCAATAAAGTTTTCGGCGGGCTGGAACATTTGCGGGTGACCCTAGACGGGAACCGCGTGAAGTTCAAAGACGATATCCCGGGAGTCGATGAATCCTGCCAGCTGGATTTTCACTCGCCGTACGGCTGCTCAAAGGGTGCGGCCGATCAGTATGTCCGCGATTACGCGCGTATTTACGGACTCAAAACCGTCGTTTTCCGCCAGTCCTGCATATACGGCCCACATCAGCTGGGTGTGGAGGACCAGGGCTGGGTGGCGTGGTTTCTCATCGCGGCGATGTTCGGCCGGCCGCTAACGGTTTACGGCACCGGTAAGCAAGTCAGAGACATTCTTTACGTCGACGATTTGGTTGATTTGTACATCCGGGCCATAAAAAACCTCGACCGGCTTTCTTCTGACGGCGAAATCTTCAATGTCGGCGGCGGGATGAACAACAGCATGTCACTTCTTGAATTTTTGAACTTCATAAAAAACAATCTCAAGCTTCCGGTCGAGTGGAGCTTCTCGGACTGGCGGCCGGGCGATCAGCCGATATTCGTCAGCGACAACGCCAAAGCCAAAAAAGTCCTCGGCTGGGAGCCGGCGACGGATCTGAGAGTGGGAATTCCGAGATTATTCGAGTGGCTGAATGATAACCGGGGAATGTTGGAGGGGTTTTATAAATAAAATTGCTAAATTGTTAAATTGCTAAATTGTTCGCCCATTCGATTAGCTCAGGGCGACCTTATCGACACACAAACATGAGTGTCATCATGGGCGATCTGATACCACTTCGCGTTTAAAACGTTCTTAATCAGACGCGCTGGCGGTATGGAGTTCTTGGCTTGAGTAAACGCTACGCGGTACGAGATGATGCCGTTACGAATGACCGATTAGTTATGTTTTAAATGCAAAATGGTATGAGCTTGTCGAAGGTCGCAAGCGAATTCCGCGTTTCAAATTTTTTTAATTACAGCAGCGGCCTTTCAGGCCGCGGTGTTCGAGCAAGTTGGTATAGATTTCATCTAATTGATCAACCATCCGTTTCAGATCAAAATTGGCAATCATCCTTTCACGCCCCGCCGCACCCATCGCATCGAGTTTGTCGGAATTATCCACGCACCATTGCATTCTGCTTTTCCATGCCGTCTCATCTAAGGGGTCCATTATCCAGCCGGTTTTAGAGTCGATCACCGATTCCCTGGCGCCGCCCCAGGACGTGGCGAGTACGGGGCGCCGCATAGACATGGCCTCCAGGCACACTGTCGGGAAGCAATCCAGACACCGTGATGGTACGAGGACTGCATCGCAAGAAGCGTAAATCGATTTCATTTGTCCGGCGGTCCGGTCGGAGAAAGAAAAGCTCCGGCTGGGCAAAAACTCCTGGTCATAGCCGCCTCCGGCCAGTATCAATCCAGCGTTTTCTGGCAGGGAGGACTTAACCAGCGTCGATCCTTTGTCATAACCGAGCCGTCCGGCGAAAAGAAACAGGAACTTATCGACCGGAAGATTCAGCTTCGATCTTGCTTCTGCCTTCGAAAGCGCAGGACTCCAAAAATCGGTGTCTATTCCGTTATGAACGGTCAGGCCGGCCTGGATGCCGCGCCGCGCGAGATAATTTTTCAGCGCATCGCTGACTGAAAGAATTTTGTCCGCATTTTTCAAAAATTTCTTTATTAAAACGTTTCTGAACGGATTGAAGCTCCAGCGGTATCTCTTCAGATCCCGCCAAAAAAGATTTTTTTCCCGTCCGGTTACTTTTCCGTAAGCGATATGCGACACGTCATGGCAGGTGACGACCAGCTTGATGCCGCGTTTTTTCAATGCGGACATCCATCGGTAGCCGCATTGCCGTGAAATGGTATGCGCGTGGATTATTTCCGGCTTAAAAGAGTCGATTGTGCCGAGAATCTCGCGTTCACGCACGAGAGAAAACACGCAACGCCAGTGTGCCCAGCGCTCGCTATGGGCGGGAATAGTGAAAATTTTCACACCGGAGGGCTCAGTCATTTTTTTATTTGCGGGCAGCGCGGTCAAAATCACCGTTTCATAACCGGAGTCGGCCTGGGCTTTCGCCAGATCAATCACGATCCGGCCGGTTCCTCCGAGTGTGATCGGCGGGATGCCGTCGGTGATATGCAGGATTTTCACGTTTATATCTTACATGTTCTTTTCTGAGCCCCTTAAAAGGTAAGGGAGGTAAAGAAAGTAAGGAAAGTAAGGGAGGTAATAAAAAACATTCACCTTCCTTACCTTCCTTACCTCCCTTACCTCCCTTACTTTCTGGTACTATTCGGCCATGCAATCCTTCCGTGAACGATTCCTTTCGGCGGAAAAGCCTTTGATAATCGTAGGAGCCCACGACGGACTCGGCGCCAAGCTCATCGAGCAGCATGGTTTTGACGGTGTCTGGGCCAGCGGACTGGAAATCTCGGCCAGTCACGGGGTGCCGGACGCGAATATTTTAACAATGACCCAATATCTGGAGCGATCGCAGGAAATGGTGAACGCGACCAGCTTGCCCGTGATCGCCGATGTCGATACGGGTTACGGCAATTCGAGTAACGTTCGTCATATGGTGGAGCAGTACGAGGCGGCGGGCATCGCCGCTGTTGTGATCGAGGACAAGCTTTTCCCGAAGGTGAACAGTTTCGTTCCCGGTCGGCAGGAGCTGGCCAGTATCCCCGAATTTTGCGGGAAACTGGAAGCGGCGAGAGATGCGCGCAAGTCGGATAATTTTTTGATAATTTCCAGGATCGAAGCGCTGATCGCCGGTTGGGGCATGGCCGAGGCGCTGAAACGGGCGGAGGCTTACAGGGAAGTGGGCGTGGATTCGATATTGATACATTCGAAATCGAAGGAACCGGACGAGATCCGCGAATTTCTGAAAGCCTGGAACAAGAGGTCGCCGGTGGTTTTGATACCCACAACATACCCGGCGATGAAATATGAAGAGATGCAGGAATGGGGCATCAACATGATAATATTCGCCAACCAATGCATGCGGACGACAATCGCGGCGATGCACAAGACGCTTGATATCATGGCAACTGAGAAATCCACTGTTTCGATCGAAAAATCGATAACCACGGTGAAGGAAATTTTTGAATTGCAGGGCATGATGAAGATGAAGGAGCATGAGAAGAAATATCTGAGAACCGGGAAAACGGTGCATGTCGTTATTCCGGCCGCAGGCGCGCCGAAACACGAAGGAAAAATGGCCGAGATGCTGAGAAATATTCCGGTGGCGATGCTGCCGACCGAAGGCAAGCCGCTCATCCAGCGGATCATCGAAAGCCTGAACCAGGCCGGGATGCAGGACATCACGGTTTTGACCGGCTATAAAAAAGAGATGATTCAGGCCGATCCGGCCGAGAAGCGCGAAGTTCCGGATTTCGCCGGGACAGGGATAGTTCATTCAATCAGCCATGCAAAAGACAAGTTCAAGGATTCGGTTCTGATCCATTACGGCGACGTGATTGTTTCGCCGGAGAACCTGCGGTCATTCATCACATGCGAGGATCCGATAACCGTTTTCATCAGTCCTCTGCAGAGAACCGGCCGGTACGAAAATAAAAAGTTCGATCTGGTTTCCCTGGCTCATCCGCCCAGCTCCGGCAGAACACTCGAGCGCCATCCAAAAAACATTTTGAAAGCGATTAGTACGGATCTGCCGGAAGAAGCATCCCATGGGGAATTTATCGGGCTGATTCTGCTCAATCCCAAGGGAATAAAAACATGGTTAAGCAATATTGATCAAATTCCTGCCAAAGAATTGAAGTCGCTCTCTCTTGCTGAATTCCTGCAGCGTTTGGTACAAAATAAAGTCGAGATAAATACATTCGAAGCGCGGACAGGCTGGGCGGAGGTGCATTCGTATGAGGATTACGAGGAGCTGTGTACTCTATTGAGAAATCCTTAGGTTAATCGAGGAAAAGACCAACGAGATATGTAAGGAAGGTAAGGGAGGTCAGGGACGTAAGGAAGGTATCCTCGTTTTCCTTTGCTTCGTTACCTGACTTACTTTCCTTACCTCCCTTACCTTCCTTACCTTTTTTACTTACAATTCTCTTAAAGTATGATTTCAAGCAGAGAGAAATCAGAGGCCAAGATCAAACCATCGGATTTTTTTTCGGAGCTCAAAGCCTTGAACATCAGCCCCTTCATCGGCGTGCCCTGTTCGCTTATAAATTCTCTCATCGCTTACGCCGCCGATCATCCGGCCGAAGTGAGCCATGTAAATCCGGCTCACGAGTCGCAGGCGATGGCTTTTGCCGCCGGTTCTTTCATGGCCACCGGGAAATTGCCGATGGTTTACATGCAAAATTCGGGTCTAGGAAATGTGATGAATCCACTCACTTCACTGAATGGCATTTACGATATCCCCGCCTTGCTTCTCATCACCTGGAGGGCTGAAAAAGGCTGGGGCTCTGATGCCCCCGAGCACTGGATAATGGGCCGGGACATGGAAGAATTTTTGAAGGTTCTTAGGCTGCCTTACCGGCTTCTTTCGGTCGAAAACTGGCAAGCGGACATCGGTGAAATGGCCGTTGAAGCAAAAAAAACATCGAAGCCGACAGCGGTCGTGGTGAAGAAAGGTCTGTTTGAAAAGTACGAAAGACAGATACCGGGCACTCAGTATGAGATGACGGATACCGAAGCGATAAAAATGATAAAAGACTTTTTTCCGGGCGCCACATATCTTTCGACGACCGGGATGATCAGCCGGAAATCCTACGCCGCGAAAGAGTCATCAGATTTTTACATGATGGGTTCGATGGGGCTCATCTCCGGCATCGCCGCGGGTTGCGCGGAAAATACAGATAAAATTGTGATCGCTCTGGACGGCGACGGTGGGGCATTGATGCACCTTGGTCTATTGGCATTGGTGGGAAACCGCGGCCCGGTAAACCTGGTTCATATTATTTTGGACAACGAATCCCACGCTTCCACCGGCGGGCAGCCTACGGTCTCGCCAACGACCGATTTCACCAAAGTGGCGCTGGCCTGCGGTTACCGCGAAGCGGCATTTGTAACGACTAAAGCCGATCTCGAAAAATCACTGCCGAAATGCATGAGGACAGGCCCGACATTGCTTCATATCAAAGTAAACAGCGGCCGGCCGGATCATAACCTGAAGCGCATTTCCGACGACCACACATGTCAGGAAGTACGGGATCTGTTCATGAAACAGCTCAAGGAGTAGGCTTTCGGCGCATGGCAGCCGATTATTCAATGCCGGTTCGGATAAATTTCGGTGAAGGGATTCGCCGGATTTTGCCGGATCTGGAATGCGTGAGATCGGCAAAAAGAATTTCGGTATTTACTGGATCTTCATCTCTGAGGAAGAGCGGCCGACTCCAGGAAATTCTTGGAATGCTTTCCGGTAAGGATGTGACGCTGAACGAAGGTGTTTCCGCCGAGCCCACTCTTGTCGATCTCGACCGTTTCATAAACTCTGAACGCGGGAAAATAAACGACTGCATCGTTGTGATCGGAGGAGGCAGCGCCATAGACATGGCCAAGTCCGTGGCTCTTTTCGCGCCCCAGGCAGGTAGTGGCAGATCTCTTCTGAAGAAAATGCCGGAAAAACCAAAACCCCAAATTCCGACGGTTGTGTTGCCTACGACCGCCGGTACCGGTTCGGAAGTCTCACCGTTTGCCGTTCTTTGGGATAAGGAGGCGATGAAAAAACATTCGGCGATGCATCCGGGGCTTTTCCCAACCGAGGCATTGGTCGATCCCGAGCTGACATATTCGATGCCGCCTCCGGTCACAGCTTCGACCGGAATGGATGCTTTCACACAGGCAACTGAAGCTTATTGGAATCGGAATCACCAGCCTATAACCGATGATTATGCTTTGGATGCGGTTCGCAGGATTTTGCCTGCGCTTCCAAAGGCGGTCCAAAACGGGGAAGACAAGCATGCCCGGTATGACATGCTGCTTGGCAGTCTCCAGGCCGGTTTGGCCTACAGCAACACCCGGACCGCGGCCTGCCACAGCATTTCGTATCCCATGACTCTTCACTTCGGTGTTCCTCACGGCCAGGCGGTGGGAGTCACGCTGCCCGCGGTTTTGATGCTGAATGCCCAGGCCATGCCGGAACGGGCTGATCGGTTCTTCCGGGCACTGGATACTGATTCCATGCAGGAAGCGGTTCAAAAAATTCGTCACATGATGGAAATAAGCGGGCTTAAGACTCGCTTATCGGACTTGGGGATCGATGCAAACGGTGTTGATTTGATAGTCAAGGACGGATTCACTCCCGAACGGATGGGTAATAACCCCTATATTTTCGATGCGGATTCGCTAAAAAAAATACTCCTTTCGATTTTGTGAAGGCCGTGATATTGGCTTCCGGCCTCGGAACACGCATACGCGCGCTTGCGCCGGATCTGCCGAAGACGCTGGTACCGGTAGCCGGAAAGCCGATGATCGGATGGATACTTGAATCCCTAAAAAAAAGGAATCTTTCGGAAATAGTGATCACCACGGGTTTCAAAGCGGAAAAAATCGAAGATTATTTACGAGGATTCGACAAAGACGGTCTCCCGCCGATTCGGACGGTGTTAAGCGACCGTTTCGAAGATACGAATTACATTTATTCGCTTTGGCTGGCCCGGGATTTTCTCATCGGCGAAGACGTCCTGCTCATTCATGGAGATATGATGTACGCCCCAAGCCTCCTTGCTCCGTTACTTGGCTCAAAAAGGAGCTCAATCACGGTGTCCGAGTCGACTGTACCGTCACCAAAAGATTTCAATGCCCGAATGAGAGATGGCAAAGTCATCTCTGTCGAGGTTCGTATCACCGGTGGGGATGTCCGTCCCTGCATGCCGCTTTATAAATGGAAGGCCGATGATTTCGCGGTCTGGATGAAGTCCATCGATTTATTTGTTTCTGAAGGAAACGTGAAGGTTTATGCCGAAAACGCATTCAATATTCTGGATGGGAAGCTGGAACTCTGGCCGGTCTGGTACGGCGATGAGCTGTGTATGGAGATAGATACGGAAGAGGATCTGAAGTTGGCGGAGAAGCTTCTAGCTTAACCGTAGCCGGGACACAAAAGTCCCGGTTTTCGAGGGAAGCTGGATTAATCGATTCTCCGGGGCACGATGCCCCGGCTGCGAATCTCAAGCAATCTCATACATTTTATTCTGTTTTTCTGAAATACGGCTACAATCTGTCCATGAGCAAACTCTCGATATTTTCCGAGCTTTGGCGTTTCATGCGCGTCAGGAAGAAATGGTGGCTCCTGCCGATGATGATCATCATCGTTCTGTTCGGGCTGCTCATGGTCTTCGCCCAGACATCTCCGCTTGCGCCATTTATCTATACCTTGATTTAGGGATAGTTTAAATTTCAGTTTTCCCCCTACTTAATTGTTAAATTGTTATATTGCTAAATTGTTGCGCCCATTCAATCAACTCAGGGCGACCTTATTCAGCCACAATCCCCAATGTCATCATGGGCGACCTGAGCTTGTCGAAGGTCGCAAGCGGAAACACACGCTGTTGCATGCAAACAACTTAACAATTTAGCAATTTAATATTTTGCAGTTAATTGGAAAAACACGTTCCTATGACGTTTTCTTCTTACAAGCAATGGCGCAGGCAGCTCAAGTGGCTTTATAAAGCCTGGCCTGCCGGCCGAAGCGCAGCCTCTGGCAAATGAATATCCTGATTTTTCCATTTTGGCGTCGATTGTTTGGTTCGCTGCGCGAAGGCTGGATGAAAATCAGTCGGGCGATAGGGGTCGTGATGAGCTCTATTTTGCTTACCGTACTCTGGGTTACGGTATTCGGCATTTATGCTTTGATTTTGAAACTGGCGCATTTGTTCGGAGCCGGAAAAAGCCGGGCACAAAGCCTCTGGATACCCGTCAATCCGGAAGAAACCGGCGGTCTTTCCAATCAATTTTGATAGCGAAACCCGTAGCCATACTGGGCTTGTCCTGCTTCTACCACGACAGCGCGGCGGCTTTGGTCATAGACGGGAAGATAGTATTCGCGGCGCAGGAAGAGAGGTTCACCCGGAAGAAACACGATGAATCCTTTCCGGCGAATGCCGTCAGGCATGCCCTCGATTATGCCGGGATCTCGGCCAAAGAACTGGATGCCGTGGTTTTTTACGAAAAGCCGCTGCTCAAGTTTCTGGAGCGCATTCTCCAGACGCAGCTCAAGGTCTGGCCGCGCGGATTCATCTTGTTTCACCGCGCGATGCATGAGTGGATGGGCAAAAAACTCTGGATTCCCCAGACGATTCAGAAGGAATTGAAATACAAGGGACCGATAATGTTCACTTCTCACCATGAATCGCACGCGGCTTCGGCTTTTTTCTGTTCGGGATT
The DNA here is from genome assembly GCA_001788965.1 of Candidatus Peribacteria bacterium RIFCSPHIGHO2_02_FULL_51_15. GTDB lineage: Bacteria > Patescibacteriota > Gracilibacteria > Peribacterales > Peribacteraceae > 2-02-FULL-51-10. The sequence continues at coordinate 4,908 of MFXU01000001.1, read as the reverse complement.
CGACGATGCCGCGGTGGTTACGGTGGACGGAGTCGGCGAATGGGCGACGACTACTATCGGATACGGTCATGGAAAGGAATTGAAAATGCTGAAGGAGATTCATTTCCCGGATTCGCTCGGGCTTCTTTATTCGGCGCTGACTTATTATCTCGGGTTCAAAGTAAACAGCGCGGAGTACAAAGTGATGGGTCTGGCGCCTTACGGACAGCCGAAATATTTGAAAGAAATGCGGGAGCTGATCGAGCTTCTTAGTGACGGGAGCTTCGCGCTTCGGATGAAGTATTTCAATTATGAGTACGGGCTGACCATGACCGGGAAAAAAATCGAACAGCTTTTTCATGAGCCGACGCGCAGATCAGAGTCGCCGCTGACGCAGTTTCACAAAGATGTCGCCAGTTCGCTCCAGGCCCTCACCGAGGAAGTCATGCTGAAGATCGCGGCTCACGCCAGGGAGCTCACCGGCAGCGAAAACCTGTGCCTCGCGGGAGGTGTCGCTTTAAATTGCGTCGCAAACGGCAAAATCCTCAAGTCGGGACTTTTTAAAGACATGTTTATCCAGCCGGCGGCGGGGGATGCCGGCGGAGCACTGGGTGCCGCTCTTTCGGTCTGGCATCGGAAATTCAGCGGCGAGCGGTTATCGCGCCTTGAGAACGTGTATTTCGGTCCCGAGTATTCCGATCCTCAGATTGACGAATTTCTGAAGGCCGAAGGTTTGCCGTTCGAGAAGCTTTCCGAACAGGACATCATCGAAAAAACCGCGTCTTTGCTGGTAGGGGAGAACGTGATCGGCTGGTTCCAGGATCGGATGGAGTTCGGTCCGAGGTCGCTCGGAAGCAGAAGTATAATTGCCGATGCGCGCAATGCGGCGAATTGGCAAAAAGTGAATCTGAAAATAAAATTCAGGGAATCATTCCGACCCTTTGCACCGACCGTCTTGGAAGAGCGGACGGCGGATTATTTCGATCTCGACCGGCCGAGCCCTTATATGCTCCTGGTGGCCGATGTTCATGAAAACCGGCGCGCGGAAATACCGGCGGTGACGCACGTGGACGGCTCGGCGCGGATCCAAACTATAAACAAAAATCAGCATCCGAAATATTACGCGCTTTTGAAAGCCTTCGAGCGGCGCACCGGTTGCGGCGTGATAATAAACACTTCATTCAACGTTCGCGGCGAACCGATCGTCGAGTCGCCGAAGGACGCTTTGAATTGCTTCCTGAATACAGGTATGGACTATCTGGTACTGGGGAATTGTTTGCTTAAAAAAACGGAAATGCCGGTGGAGCGGCTAAAAGGCCGGGAGAAGTATTTGAAGGCGTTCCAGTTAGATTAAGGGGTATTTACGCGGGTCGGAGACCCGCTCCTAAGGGATCATAAGACCCGCTCCTAAGGGATCATAAGACCCGATCCTAAGGGATCATAAGACCCGATCCTATTTTTAAAAATTTGATAGGAGCGCCTCTCCGAGGCGCGTAGATGCTGTTCCTGTATACTTTGCGCCATGTGCGGCATAGCCGGCTTCATCGGTGAGGATCGGGCAAAGATTGAGGCGATCATCCGATCTTTGGCGCACCGCGGTCCGGACGGGAACGCTTGTTTCGTCGGAAACGGCATATCGTTCGGCCATGCCCGATTGGCGATACTCGATCCCCGACCTATTGGCGACCAGCCGATGTGGAACACGGACAAAACTGTAGTAATTGTTTACAACGGAGAGATTTTCAATTTCCGGGAGCTCAAGGAAAAAGAAAATTTCGATTGTCGGACCGGGACGGATACGGAAGTTATCTTGAAGTTGTACGAACGGTACGGGATGACATTTGTTCCGAGACTCAGGGGCATGTTCGCCTTCGCGATTTATGATCTGAAAACCTCGACCCTGAATCTGGTCCGCGATTCAAGCGGAATAAAGCCGCTGTATCTGACTTATATCGATGGCAAGCCGTTTTTCGCGTCTGAAATGCGGGCTTTGATGAAGGCGATGGACCCAAAGCCGGAGATAAATTTCAAATCGCTTTCAAATTATCTGCGGCTTCAATACGTTCCGGGCCCGGAAACAATGTGTCTGGGGATCGAGTCTTTTTCTCCCGGGATGGTACTTTCGTGGACTAAGGGATCAGAGAAGAGGACATGGTTTGAGCCGGATGAATCCACCTTCGCTCCTGCGATGGCTACGGTGGACGAGCCGCATCCGAAAATATTAAGCAAACACCAGGCGATGAAAGTTTTTCCCGATTTGATGCAGGAAACGGTTTCCGCGCATCTGATCTCGGATAAGCCGCTCGGAGTCTTCTTAAGCGGAGGTATGGATTCGTCGATCGTGCTTCATCACACGGCCAAGGCGACGAAGGGAGCCGTGAAAACTTTTACAGTGAAGTTTGAAGCGACGGAAGCCGAGGATGCCGCCCGGTTCAATCGTGATGCTGATCTGGCCGCGCTTACCGCAAAGCATTACAAGACCGATCATGAGGAATTGTTGCTGACGGCTGAAATGTTTCGGGACATGTATCGGGATACAGCTCGTGCGCTGGACATGCCGAATGCCGATTCGGTTTCGGTGGCTCAGTATGCGCTCTCGGCCATGGCGAAGAAAAAGGTCGACGTCGTGCTGTGCGGTACTGGCGGCGATGAACTTTTCGGCGGATACCCGCGTTATCGCATCGCGCGGATACTGAATTTTTTGAAATTTGTTCCGGCGGGCCTGCGTTCTTCGGTTGGAAATATGTTCGGTTATCCACCGGACGTGCTCGGTCTGGATACTGGTCCGGAGCTAATAGAGAGGCTCCTCGCGCGCAGTTCCAAAGAGGTGATCGAAATAGCCCGCGGAAGATGGTTCAAGCCGGAAACAACGTCGGAATTTTTCGAAAAGCATTTTGAAAATCTCTCCGAGACGGATTCGCTCCGTAGATTTATGGAAATGGACCGCCATACCTGGCTGGTCGACGAATCTTTGAGGCTTACGGATGCGGTGACTATGGCCAGCGGACTTGAATGCCGGGTTCCGTTTTTGGATCCGGCGGTTATCGCTTTTTCCCATTCGACCCCGGCGAGTTGGCATGTGGGACTCATGCGGACGAAAGCATTTCTGAAGAACACCTACCGTCATATTTTGCCGGATCATATTTTTACGCTTTCCAAGTCATCATTTTATCCGCCTTTGGCAAAATGGATCAGGCGCGAAGCCGAGCCGCTGGTTTTGGAAATGCTCGAGAGTAAGCGCATCAGGGAATTTTTCGATGTCGATGCCGTGAGGAAAATCCACGAAATGCACAAAAGCAAAATGAAATACGGACTGCACACCTTATCCAGCCTGATTCAGCTCAATGCGTGGTTTGAGACAATCTACGATTGTTAAATTGCTATATTGCTAAGTTGTTTGCATGCATCGATCAAACGTTTCGCTTGCGTAACAATTTAACAATTTTCTAAGCTAAACTCGGCGATACATGCAAGCCTTAAAAACCCGGGCGATGTCCCTTCTCCGGCAGCAGTTCGTACAGAACGTCATGCGCTTCCAGGCGAGCAGCATGGGGCTTCTGATTACGGGAGCCGTTTCCTCGGTGATCTATGCCCGGTTGCTTGGCGTCACACAGCTCGGCCTTTACACCATCATTGCGGCCTTTTCCGGGCTACTTGGACTCGCCGCGACATTCGGGCAGGAAACCACGGTGGTTACATTTTTATCCGAAGCGGTCGGCCGAAAAAGCCGGAAAGACACCGTCCTCGTGATCAGTTATTTCGTTCAGTCGGCACTACTGGCTCTCAGCATTTACATCGCCCTGTTCATCCTGTCTCCGTTTCTCGCCAGTCTGTTCAAAGGAAACGAGACAATCGGTCTGTATGCGAGGTGGCTGGTGCTGAACTCCGCCCTGCAATCCGCTCCATCGTTGGTCTTCACGGTTCTACAGATAAAAAATAAAATCACGATTGTCGCCGTACTCGAGAATATCAGGGCGATATCCCAGGTCGTGATCTCCACTGTTCTTCTGCTTCTGGGCATGGGTGTGTGGAGCCTGATAATCGGGACTCTGTCGGTTTCGATCATTTTTGTTCCGGTAAGCATCTGGCTTTACCACAAATATGCCGGAGCGGAGCTATTTCCGACTTTCAGGGAGATCGGCGCCGGCGTCAGGAGGCCGGGCACGGGAATGTATTTCAGGCAGGGGCTCTGGATCGCGGCGGATCAGATGATCGCATCCAACCTGTATCCCAATCTTTTTTACATAATTTTGGGCGCAACCGCCCCGCTGCCGGTCGTCGGGCTCTTGCGCCTGGGGCTCAGACTCGCGACGATTCCGGTCCAGATAATCATGCCCAGTGTTTCGAGGCTCGCGGCTGTCGCCATACCGAAGATAGCTTCCATGGACCGGAAAACATTGCGTCAATCCTGCATGAAACTGATGAAAGGGACACTGTCGCTTGGGACGCTTGCGGTCATTGGAAGCGCCATAGCAGCTCCGCCTTTGATACCGATTGTTTACGGAAAAGAATTTGCCGGCGCGATTCCCGCGTTTTTGATAATCCTGCCGTTTACCATCATTTCGACCGGAAACGTGGCGTTGGTTCCGATCTGCAGAATATTCAAGCGGGTATGGCTTCTGACCATGACCAATGCCGCGGGTTTGCTCTGTGCCACTGCCGCATATTTCATACTAAAAACTTTTGTTTCGCCTTTGGTCGCCATTTCGATTTCGCTTTTGGTTTACCATTTCAATACGTTGTTTCTATCCTTGCATTTATGGACGACGATATTAGATGACAGCAAGAAATTAAAAACCGCTTTTTGATGGCGCGCGCCTCATCCCCCAGCCCCCTCTCCCGCTTCGCGGAGAAGGGGATGTTTTTGTTTTGTTTTACTCTTGAAGCAGAGCTCCCCTCTACCGAGCGCAGCGAGGGAGAGGGGCGGGG